>JACRIM010000020.1 GCA_016235815.1 Planctomycetota bacterium
GTGATGCGCACGGCCCACCAACAGGGCCGCGACGTGCTCGCCACCATCAAAATACTGATACGCGGCACTTGGTCAGGAAAAATGCCGTTCATCCTGACCCCTGCTAACGTCAAGACCCGCGCAAGACGGTAAACAGTTACACTGAAAGAAGCTGAGGACGTGCGCGAACAAGTTGGCGAAGGGCGTGTGGAACTGGTCGGAGCCTTGTATGACCTTTCGACGGCGCGCGTGGAGTGGCTGGGGCGGCATCCAAAACAAGGCGAGTTGACCCGTCACGCTGCCCATTGACTTGCAAATTCTTAGGTGTAGCCGGTTCGGTCAATTTCACTGGATTCGCCTATCATTCGTGATCGAGGTTCGGCAGCGTAGCCTGCCGTTGCGAGGGATTAGGCGAATGGCCCACTTTGAGTTGGTACTCGAATCCGAATTCTCCGCGGCGCACCGATTGCGGATGCATGATGGGACCCTTGAGCCGCTGCATGGGCATAATTGGCGTGTTGAGGTGTTTCTTGAAGGGAACGAACTGGACTCGGCCGGGCTGGTGGCGGATTTTGTCGTGCTGCAGCGCGACCTTTCCAGGATCGTTGGCCGTCTGCATGACACCTGCCTGAACGAACTACCCGCATTTCGCGAGATCAATCCGTCCACGGAACTGGTGGCCAGGCACCTGCACGACGAATACGCGCCGACTTTGCCGAAGGGCGTTCGCGTGGCCAAGGTCCGCGTATGGGAGACTCGGGTGTGCGCGGCCGCCTATGTACCGGGGGAAACGGCAACGGCGATCGGTTGAAAGTTATGCAACGGGGGCCGGTTGACGATAAAATATGGGCGTTCTAGTATTTTTCGGACCCAACCCTCGGGGGGTCCGGTCGAGGTCGTTGGATGTACATTCCCTGCCAAGCCTGCAAGAAGCAACCTGCGACGGTCCACATGACCGACATTTCGCCGGCGGGCGAGAAGAAGGAGCGTCATCTTTGCGACGCCTGCGCGCAGGAAGAGGGCGTGATGCCCAAGGCGCAGAGCAATGTTCCCATCAATGAGATTCTCACGGGGTTGATGGTCCAGAAGACCGTCATCCAGCAACTTGCCGATCTGACCTGCCCGCATTGCAAGCTGAGTTTTGTTGAGTTCCGCAACAGCGGGTTGCTCGGGTGCGCCCACGATTACGACGCCTTTGAGAAGGCGCTGGTGCCGCTGATCGAGCGTGCGCACGAAGGCGCCAGCCACCACATAGGAAAAGTTCCGCGACGCCTGGGCACTTCGCTTTCCGCGGAGAATGATCTGATTCGTCTGCGCAAGGAATTGCTGCGGGCCGTGGACGACGAACAATATGAAACGGCCGCGCGACTGCGCGACCGTATCCGAACCTTGGAACATTGATGACCGTCAACGAACTGGCAAAAAGACCCGGCGCATGGCTTCGCGGCGACGGCCCGATGGCTGAGATCGTGATGAGTTCGCGCGTGCGCCTGGCGCGGAATGTGGCCGGGTATCCGTTTTTCTCGAAGGCGACCGATGCGCAACGATCCGAGTTGGCCGTGCGGATGCGAACGGACCTCGTAGCCGCGGGGGAGGGACACTGGGATTACCTCGAAATGGCATCGATCGAGGACCTCGATCAGCAGGTGCTGGTCGAACGGCACCTGATCAGCCGACAGCACGCCGACATCCGCGGAAGCCGGGGCATCGCGGTTTCCGACAACGAAGATGTTTCCATCATGGTGAACGAAGAGGACCACCTGCGCATCCAGGTCCTCCGAAGCGGACTGCAACTCGATGAAATCTGGAGTGAAGTAAGCCGCATCGATGATCGCATTGAAGGGCGAATTGAATACGCGTTCCATCCGCGTTACGGCTATTTGACGGCCTGCCCGACGAACGTCGGCACGGGCATTCGTATTTCCGTCATGCTGCACTTGCCGGGGTTGAAACTGACGGGTGAGATCGAGCGCGTCTTTCGGGCAGCGAAGGATATGCGGCTTGCGGTGCGCGGGCTTTTCGGCGAAGGCACCGAGGCCACCGGTGACTTTTTCCAGATCAGCAATCAGGTCACGCTTGGCCGGACTGAGGAAGAGATCATCGATGGCTTTAAGAACATGGTCGTCCCCAAGATTATCGACTACGAACATCGGGCGCGGCGAACGTTGCTTGCCGATCGGTTGACGGCCCTCGACGACCGGGTGTACCGCTCTTTTGGAATTCTGAAGCACGCCCGAACCATCAGCAGCGAGGAAACGATGCTGCACCTGTCGCACCTGCGGCTCGGCATTCACCTCGACCGAATTCGCGATGTGGACCTGCGAACGGTCAACGAGCTTTTCCTTTTGACACAGCCCGCCCATCTCCAGAAGATACACGGTGCCCGCATGTCGGGTGAGCAGCGAAGCGTGGCCCGCGCCGAGATCATTCGGCGGCGTCTGGCCGGTACCTGATCCTCGCGAAACCAACGGACTGGTTTGGCAGTCCCCTGCAAGACAGCGGCGTGCGGCGGAATGATGACCTTCGGCACCATCGGGGCGTTCGGCTTTGACGACTTCCACCCGCCCGAAGTGATCGGGCTGTACGCGCAGGCCGGTTGCACGGTCGTGCAGGCCTATCGAAATCGCGACAAGAATATTCCCGCAAAAGAAATGGTGTCGATCTGCCGCGACCTCGGCGTACGGATTGATTCGCTTCATGCCCACTTTGGCGATGATCTCGACCCATCGAGTGAGGATGAGTCGGTTCGCAAGGCGGCGGTGGAGCTTTATCACCGCGAGGCGGAGTTTTGTCTGGAGTTGGGCGGCGATCTGGCGGTCGTGCATCCCTCGCCGCCGAAGGTGGCGGTTGGCAATCTGGAAAAGCGGTATTCGCAGTTGCAGAAGTCGTTCGGCGAGTTGGCCGAGATCGGGCGGCGACTAAACGTTAAGTTCGCCTTCGAGAATATGCCGCCGTATCACCCGGTCGGGGCGGATGTGAAGCGGCTGGTGGAAGAGGTCGCCAAGTGCGGCAGCGAGCATGTCGTTTTTCTGTTGGACTTCGGCCATGCCCACATGACCTGCGGGATTGTTGAGGGTGTTCGTTTTGCGGGGAAGCACTTGAAGTACACGCACGTGCACGACAACGACGGCGTGAATGATACGCACCGGCTGCCTTATCAGGGGAATCTGCCGTGGGACGCGTGCCGTGAGGAACTGCATACGATCGGCTATGACGGTGTGTTTCTGCTCGAAGTGTTTGAGAAGGCGGATGATTTGCGGAAGATGATCAGCGACGGGTGGAAGGCGAACATCGGGGCGATCCTGAGGAACGGGCGATAAAGCGTTCGCGCGGGGACTAACCAACGTCTGCAGGTTGTGTCAGTAGGGGTATGACCATGAAAGCGAAATTGCTTGCGTCCCTACGGGGGTTGTTGCTCGTTGCGCCGATCACGCTTGCCCTTCCCGCGGTGAGCGGCTGCGGCACGTCGCTGGATGATTACGACAACGCCTTTGAGCAGCTCTGGGACGATCTGGAGGACGCCGATGATCTTGAGGACTTCGGCGAGGCGTGGGACGATTTCTTTGAAGAGCTGGACGATTAGGGCGGTCGGCCGCGCGTTTAGTCTGCAACAAGGCAACCGCCATTCAGCACGCAATCCACAAAAGCCGCCACGTCATTCATTGAGACGATGCCGTCGTACGATGGGGCGACGTCGGCAGCGCAGACTTCCGGCGCGTTGCCGCCAGTGAGCAGCGTGCTTACGAACGACCCGATATCACGTCCGTCCACGAATCCGTCAATGTTTACGTCTCCTTTCAGGCAGACGAAGGGCGTCAGCTTGACACCGTGGGCGAACCCATATCGTGTTGCTTCACCCACGATGATGCCGGTGTCGTTGATCGCCGTACCCTTGATGATGGTCCATTCAGAGTTCGCAGGGATGAGCGTGTTGAGATCTGTCAGCGTTCCGGCTTCCCACACGAATCCGTGATCGGCGGAAGTCCCCACGATGCGTCCCGCGTTGTTCACGCCATAGGCGTGGCTGTGTTGCCCGGCCGCGAGAATGCCCAGATCGGTGCGCCCGAGGACAGCGCCATTGGCGTCGATCTGAAACGCACAGGCATGGCGTGATCCGCCCGCCACTTCGGACCATCCGACCACGAGGCCGTTGTTGTTCAGATCGGCGGCGCTGCTCTTGGCGGTCGCCATTCCGGCCATTGTTCCGAGATCGTGCGGCGATCCGGCGATCCACACGCATGCGCGGACGGTCATGTTATTCACCAGATACGCTTGTCCGGCGACCACGCCGGTCCCGTTAATGGCCAGGGCTTCGCTGTTGTAACCGCCCAGCGTTCCCAAGTCGGTGAGAACGCCCGCGGACCAGACGCACGCGTGATCGGACCACAGATTGGCCGCGTTGAAAAAAGTCGTTCGCCCTGCGACGGCACCGGCGCTGTTGATATCGTGCGGCGAGAAGTTGCCGAGCGAGGTGAGCACGCCGGCCTGCCACATGAAGGCGTGCGGGCTGAGATCGCCGTAGTTGTAGGACACCCCGACAATCTTCCCGGCGTCATTGACGGCAAAAGCCATACTCTGTGTGTCGACGCCGATGGTCCCCAAATCGACGGGCGTGGGGTTCCACACGGTCGCGTGATAGTTTCCGTCGGCGAGGGTCGACAGGCCTACGGCGGTTCCCGCGGAATTAAGATTGGTCGCGGCGCCAACGGGACCGCCGAGGAGACCGAGATCCGTGACGATGTAGTAGTTCGTGCCGTGGGCAGCGGTTGCGAAGGCAAGCCCCGCGATCATGGCGACCTGAATGTGAGTCCAATGCGGCTTATTCATTTTTTCATCTCCGATGATGAATGTGTTTCATTCTTGCGAGACCCGAGCGATTTCAACGTTTACGAGTGTCAGTCCACGATTCGCCGATGGGGGAATGGGTCCGACGGTACCTCCGAATGGCAGACGATGCAGGTGTCGATGCGGCCGGGGTGGCCTTGTGCCGTGATGGCCTGCACGTTGTCGGCGGCGGTGATCGTCGGGGTGATGGCGTGGGGGCTTCCGTGGCAGGACGCGCACAGCACGTTGCGGTGGCCGCGCGAATCCTGATAGAGCTTGCCGGGTTCTTCGAATTCCCATGTCGGATGTTGGGCTTGATGACAACTGCCGCAGGAGGGTTCGTCGATCCATGGACGACGGGCGGGATCGCCGACAGCGGCCATGGAGATGTGGCAGTCATTGCAGCTCATCCCGCGTGACATGTGAACGTCGCGCTGGCAGAGCGTTCGGACGCCCGGGTGGCAGGCGTAGCATTCATTGGTGAGACCGGCCTGCTTCATGCGCGGCGCATGAGCCGTGTGCATTGCCGACGAGAAGGTCGATATACCGGGCATGCCGGGTGCGCCGAGGGCCACATCGGCGTGGCAGCCTGCACAGAGGACGGGTTTGCTGTTTTCAAGATTCGTGGCGTGCATACGATCGTGGTCGCGGAGGATGTCGGTCGCAGTCGAAATGCCCTGCTCGTTGTGGCAGATGTTGCAACTGATCTCCCACGAAACGGGGACGACGACCTGAGTCGTGCCCATCACGACGCCATTTTGCTTCGCGGTGATCGTCGCCAGGGGATACGGGTTCTCGCGACCGTTGTCTTCAATGGGTGTGACGGGGATGCCCGTGACGGTGTAGTAGTTCAACCCCGTCGCGCGGGTCATCGTCCCCGACAGGCCGTTGCCGGTGAGGCCGACGTCGGGCGGAATGGTTACGCCCAGCAGGCCGGGCAGGTATTTCCAGAAGTTGGTTTTGTCGGAGGAGCGGGTGTTTGTCGGCATTGCATATTCGAGCGTGATGCCGCTGGTGACGATCTCTGGTGAACCGTGGGTGCGGTCGATGACCTGCGCCCGTACGGTGTTGTAGGGCGGGAGGATCAGCAACTCCGAACAGTCCTGATTCATGCAGTGCATGCCGAGATTGTTGAAGCCGAGGACGGTGAAGGGCGTGTTGACAACTCTGGCGGGCGGAGAAGCGGGTGCCGGCGAGGCGGGTTGGTCGCCGGCCGGTGCGCGGGCCGCGAGTGTGGCCAGAGCCGCGAAGGTCAGGAAAAGTACGCAGAGTTTCTTCAGGATCATGGCTTACTCCCAGGGGTGAAGACATCGGTTGGGGTCGTGGCGTTGTGTCTGAACGCGCGCGTTGGCTCCCCTATGGCCATGTCTCTCGCCGAAAGCACGAAGGTTGCAAATCGCGTGCCAAAAGACCCGAAACTCTGAAGATCAGTAAAGAAAAAAAATGACCCCGGTTGACGACGGCACTATCGCGGATGAGGCGTTGTCGCGCGAGGCCATTCTCAATGGGTGCGGCTGTAGACGCGCGCGACAATACACAGTGTTGTGTCAACTCCGGCACAGCGTGTGGACGGTGCGCGGTCGCGAGGACGAAATTCCGACGTGGGCGGAACGACGTTGAGTAAAGGAGTCGGGCCTAAATGCGATGCAGGGAGTCGGCTTCAATCGTGTAGGCGTGGTCGACGTTGCCGGTGTTTCGCGTGGCGGCGGGCTCGAAGAGCATGACGCTGCACTCGTGCTCGGCGACGGGCTTGTGCTCGACGCCACGCGGGACGATGCAAAACTCGCCTTCGCGCAGGGTGACGACTCGGTCCTGCCCCACGTAGGGTCCGCTGTGCGGACCGCTTGTGGCAACTGTATTGGTCCGCACAGCGGACCCTACATCACGGCCCGCTTCATCAAGCGGCTCACGAAAATGCAGATCGAACTGCCCGGCGATGACGAGGAACATCTCGTCCTCGCTGGCGTGATGGTGCCAGACGTACTCGCCCTGAAACTTGACGAGCTTGACGTATTGGCCGTTGAGTTCGCCGACGATCTTGGGGGACCAGTGGTCGGAGAAGGCGGCGAGTTTGTTACGAAGCGAGACGACAGTCATTTCTGTTTGCCCATTCTGCTCGGATTGTACATAACTTCGTTTCGACCATGCCAATACTTTTGCGGCGCTCGCTTATACTATATATCGAGCCGGAAACGAGTTTCATATGCTACGACGGGATTTCTTGCGTTCGACCGCGGTATGTGGTTTGGCGGCGGCTGCGCCTCTTGCGCCGGTGTGGGCCGACGAACCGCCTCGGACAGCGAACGGTGCGGTGAAGCCACTCGCTCCGCCGAAGGAGGGGTTGATTCGAGTGGCGTTTGCGATCTCGGAGGGGACGACCGAGATTGACTATGTCGGGCCGCAAGCAGTGTTTCAGACGTGGCATGAGGTTGGGGGGAAACCCTCGCCGCAGTTCAAACTTTACACCGTTTCACATTCGCGGGAGCCGATGGGTGGGCGAATCGCGGACTACACATTTGATGATGTGCCTCCACCACACATTGTGGTGGTGCCGGCGCAGCGCGGGTCTGATGCGCTTCGATCATGGCTTCGCAAGGTGTCGGGGAAGACCGACGTGACGATGTCGGTATGCATCGGAGCTTACCACCTCGCTGTAGCAGGGTTGCTCAAAGGTTTGCGGGCGACGAGTCATCACGGGTCCATTGATTCCCTCGAAAAGGAATTCCCCGATGTAACCTGGGTGCGCGGCGTGCGGTTTGTGGAGAACGAGAAGATCTCCACGGGCGGAGGGCTTACGGCCGGGATTGACCTGGCGCTGCATGTCGTGGAGCGTTATTTTGGGCGCGACCGGGCCAAAAAGGTGGCGGAGCATATCGAGTACGAATGCACGGGGTGGATGCGCTGATCGGGCGCGAATTACATCAATCGATCCATTGTGCAGTTTCGTAGGGTCCGCTGTGCGGACCGATTGCCCAACTCCGCGTCATACCGCTGGGGGCAGGCCCGCACGAATCTGTTCCAGCAATTCTCGGGTACCGTGTTGATCGCACCAATGATGGATGTAAGCCCAATCCAGGTTTTTCTGGACAGACAGAACGCTTCGTACGTCTTCGACGTCCTTTGTTCTTTTACCGTCCTTGGACCAACGAAGTTTCATGATAATCACGTCTTCGGCAGTAGGGAGCCAAACCGCGCGCCCCATTGACACTTTCCGGACGCGCCGCCTAAACCGCTCCTGGTCATGGGTATCGTCACTCAGTAGAAACAACTCGATGGTGAATCCTGTGCCCGGCAGTTCCATTTTGTAGCGAGTTGTTGCGGTCACCGTCTCAAATGACATCTGATGATCGAGCTTGAAACCGGGACCAAGCAGAGCCATGAGTCGATCGAGGGATCCCGGCGACAACTGAATTACAAAATCCGCATCCTGTGTGGCGCGAGGAATGCCATAAGTACTACTTGAGAGTGACCCCACGAGCATGTACGCGATGCCAACTTCTTCAAGGCCGTCGACAACGCGGAGTGCGGCTTCCTTGATTGTCACTCGCCGCCCTCCAGCCGACGAGCCAACGCGAGCCGTTGGCGCAATAGGTCGAGAATTTGATCTTCGCCTGCATCAGGATTCTCGGCACGAATACCCGACAGAGTGAATTCGCAAGCCAGCTCGAAGAGGTCGATCCCGGCAAAGACCTTTTCACTGATGGGCAGTTGTCGGGCGCGCTCAACCTCTTCCCAATACATGTCGTCGGGCTTGATGAGCCTACTGACGCCTGGTTCAGGTTTATTTGGCGCGACCATGATTGCAATTATACACGGGCCTACTGGCCGGAAACACCCACCTGCACATACTCCCGCTGCACGCGTTCCGCCTCTTGCGCATCCGCGACGTTGTCACTGTGGCAATCGTGCTTCTTCCCGCGATGGGCGAGGAGTTGAATCTGTTCCGGCGTCAGGCCCGGACTTTTCATTGCCTTCTTCTCCGGCTGGAAGCCTTCGGCCTTGCCGCTGGCGAACTCCTGGATCTCCTTGCTGATCCGCATGCTGCACCAATCGTGGCCGCACATGGCGCAGAAGTCGGTGTCCACGTCCAAGTCTTCGTCGTGCAGGGCGCGGGCTGTTTCACCGTCGAAGGCGATTTCGAATTGCTTCGGCCAGTTGAGCGCTGCGCGGGCCTTGCTCATGTCGTCGTCCCATTGCCGCGCGCCCTGAATGCCACGGGCGATGTCGCCGGCGTGGGCCGCGATCTTGTAGGCGATGCAGCCTTGCTTCACGTCGTCGGCCTTGGGCAGGCCGACGTGCTCCTTCGGCGTCACGTAGCAGAGCATGGCTGCGCCCGCCCGGGCGGCCTCGGTTGCGCCGATGCAACTGGTGATGTGGTCGTAGCCGGGGAAGACGTCGGTGACGAGCGGGCCGAGGACGTAGAACGGAGCGTCGTCGCAGACCTTCTGCTGGATCTGCATGTTCCAGGCGATCTCGTGCAGCGGCACATGGCCAGGCCCTTCGACCATGACCTGCACGCCGGCCTCGCGCGCCCGCTGGGTCAGTTCGCCGAGGGCTTCGAGTTCCGCGATCTGTGCCGCGTCGCCCGCATCGGCGATGCAGCCGGGGCGTACGCCGTCGCCGAGGGAATAGGTTACGTCATACTCGCGCATGATCGCGCTGATCTCGTCGAAGAGCGTGAACATCGGGTTCTGCTTGTTGTGCACGATCATCCACTTGGCGAGCAGCGAGCCGCCGCGAGAGACGAGGCCGGTGATGCGCTTGCGGATGAGGTGCAGATTCTCCAGCAGCACGCCGGCGTGGATGGTGAAGTAGTCCACGCCCTGCTTCGCCTGTCGCTCGACCTCTTTGAGGATGTCGTCGTAGGTGAGGTCTTCGATGCTGCGGCCGATGATCATGCTGTAGATCGGGACGGTGCCGATGGGGATGGTGCTGTGGTCGATGATGGCTTGGCGACATTCGAGGAGGTTGCCGCCGGTGGAGAGGTCCATGAGCGTGTCGGCGCCGTACTTCTGGGCCCAGTTGAGCTTCTCGACTTCGAGGGCCGTGTCGCTCTTGACCGGCGAGGCGCCGATGTTGGCGTTGATCTTGGTGGTCACCATGCGACCGATGCCCATGGGGTCGAGGCGCTTCGGGGCGGACTGGCCGCGAAGGATGTTCGGATCATTGATGACGGCCCAGCGTTGGGCGACGGTTTGATTGGCCCAGAAGGCGGCGTCGGGGCGGTGGCCGGGATGGCCGGTGGGGGTTGAATGACGAATGTCGAATGACGAATTCCCAATGGTGGATGCATTGGCGTGATGGCCGTTTCCAGAGTGACCGTTTCCGCCGGCGGCGCTTTTGGAATTGGCCGCCGCTGGTGCGAGAATCCCTTCTCGCACTTCTTTTTGCGGGAATCCATTCCCGCGATCCACGGGATTGGAATCCCGAGCGGCGTCGGGACGAGAAAGGATTCTCGTCTCAGCGTCATTCGGCGCTGCGCCCGCGCTGCCGGCGAGGTGGCGGATGTTGGCGGGGATGACGAGCCGGCCGCGGGCGACCTCATCGCGGATGAACTCGGGCGTGACGCATTCACGCTGGGCGACGCGGATCATTTCGGGGGTGATGATGCCTTTACGGGCGGATTGGAGTTGGGTCATGGGGTTAGTCCTCTTGTGGTGTTGTCCATCTCTCGGTGTGCTCAGCGAGCCATGTTGCAATGGCCGGGACATCCTGCTCCCCCCGAGCGATGGACCAGAAAAAATCCTCGACTGCTTTGGAGGGTGAAATTCGCAGTCCGTTTAGGCGGTACACAACATCGGCGGCAACCAGGGCCGTTCGCTTGTTACCGTCGATGAAAGGGTGAAACGCAATAATGGAGTGAGTCATGGCGGCGACTTTTTCGTGCAACGTTGCAAAGTGTTCGACTCCGTCGAATTGCGTGAATGGCCTCTGGAGGGCCGATTCCAGCGATCCGGCATGCACGACCCCGCCGCCGCCGCCGGATGCTTCGACGACCCGGGCGTGCAGCAGGAGCAGTTCTTCGAGGCTGATCCAGTTCACTTGGCTAATCCGTCGAGTGTGGTTTTGTGATCGCTTATTGAGGCCTGGGCAATCCGGTCGACTCGCTCCAGCCGCTTTCGGTCCAGCGGATTTGCGATCAGCAGAATGTCATCCCCCACGGCAATGGCTTCATAGGATTCATGAGAATCGCCTTGCGTGAATTGATCCGGCATTCGAAGGACGCCGTTTTCGTTTTTTATTGTGCCGAGGTATTTCATGATCTGCTCCTGTCGTCCGGAATTCTATGTACCACGCTGATCATTTCAGGAGTGATGATGCCTTTACGGGCGGATTGTAGTTGGGTCATGGTTTCTTCTTCCTTCCAGTTTTCCTATGCGTCGAGTGCTGAGTTCGCCGTCGGGGAGTCTTTTTCGTTGTTTCCGTCCGGGCACTCGATTTGGAATCGAGGCCGAGACTGAGTCGCACGCAGTCGCGTATTCGAGTGCACGCATCAATCGCGGCGCGAGCCAGTTTTCTATCTGCCCAGCGGCCCGGATAGCGAAAGAACACGGCGTATTCCGTAAGCAGATCGGTGTCAGGGCTCAGTAGATTCCATTCCTTGTGCGTTATGAGGAGTTTCTCGAGCAATACTCGCAGGTCGTGAATCTTGGGAAAGGATTTTCCTTCGGCGACTAATACACCCTTAAGATACTTTTCAGCACATTGCTGTGCGTGAAAGCAAACAGAGTCATAGGCCGGCTCCGTTCGAAATCGAAAAAGCCTGGTCGATGCCCGATAGTCCTCCTCCGCCTTCTTAATCCATTCCCGAAAGTCATGATTCATGGAGGACCATGCCTTTCTCAACGATTTCAGTAAGAAAGAAATCTTCCTGCGCCATTCGCCGTCTTAATTCAGCAGGCGAATACACGAAGAGATCGATGGGGAAACCGGGGTGCATTCGATTGCGAATACTCAGTGACACATCTGTCGGCCGACCCTTGTATGGCATGATGATCAGCAGATCGACATCCGAGTCGCGCGTCGGCTTTCCATAGGCATACGAGCCAAAGAGGATGATCCGCTTCGGCTTGAACTCCTTCGCGATGCGTCGGGCGAAGGCTTGGATGTCTTTCAATGCGATCTTCACGTATATACCTTCATCAATAAACCAAGATAGGCTGCTCAACAAGCGATTACGGCAACGCCGTATAGGGCTGTCGACTTATTATTGCTTCAAGCAGATCATCTTCACTTTCTTCAGGCGCACTTCGTTGAAAGTAGAGCCAATATTCCCACATCCCGGGAAGCGCGTAACGGTACATTTGCACTGTCGACTTGTCTCTGGAAATTCGTGAGTATCGATTCCTCGCAATTTCCCTAACCTGATGTCGAGTCATGCCGAGGCGAATTACGCTCAAATCAGAGGCAGGCTGTGAGGTTGGTTCATTCTGGTGATAAACATACGCTTCGCTTACGGAGCGATCTTCCATCGATGCGCATCCGCCGGTTGCAATTGCAAAAGTCACGAGTGCGAAAGTTGTTGCAGCCAGCATCGTGACTGATTGCGATAAAAGAAGAGAGTGCACTTTCGCTTCCCTACGCACCTTGTCGCTCATATCGAAACCGCTTCCTTACGGTCGCGGCTCTGTTCGGCGCTTTGGTGATCAGGTTCTAAGGGTTTCGACTGTCACGCCGATTCTCAGCCCGTTTGTGGCACCGGTTTGAAACCGGTTGGCACTCACCCTCACAGGTTGGAAACCTGTGCCACAGCGGGCACCCCTAGCGAACGAAATCATGGTAGTTGCCCGTGCCTCCATTGGCAACCATTTGCGGTGGTTGGCGAGTTGATTTTCACCGAACGCCGCTCGCTTCCTAATCAAACGCACAATCACGGTGCGACGTGGTCTATGTCAGAGGATGGGCGTACGCGCGATCCTCCGATTTTATTGCCTGCCCGTTGTCTTTCGTCTTGCGGCGCCTTCTGCACTCATGCGCGTGACGGGCGATTTGAGCACGCCGAGGTACTCCTTCCATGGGCCGACCGCATCGACGTATTGCGTGGCCATGCACTTTGCAATCTGGGCAATGTGGTTGAGATCGTGGACCACCCATGTCGCCAGGAGCTGCGCCAGCGTCACTTCGCCGAGGATTGGATGGGTTCCTTTTTTCAACATGTCCTGCGGTGTCAGATTCATTTCGCGCAAGTGTCGGAGACTCTGTGTCCGTGCAAGTTCGAATTCGCTGAGCAATTGCTCCAACGTCTTGCCACGGCTCGCCTCAAACTGGGCGTAGCGATCGTACGAATCGAACGGGCGCGCCGGGCCGCACTCAAGAATGATCCTTGCGCGAGCGATCCAGTCGGTCTTCTCTCCGGTGATGAGGTGGCCGACGACATCGAATGGGCTAAAGGTGTCTTCGCCGTAATTCGTGTGCGTCCATTCGCGGTCGAGGCCGCTCAGCATCGATCTGAGCACGTGAGGCGTTCGCTCCAGCACGGCAATCGATTGTTTCAAGTCATCGTCCATCGCTGCCTGCTCCTTGTGGTAACCCGGCTTGTTGGATACTGGCTTACTGTCACAGGTTATCGCGAGAATCGTCCATCGGCTCCGGCTCATATCTCGCCTGCGGAGGCGGCGTCCAGGCCGGGGCGGTGCGCCATTCATCTTCATCATCGCGGTCCCAGTTTGTCGGGTCGTCGAGGTCCGGCACGTTGGAGAATGCAATTCGCGTCGGGGCACTGTCGAGGTATTCGTGCATGGTTCCGATGTGGACCGCATCGCGGCCGAAGCGCGAGTTGATGCGGTCCATCATGGTGGACAGGCCGACGCGCCGCTGCTGGTCGTGGAAGAGCGGGGCGGTGGCGTTGGCTTCGGCGGTCAGGTCGCTGAGCACGAGGCCCACCTTGAGCGGCGTGCGGAAGGCCCCGCGCTTAGCCCACATGTCGATGAAGGAGTCGAGGAGCGAACTCGTGTCCCGCACGTCGCTCAGCTTCCGCCAGTCGTGCCACGATCCGCCGTTGCGAAAGGTGACGTAGGCATCCAGACGCCCGGCGCAATAGCCCAGCCGGCGCATCCGGGCGGCGGCCTTGCAGAGCAGCCGCACGAGCACGCCCTGCGCCCCGGCGGCGGTGCGTAGCCTTGGCGGAAGAACATGCGAATGGCCGACGGTGCGGCGCTGGGTCGGGAGGTCGGGGGAGTCGTGCCCGATCAAGGCGCGATAGAAACGATTGCCCACCACGCCGCCCCAGATGCTCTCGAGTTCGTCAGTGCCGAGCGAGCAGAGCTGCTGGACCGTCGTAATGCCCCGGCTTGCGAAGCGGCGGAACATCCGCGGCCCGATGCCGGGGAAATCGGTGAGGGCGAGCGGGAATAGCTTTTGGGGCAGGTCGGGCGTGTCCAACACGGTCAGGCCGTCGGGCTTTTTCATGTCGCTGGCGACCTTGGCGAGGAAGGTGTTGGGGGCGATGCCGACGGAACAGCGAAGGTGATCACCGACGCGGCGGCGGACGGCCTCTTTGATGGCCAGACCCTTGCGCGTTGCGGATTCGGCGGTGCGGTCGGTGCTGGATAGGCGGCAGGACATTTCGTCGATGGAGTGCACGCGGTGGATCGGCATGACGGACTCGACGGCGCCGAGGATTTGGTGGTGTACGTGGACGTACAACTCGTGCCGGGCCTCGACGAAGACAATCCCCGGGCACATTTGCCGGGCATCGCCCACGAGCGTTCCCGTTTTGACGCCTTTGGCACGGGCCTCGTAGCTCGAGGCAATGCAGCAGGTCGTGTCGGCGTGCATAGGGACGACGCCTACGGGCCGGCCACGAAGCTCGGGTCGATACTGCTGCTCGGCCGAGGCGAAAAAGGCGTTCATGTCGACGAAGAGTACGTTGAGGGGCATGGGCCGCTTTCGACAAGACGAGTCCAGACCCTAACATTATACAAACGGCCGGGGTGCGTGCAAGGCGGGCCGCGGGAGTGACTGCGCAAGAAAAAGCCCGTTGCCGCCGCTTTGGCGACAACGGGCTTTGAGTTTCTAACGTTGACGGCCGTCGATTAGCGGCGTCGGCGAATCAGGGCCAGTGCGCCAAAGCCGAGCATGGCCAGCGAGGCCGGCTCGGGGACGTCGTTGGTCTTGATGAAGTAGCCCATGTTGGCGGCCGGATTGCCACCGAAATTAAACGGGGTATTCGTGGTGACGTTGATCAACTGATCCGTGCTGGTGCCGGTGTTGATCGGGCCGCGAATCTGCACGCCCGCGTTGGCGGCCATGGAGCAAGCAGCACTGCTGAAGGTCATGGTGTTCCACTGCGTGCTGACATAGACGTTTGCGGGCAGGAAGATATTCAGGCCGGTCAACGCGCCAGCCGCGAAGGAGATTCGCGAACCACCGTTGTTGGGGACTGCCAATGCCGGGAGAGTGAAAGTGAACCCCGAGATAAACGTTCCGCCGACCTGGTTGTAGAAGCGGATGGTGCCTGAGCCGCCGGTCAGGTTGCCTGACGTGCAGCCGGCATTCGCGACCGTGAGGCCCATGCTGTCGAGCCAGCCGGCTCCGACGCTGACCATGTTGAGGTCGTCCGCAATTTCGGCGGTGCCGACATTCAACACTGCCAGGAAGTTTGATGCGCCAGGCGGCGTTGAGGTGGCCGACCGGAAGTTGTCGTAGTTCTCGTTGACGGCGCGCGTGCCAAACTGGTCACCGACGATGTTGCCCTCAAGGTCAATCGTCAGGCTGCTCATGTCGGTGCCGGCCGGAATCAGGCTGGCGCGGGCAGTGCCGGCGAACGCGGTCAAGGCGATAGCGATGCACGTTGCGAAGCGATACATGTTCTCTCTCCTCCCACTGCCGAAATCGGGCAGGGTGTTTCTCAATTTTGATTTGCCGCACGACGGCGACAAGCGCAGGGTAAACTCCTGCGTACCTAGTGGTCCGTCCCGTTTGAGTTTTCGGGCTGAAAGCGTTTTTGGGTCGATACAGAAAGGTCAGGATGACAGGACCCCGATCATGGAGGATCGCGATGAACAGGCCCAACAAGCGGTATGTGGTCCGGTTGGAACCGGCA
>JACRIM010000021.1 GCA_016235815.1 Planctomycetota bacterium
AGTGACGCCCTCTCTTCTATCACGACAGTCATTGGTACTTGCTTTCGTTTGCCTCGTCGTGGGTTACTTTGCGGGACGCCAGTTAAATCAACAAGTGCCGCCAACGGCAGACGTGTCGCTCGAAGAATCACCCGAATTACTTGGTGAGGTGCATTCAATTAAGGATGTAGAAGCACTGATCAAGACTGCGTCAGCTAAGAATAACGCGGTCGAGTGTGCGACGGCTCTAGCCACGATCGATTCATGGAGCTTCCGACCAGATGACTTGAAATCCGTGGACGAGCTTAAGCGTGGACTGATGACTAAACTTCGCGAAAAGATCGTCAACGAGGTCCATGAGAAACAGCGATTAGCACTGGCCAGCGCGACAGCGCGAGGAGGGTTTGAACTTCATGCCGACGCGGGCCAAATTCTCTCTCTTTATCCAATGTCAGACGATTTGAGTGTACTTGCCGAAGCAAAACAACTCTCGGCCGAGCAGGCCGAGGTGGCCGTACGGCTGGATTCACTTCGACGGTTGCGCTACAACAGTTGGGCGGTAGAGCGCATCAGAGCCGCCATCGATGGATACTACGCAAACAGCTCACTAGCCAGTCCGAAGAAAGAAAATCCGAAACTGATGAAATCCCTCGTGGACAATCTGGGCGAGGTCGATCCCGTGCTACTCGAACCGGTACCTATGGAACTTTACAACTACGTGATCGCTCTAACGAAGGACAGTATCGCGGAGCCCGACAAGATCGAACTCGCGAAGATGCTTGTCGATCCGGCCAAGAAGAGGAAAGGGATGGGAGACTTTTGATGATTCGCTTGCAACTTCCGCTTTTCGTTTTTTTTTGCCGCGACCGCGACTCACGGTCAAACCGTTTCGTATGTGCCGTTGAGTGAGTGGATCGAGCCGCGACTGGAGGCGTTCGATCGGTGGGATGCAACGCGCGCAGCGTACGCCGATCGTGCCGTCCGCTCCGACGCTCGTCCGCAACTCGCCGAATTCCGTCCGAAGAGTGTCGAATTATTGCAGGATGCGCTCCTGCGAAAACACCCGAAGCGGCTCAAAGGTTCTGCGGCCATGGCGCGTAAGTTAATCGTTCGTCGAGTCGAGAAAGGCAAGCTTCCTCAGATGCGAGGAATAATGGCAGAAGCCATTTTCTTAGATCAGAATCCCGAGTGGGGCTACGTTAAGAAACCAAATGCCAGTCAGCACGATGTGTATCGGTGGCTACCGGGACGGCAAACGCCTTTCAACGGTCAGGTAAAGGTCCACGCGGATGGCTCACCCAAGAAATATGCCGCCGACATGGACGCCGATCATTTGGCGCATCGCTTCTTCGTGCCAGACGATCATGTTGAGTCCGTAAAGACCCATCTCAGAGAACAGGCTCAATCGCTAGAGGCGTCTGGCCAACAGGGGCAGGCTCGACGTACGTGGCGCAATTACGGAAGAGTCCGCGGAATCGGTGCATCATTTTCCCAAATCGACTCCGCAACTCGGAATGCGTACACCCAAGTCGTATCGGAAGGAGCGGCGAAGTACGTTACGTTCGGGGCTTCGCTAGCACTTGCAGCCGGGCCGGTTGCGTGGGGTTGGGCATTTGGAGAACTACATGCAAACCAAGCGGCCTATCGACTCACGCGCGTTGGGAGCATTCTGGGTGTCGGGATCGGAACAGATGCACTGCTCGGTGCCCTTAGAAGAGGCGCTCTGCGGGGAAGCCTTCGGGGGAACGCGGTCGTGGCTGTCGCGGTAACCATCACCGAGGTCACGTGGCAACTATATGAGCGGGGGTGGCGCGAAGCACTCCGCGAACCCGAGTTCTACGAAATGGTCGTAGGCGGCGTAAGCGCGGCTGCCGCAGGATTGACGGTCGGAGGGGCCGTAGCCCTTGCCACTTCGGAGTTTGGACTCTGGGTCTCAGGTCCAGCGGGATTTCTTGGGGCCACCGCTGCCGGTACCTTAGCTTATTTCGGCGGGCGCCATGCGACGCATTTGATACTAGAGGTATTTTCGCTAGATATGCTTAAACAGTACGCGATAAACCAAACCAATAGCGCACGGGAGGGTATCGACGCGAGAATGTTACTCGCCACGATTTGGCCACCATCTTCATAGGCCCGTTCGAGTGACATGAATGATCGATTCGGTGACTTGTTTTTGCAGGTGAAAGACTCTCGACGCCGAGGTGATGCTCGGTGCCCTTGGAATGTTGCTTTCGGCGGGAGAGATTCCTGAGTGGGGAGCGGCGATGCCCGTGCCTAATTAATGTCAGCCCTTCGATCTGTAGGGGGCGCGATTGGAGGAATTTGAGGCCGCGATGGCTGCGGACGCGATAGCCAACGGCGAGGATGGCGGGGAGGCTGTAGTGGCGGAGGGTGCGGGAGACCTGACGCCCGCCTTCGGAACGAACTTGTAAGTAATCCTTACAAGTTGCCTCCTCGACCAGCTCTCGGTCCTCGTAAATCGATTTAAGGTGGAGCGTTACGTTCTGTGGGGTGATTTGCCGACGGCGAGGATGGCGGGGAGGCTGTAGTGCTCGATCTCGCGGGCAACTTGCCTGGCGCCCTCTTTTCGAACTATCCGGAAATTCCGGATAGTTGCCTCTGGTTCAAGTTCGCCCTCCTCGTAGATATTCTGCAAGTGCTCGTTGATCGTCCTTACGTCCTTCTGAAACAATTCGGCGATCAGCGCCTGCGTCAGCCACATCGTCTCGTTCTCGAAACGGCACTGGATGCGGGTGCGGCCGTCTTCGGTTTGATAGAGGATGATCTCGGATTGTGGGGTCTCGTCGGACATGGAGTGGGATTGTGGGAAGGGGCGGTGGGGGAGTCAAAGGGGGGGAACAATGGACAATTGACAATTGACAATGGATCATGGACAGGGGAGGGAAGCGTAACGGTCAGTGAGCTAGCCTCTGCTTGGCGGTTTTGATGATGCTGGTTAGAAGTTTGAGGAGTTCTTTGTTTTCTGTCAGTATCGACTCTGCTTCGTTCGCGGTCAGGTAGCCAGTCTCCAAGAGCAATAGTAGCCAGTATTCGGTCTCGTTTGCCTCCTTGAGTGCGATCGCCATCTTGTGAACGAAATCTGCCTTGCTTTCTGCTTGTTCTGCCTCGCGGACAAGAGCGCCGATGGCCGATCCGGATCGCAATAGTTGTTTGGAAAGAACATACTCCATCTTCTCGCCGGTCAGATTTCTGTGAAGATTCACCACTCGCACCGCAAATGCAAATGATTTTTCTTTGACGACATTGCCCATTGTCAATCTTCCATTGTAAATCGTCCGTGGAATTGAGTGTCTCGATGGCTGCGGACGCGATACTCGATTGAATTCTTATTCGGCCAACAACAAATCGACGAACGGTTGGACGTCGAGCATGTTCACGCTGGTGTCGGCGTTGATGTTGGCGGTGCAAAACCTGGCGGCTGTTGCGGTGGGGGGGCTAAGGAGCACGGCGATGAAGGGGGCGATGTCGCTTCCGTTTACCGCGCTGTCGCCGTTCACGTCGCCGGGGGTGTGGGGCGGGCAGGGGTCGATCAGGAAGCGGAGCATGTCGGGGGCGCGCAAGGCCCAGTAGAACTCGTTGTGGGTGTGGCCCGGGCCTTCGACGGAGAGGAAATCGACGTTGGTCACGAAGCCTTGTGCGAGAGCGACATCGCGCAAGGAGCGCAGGTCGTCGATGTAGTCGTCGATGCCGTTGCCGTTCTGGTCGGTGAAGCCGGATTCCTGGGTGCCCATGTCCTGATAGAAGCGACCGAGGAATGGCGGGCGGGATTGGGCGGAGGCGAAGTTCACCATTGAATCGTTCGCCCACCAGTACGAGGGCGACACGGCGCCGATGCGGCCCCAGACTTCGTCGTAGGCGTAGCCCGCGTAGGCGGTGATCAAACCGCCGAGCGAGGAGCCGGACATGTAGGTGTTTGCGGGGCCGGTGCGTGTGCGGTAGCGCTGATTGACTTCGGGGATCAGGACGTCGCGGATAGCCTGCAGATACGTATTCGCGCCGCCGCCAGCGCAGCCGCCGATCGGTGGGCTGCTTGGCCATGGCGTGTATTCGGTGCAGCGGGCGGCGCTATTCTCGATGCCGACGACGATGATCGGCTCGATCTCGCGGTTGGCGATGAGCAGTTCGCAGGTCTCGTCGATTTTCCATTCGCCGGCGAAACTGGTGAATTGGTCAAAGAGGTTCTGGCCGTCGTGCATGTAGAGGACGGGGTAGCGGTCGGTGGTCTGCGAATATTCCTGCGGCAGATAGACCCAGCAGCGTCTGCCGTTGAGGAACGGCGCGTATTGGAACGACTCCACGTGTCCCGTGATCGTCGAGGGCGGTTGATCGGCCCAATTCGCCACGATGAGATTCAGCGTTTGGGTTCCTTGCGGCGTGTGGTTGCGGTTGGCGATTTCTTCGCCGTTGGGGCCTTTCTCGACGGTGGCCCACGAGCCGCGGGTGAATTTGAATTGGATCGGGACGCCGTCGGGGAAGGTGAGTGTGATCTCCCAGCGGGTGTCAGGCTGCAAAGCGAGTGCGTGTGTCGGGCTTCCGGGGTTCCAGCCTTGGAAGTTGCCGGCGATGTAGACGGTGCTACCGGGTGGGGTGGAGGCGGGGACTTGGACTCGAAAGGTCGTGGTGGCGGCGTTGGCGGCGGCGCTGAGGAATATGGCTACGAGGATGCACGATACAGGCAAGAGGCGTGCGAACCGCAGGTTTGTCTGATTCGTGTGCAACATGTTTGTGGACTTTGCCCTTCGTTTGTGTGTGCCGAAGAGTTCATTATAGAGGCTTTCGCGGAGGTCGTTGGCGTGGTAAAAGCGTCGGTAGAGAGGTTTCAGCAACAGCGATCTATCAACCCTCACCCCGACCCTCTCCCGCGGGGAGAGAGGGAAGTTGCTGGGGCTAATGGATGGTGACATGAGCAACCTATTGATTCGCAACGGGCGGGTGATTGATCCATCGCAGGGAATGGATAAGAGCGCGGACGTGTTGATTGAGAATGGCCGGGTCGCAGCGATTGGGAACGGGCTGACGGCTCCGAACGGCAAGACGATTGACGCGACGGGGCAGATCGTTTGTCCGGGGTTGATTGACATTCACGTTCATCTGCGCGAGCCGGGAAACGAGGATGCCGAGACGATTGCCAGTGGCTCGGCGGCGGCGGCAGCGGGGGGGTTTACGTCCATCGCGTGTATGCCCAACACGCAGCCTGCGCTCGACAACGAGGCGATGGTCGAGTTTGTCTTCCGACAGGCGGCGCGGGCGGGCTTGTGCAACGTCTATCCCATCGGCGCGATCACCAAGCGGCGGGAGGGCAAGGAATTGGCCGAGATGGGGCAGATGGTGCGGGCCGGGGCGGTGGGGTTCAGCGATGACGGCGCGGGGGTGGCGGACCCTGCGGTGATGCTGCGAGCGCTGCAGTACGCGAAGATGTTTGACCGGCCAATTATTCAGCATTGTGAGGATGCGTCGTTGGCGGAGGGCGGGGCGATGAATGCCGGGCCAACGGCGCTGCGGCTGGGGTTGCCAGGGATTCCGGCGATGGCCGAGGAGATGATGATTCAGCGGGATCTTCTGCTGGCGGCGAATACGCAGGCTCGATATCACGTGGCGCATATTTCGACGGCGGGTGCGGTGCAAATGGTTCGCGAGGGGAAGCGGCGGAAGATTCAGGTGACGACGGAGGTTTGCCCGCATCATTTGCTGCTGACGGATGATTGCTGTGATACCTATGACACGAATTACAAGATGAACCCGCCGCTTCGGAGCGAGGCGGACGTTGAGGCGTGCATCGCGGGGGTAGCAGATGGGACGATTGACTGCCTCGTGACGGATCATGCGCCGCACGACCGAGCGAGGAAGGAACTGGATTTTCAGAATGCGCCGTTTGGGATCGTCGGGCTGGAGGTGGCGTTGGGCCTGTTCGTGAAGGCACTGGTCACGCCGGGGCATCTCGATTGGCCGGGGCTTATTGCGCGGATGACGGTGAACCCGGCGCGGGTGCTGGGACTGGCGAAGGGTACGCTGGGTGTGGGTTCGGATGGGGATGTGACCATAATTGACCCGAATCGGAGTTGGACGGTCGATCCGACGGAGTTTCGAAGCCTAAGCCGGAACTGCCCGTATGAGGGCTGGGAGCTTCGTGGGCGGGCAATGCAGACCGTGGTGGGGGGGAGGGTGGTGTTCGATCTGGCGACGGCGGCGCCCCCTGTGGCAGTGGCCTGACGGCGGAATTGGGGGTACTCCAAATGGCGGTGGGAGATCGTCCGGAAATTCGTTGACCGGAGGCTCGTTCCTGCTACAATTCAGGCCGCTGACGGAGGGTCACACCGAGGGTTCTCTTCGACGTGACGAGTGGTTCCGCAGCGGTGGGGATCGAAGCTCGCCGTCTCGCCGTGAGGTGTGCGATGAGCCTCGTTGGTAATGAGTGTGCCGGCGTCCCACGCCTACGGACGACGGTCACAGGAGACCCACATGGCCACCTATCTTCCAACTCCGATTCCGATTGGTTCCCCGCACTTGGCCGACCCTCCCACGTTTGATCGTTGGGGTCTGGGGTTGGGCACGTCGCACCGCGTGGACAAGCGCGATTATTCGCGACAACCGATCATGCGTGATATCTGGCTTGTCGATCGGCAGGTCAACTCGGTGTTACGTTGTCGTACGAACGACATTTCCGATGCCGGGCTTCATGCCAGCGCGCCGATTGGTTTTGGGCTGGCGGTCGGTCAACGGTATGAGATGCGCATCGCGAATGGCGAAGCCCCGCGCGGCATGTCGCCGATTGTGACCAAGAGCCTTGGCTATGGCACGGTGATTCGCACGGAGATGCACGTCGGCGGCGACTCGGATCGGATCGGTTTTGCGATTCGCTTCGATGTGCCGCAGTTGATCAACGTGTGATCGCGCCCGGCCGGGTTGCATGTTTTCAATTCCAACGCTTCGCCTATCATTCACGGCGTGAACCGCCGCGCTCACCAATCTGTCATCCAATCGGATAGGGGACGCGCTCGCTTCCTCTTGATCCATCCACTTGTCGTGGCATTCATCGCGTTGGCCGGCTGTGGGCAGGGGAATGGGATTCTCGTCATCGACTCTGGAGCGCCTCGGAAGCCGTCGATGGGGGGCGAGCCGATTTACTCGGTGCATGTTGGGGAGCGGGTCGAGATGCGATTCGGGGCCAGATTCGGGGAAGCGGAATACGCCATCATGCATGATGAAGCCGCTGATTTTTATGACGATTGCGGCCCGCCGATTGAAGGGCGATTCGTATGGACCCATCGATTTGAGGGCGCGACGGGTGGGGGACAGACGAATCGTGTTTCGGTGGAGGGGTTCATTCAGCACGGCAGGCGGGACGCCATGCCGGTGGCGGGGCGGTTGGTTGAGGGGCGTCCGCCAAACGATGCACAGGATCAGCGAGTCGCAACGGCAACCGTCGTCGTTGAGTTGTATCAGAGCGCGGTTGAATTTGACGTGAAGTCGGCCGAGGGGTCGCCGGATTGGTCGATATCGAGGCTAATCATCAAACGGGCAGACGGAAAATCGGCGAAGCTGGGGCACGTGGGGCGGACGGGCCGTGGGTTTTCGGTGAAAGGGCCGGATGAAACAGGGATCTATCACGTGCGCTATGAACCGACGTGCGACGAGGTGAATCGCGAGGGTGTGACGGAGGCGGAGTTGCGCGTCGTCGATGAAAATGGCCGGATCACGCCATTTGCCACGACATTCGCGACACCGTAACGTTTGCGGCATGTCAGCCAAGATTCAATCCGTGAAGGGGACGCGCGACTTTTACCCGGACGTCCTTGCCCCGATTCGCCAGATCTTTGATGCGTGGCGGCGGGTGTCGATTCGGCATGGGTTTCAGGAGTGGGACGGACCGACGCTGGAACTGTTGGACCTCTATCGAGAAAAGAGCGGCGATGAACTGGTGGGGCAGCTCTATCGACTGACGGACAGTGGTGGTCGGGAGCTGGCGCTTCGGCCGGAAATGACACCGACCCTGGCCCGGATGGTGGCGGCGAAGATTAATGCCCTGCCCAAGCCAATCAAGTGGTTTTGCGTTGCGACGCTGTTTCGCGGGGAGAACGTGCAGCGCGGGCGGCTGCGCGAGTTCTTTCAATGGAATGTCGATGTGATCGGCAGCGCGGACATGACGGCCGATGCTGAGGTCATTTTGGTCGGCGTGGAGGCGCTCCGAGAATTGGGGCTGACGCAGGCCGATTTTCAGGTGCATATCAGCAATCGCCGGCTGGTGCAGGCGATTCTGTCGGCGGCGGGAATCCCCGTGGAGTCGCACGGAGGCGCCTATGCCCTGATGGACAAGGCGGGGAAGCTTCCGCGTGAGGAAACGGCCCGGCGCTGGAGCGAGGCGTATGGGTCGGCGATTTCATACGAAAAACTGGATGCACTCATGAGCGTGGCGACGCTACCGGAGCTTCGGGCGGCGGTGGGGGCGATTGCACCGGCGACGGCCGATCTGGAGTCGGCGGCGTCGGACACGGAGCGGCTGCTGGCCATATTACAGGATTTCGGAATAATAGAATATTGTAAAATCAACCTGCGCGTGGTGCGCGGGCTGGCCTATTACACCGGGCCGGTGTTTGAATTCTACGATCGTTCGGAAAACGAGCGGGCCATTTGCGGCGGCGGGCGCTACGACGATCTGCTCGGCAAACTGGGCCGGGCGGGGGAGCCGGCCGTCGGGTTCGGAATGGGCGACGTGGTGCTGTCGCTGATCCTCGAGGAAAAAGGACTGCTGAAGCCGGCGCGGAAGGGCGGCGACGTGATGGTGGTCGATGCGGCGGAAAGCGTGAGGCCGACGCTGCACACGGTCGTTGCCGCATTGCGACGGGGGGGTGTCGCCGCGGACTTCAGCTACGCGCATCAGGCGATCGGAAAGCAGTTGAAAATGGCGGACAAGATCGGCGTGTCGAGGGTAGTGATCCTTGGCGATGAGACGACGAGCGCCGGTCGCGTGAGGATCAAAGACATGGCAGGGGGTGCGGAACGCGAGGTGGCATTGGAGACACTTCTCGCGGATCCTCGATCGACGCTGGGGCTTTGACCATGGCGGAGCGCCGCAGTCATTATGAGTTGGCGTTTGAGGCACTGCTGAATCGGCGCGGCACGCCGTTCGTAGCCGTTGAGGATGTACGGCATGTTGTGAAGGGGCGGCTGGGGGCCAAGACGTTTGACTATGTTGTGTATCCGAGCGGGGGGCCGGCGTATCTCGTGGAAGTGAAGGGGCGAAAGCTTCCGGCGGGTGTTGAGCGGTCTGATGCGCGCACAAACAACTGGATTACGCGCGCGGATCTTGAGGGGATGCAGACGTGGCAGGAGGTCTTTGGCGCAGAGTACGTGACATCGTTTGTTTTCGCATTCTGGCTCTCCGGAAAAGAACGCCCTGGTGGGGCGGCGACCATGATGAACGCAGAGGATCGAAGCGTCGTGCCATTTGCCGGGCGACGTTATTCGTTTTGGCTGGTGCGGCAGGCCGATTATGCCCGGCATCAGAAGCAGCGATCGAAACGATGGGATACGCTCACCATTCCAACCGAGGACTTTCGGCGGATTTCGACGCGGCTGCAGGCGGTCTGGCCGTCGGCACCTTGTTGATGCCTTGGTGTTTGCGGGGGCCGGATGAGGGGGATAGAATGCGGTGACGCGGAGTTGGCAGGAATGACCGTTCGACGAATAACACTTGTGATGAGCCTGTTGCTTGTTGTGCCGACACTGGCGTTGGGACAGGACGCCGATGGCGTCAGCACGGACAATGTGGAACTCCTGCCCCTGGCGCGGCCGATCGTTGAGTACACCCTGGCCGGGGCCATTCTGGTTGCAGCGCTTGCCATCGGGCTGATGCCCAGCAGGCGGGTGAAGGACGCATGATTATGAATAAGCGCGGTGTCGTGGTCCTGCTGGTGGGGGTCAATCTGCTCCTGTTGGCGAGCTTGATTATCTTGAACACGGGTGCGACGCCGGTCTATGGGCAGGCGGCCCCGTTGGGGCAGAATTTTGCCATGGTAACCGGCCAAGTACGTCGGGGTGTGGACGGGTTGTACGTACTCGACCTCGCTACGCGGCGGCTGCACCTGTTTCTGCCGAATCGCGACCAAGCCAACCGACGGTCGCTGTACATCGGGTTTCGCGATCTTCAGAAGGATTTCCGCGGCGGCCGATAGGCTGTTCCGATCAGGATAAATGCCATGCAAGACAAGTCGAACATTGCCATTGGGACGCTGTCGATCACGGCCGTCGTGCTGTTTGTAGGCGTGATGCTGTCGGTCAGCCGCCACGAGCAAGCGGCGGCCATGGGCGTGCTGGATCGAGGCGGCGATTACATCGTCGTGACGGGTCAATTCAGCGACAGCAATGAGTTGGTCTATGTAACCGATGCTGCAGCTCAGCGAATGAACGTGTACAGCTACGAGCAGACGGTTCGTCAATTCATGCTTTGGGACACCGTGGATCTGCGTCGCGTGTTTGCCCAGGCGACGCCCGCACCTTAATGCGACACTAGTATGTCTTTGGGCAGGCATTCGCCCTTTTGGCCCGATTCCGGGATCGAATGCAACATAACATACATTATGAGACCATGACTGGGGGGGGGCGCATGGATTCGGCTTCCAGGCTCAATCCTGTGTTTTGGTCGCCATGGGACGGCGTTTGGAGCGGCCTAGCTGATGCAGGCCGTGATCAAGAGCAATGTCTCACCCTGCTCGGTCAGTGTGTAGAAGTTTCGGGATGGTTGGTGGACGAGGCCGGCGAGCTGCATGGCTCTTAGATGGTGATAAAGCGGTCCGGCGGCAAGGCGGGTTTCGGTGCTCAATTTCATGTGTGTGTCGGCGCCGGTCATCATGGCGATGGCAAGCCGGATCCGATCTGGATGGGCCAATCCACCCAGTTGCCCCGCGGTTCTGCCTGCGTCGATCCTGGCTGTTAGTGCGGCCCGGGGTCTCATGGCGGGTTTCTGACATGCTTCCTCACGCCTCGTGATCTGATATTTCGGCGGCCCGCCGTCGCGCACGGCGCGGACCATGGCGAACCCAAGGCCGAACCTGTTTTTTGCGTTGGCGAGTTTCGGGAACAGGACGCGCAACCCCCCCGCCGGGGTGTTTTTTTGCGCCGTCGTCGAAGCACGGATTTTCGATCGCCGGCGCCTCGCCGCAGGCTTACGCCGCGCGCCGACGGCTCGCGTTGCTGATGCAGCTTTGGCCGCTCCGCCGGGTTTCCTGGAGGATCGTCGTTTCGTTGTCATGCTTCACCTGATGTTTCGAACCGCGCATAGTACACTATTACATAATATTATAATACATGCACGACGGCCTGTCAACCCGAATTCGGCACCCGATGTCTGCCCCGAATGGAAAAGCAAGGCACCGCCTGAAATGCCGCCTTTTGTCCGGCGCGGCACATGTCCTTCGGCGGATCGGGCTTATCCCGCCCCTCGCAACCGCTTTGCCTTCGCGGCGTATAACTCCTACTATGAAGCCGGGTTGCCATTCAGAACGCCACCGAGGAACCATGCGCCATTTCGGCTTTCCTACTCTTGTGCTCGCCCTTGCGATCGGTCCCGGAACGTCCCACGCTCAGGACCGGCCGCTGACGTCCCTGGTCCCGGCGGATAGTCTCGTCGTCTATACGGCCAAGCCTTATGCGCTCCTGGCCCCCCCCACCAGTCAGCCGACTTCCTCACGCCCAACCGAGAGCAACGCGATCTCGTCGATTACCACCATCATCAGTTTCCTGAATGCCAGCGGGCTGATTCCGGACGAGGGACAGGTTTTTGCCGATGTCGCCGCCGCCCTACCGCTACTGGGGCAATTCGAACATGGGTTGGTCTTGCTGGATGCGACGAGTCGGGTGGTGGACACGGGTGCCCCGGCTGATGACGTAAGTCTGCGGCTTGATCAACTTCAGGCGGCGGTCATTTTGCGAACCTCTGGTCGCCAGCGCGTGGTTCTTGAGGTGCTGAACCGAATCATTGGCCGCTACACCAACAATGAAGTAGCCAAGCTGACGAATCTCAAGATCGGCCATCGCGAGTATCAGCGGCTGGTGGATCGCCGAATGCCCGGTTGGGCGGTGTGGGAGTTCGGCCTCCTTGATGATTGCTATGTCGTGTGTTTCGGCGAAGGCGCGTATTCCAAGGTCGTTGAGGCCCAGGCGAACAAAGACCGCAGCCTGGCGGACGTCGAGTGGTTCAAGCGGGCTTCGAAGCGGGTTCACGGAGATACATCCCTGGCCCAGTGGTATATCGCGTTTTCACGGATTCGCGATCGACTCGGGATCGCGACTCAACATCGCGTGGATCGCGTAACCAAGAGTCTCGGGGCCGAGGATATTTCCAGCGACCTGTGGGCGATCGGCCGTGAGGGGCGTGCCCTTTCGCTCAACCGTTGCTATCGGCGCTCCGGCGAAGACATCGTCCAGACGTTCAGCGATCCCTCCACGTATCCGGCCGACCTTCGGGCGATTATTCCGGCGAAGGCCGAGAACATGGCCATCATTACGGTGCCGACGAAGTGGCTTGTGGATGACGTTCCGCGGGCGTGGCTGGCGGCGCAGTCGGAAGACAAGGTTGATTTCTGGAAGCGCGTCTGGGAACAGGTCGAGCGCGATGCCGCCGTGGACATCGACGGCAGTTTGATTTCGCAACTTGGCGATCGCGTATTGCTGTTTGATTATCCCCCCCACCCACTGAAGGTGCCGTTCGCGCTCACGGCCGCCATTGAGATTCATGATGCCGAGGCGGTGTCGGCGGCGATCAACGCGCTGCTGGAGTCCTGGGGGCGCTATCTGGACGAGCGTGCGGAGCGACTGAAAGTGACGCTGGTTCGGCTGAAGGTGAAGCGGTCCGACGACGGCATTTGGTATTTTCAGGCAGGGATCCTCGGTCCCGCGCTCAAGGTCACGGACCGGTTTATCGTTATTAGCTGGTCCCCCGAAGCACTCCGGGATGCACTGACCCAAATCGACAAGGCCCGGAAATAGAGGGGCGGCGAGAATCCTGTTTTTCGTGGCCGTCCCATACCGTGGCGATCCGGCATTGGCGTTGACCTCCCCCGCCGCTCTTCGTTGACTTCGTGCGAAAATGCTGTTAAATAGAGTGGCTACAAGGCGTTGTTTCATTCCCTGGGGTCGTTTCCGCTTTCCAACGCCGCAGCCCAACCAGTAGTTCCACAACCGAATAAGGGGCGATTCATTGGCTGAGCAACCGAAAACCGGCACCGGAAAGGGCATTGCCCTATTTCTGCTTTTCTTCGTGCCCATCGCGGGCGGACTGGCGGCGACACCCTTTTATCTGGGGATGATCTCGACGCCCGACCGACAATTGGACGCCGCCATCGAGAGTGATGTTGAGGCGGTGCACCGGGCCGTGCTGAACCTCGACGAACATCTCGCCGCGCTCCGCCAGGCGCGCGATCCGGCCGATGCACCCAGTGATGATGTTTTCAACAAGAAAGACCTGCTAAAGCCTTATTTGCCGACCCTGTCGGCGACGGACACCATGCTCCGCAATGTGGATCAAAACGATGTGAAGCAGCGCGGGCAGAAGAGCATTGCCGATAAGATTCCGAAGACCGCACCATCCCCCAAGGCAGCCTATGCTGAGGTGATGAAGCTGGCGTCGGCGCACGACAAGATTCTTTCTGAGGCCGAGGCGACTGCGACCAAGCTTTCGTCGATCGAACGAGGCGGAAAACGCGCCGGCAACCACCTGTGGGCCAATCGGGCCAACGCCATCCTGCAATACTCAAAGGCCCAGATTCATCGAAATCGCGGAGAGTTTGAATCGTGGCGAGCGGCCCTTGTGCGAACTGCAGCCGAAGCACAGGCACCGATCCTCCTTGAAATGAAACGGCTCGGCGCTGCTATCGAGAACCAGAAGCCGACGGCGGCGCTGGAAGGGGTTTCCAAGCGCCTTGAGGAAAACGAAACCGCGGCCGCCGCGGCGGATACGGCAGTGAAGAAACTGACCGCCGACATCGGCAAGATGGAGGCCCAGGCCAAACAACTGGAGTCTTCCGCAGCCGATGCGCGGGCCAAGATTGCAGAGTTGCTCGCGTCGACAAAGTCGCCCGCATCTTATGAGGGCGAGGTTCAGGCACTTTCGCAGCAGGCGCGAAAAGCGGAAGCAGAATGGACGGCCTTGCAAAACGGCACGCTTGAGGGCGCGACGATGAAGCCGTCTGAAAGCGTTGACCCCACCGTTCCCACATATGAAGGTGGCAAGCCCTCACGCGGCATTCGGGATCTGAAGGTCGACCTGGCGACCATTACTGATCAGGCGAGCCTTCTTGCGGAGCAGAAGAAGAGCCTACTCGCGGAGCAGGAGGCGTTCACCAAGGCCAATGAACAGTTCGATGCGCAGAAGGCCGAAGTCGACAAGGGCGTCGAATCGCTGTCGACGGCGATCAACGGGCTTTTGACGGAGGCCCAGAATCATGCCGATGCGGCGAAGAAGGCATGGGACGATTCCATCAAGGCATATGCCTCCGCCGCCAAAGCGGCCAAGTCGGCCATTACCGACGCCGCGAAGCGAACTTCCGATGCCAACGCCGCGAAATCGAATCCGCCGGGCCAGGATGACCGTTTGCAGCGTGTCAGCAACGATTTCGACATGGAAGGGTCGCTCCACTGCCTTGCCGCGGAAATCGGCGTGCAGATCGCCATTGTCAATAGTGCGCGCATTGATGCCTTGCAGGCGGAGGTTGCAACGAAAAACGTGTTGGCCGCGGCACTTGGCACGGAGAAGGTCGCCATCGCTGATGACGAGGTTGAAAAACTACGCACGGACGCCCTTGCACAGGTGGCTGAGGCCATCAAATCGTATGACAAGGCGTCGGCGTTGATCAGCAAGACAAGCGTCAAGGCCGGCGATACGACGATTTCCGGAAAGAACTACGTCTGGCAGGTTCAGGTGGCGCAGGCAGCGGCAAATCTGATGCAGGCGTCTTTGAACGCAGATAAGCCCGAGGATGCCGCGGCCGCCCGCGAGAAGGCTTACAAGCTGCTCACAGCGGCTGTGGACAAGAAAGACCAGAGTGCGCTGCTGGGTCCGGCGGTTGACGCCATTGTTCATCTGCAGAAGACGGCGCGGTAAGAGCACCGATCCGGCACATCGGACACTCTCTATCCGCCGAGGTAGGTGTAACCCTTCAATCCTGACTCAAATCGCCGGAGCAGATCGGCCGACTCCTGGAAGGTGATCTGCTTGGATCGGACGGCTTCCTCGACCGTTCGGCGGAGCTTGGCCACCAGCCCGTCGGCGTTGTATTGGACATACTCCAACACTTCCTGAACCGTGTCGCCATCGACGACGTGTTCAACGAAATACTGACCGCTGTCGCCAAGCGTGACATGGACGGCGTTGGTGTCGCCGAAGAGGTTGTGCATATCCCCGAGGATTTCCTGATAGGCGCCGGTCATGAAGATGCCGACGTAATACTCCTCGCCGGTGAAGGGGTGAAGTTCGATGGTGCTCTTGATGTCGCGGAGGTCGATGAATTTGTCGATCTTGCCGTCGCTGTCGCAGGTGATGTCGGCAAGGATGCCGCGTCGCGTCGGCTCTTCCTGTAATCGGTGAATCGGCATGATCGGGAAAAGCTGCCCCACGGCCCAGCAGTCGGGCACGGACTGGAACGCCGAGAAGTTGCAGACATAGGTATCCGCGAGTTGGGCTTCGAGGCCCTGCAATTCGTCGGGGACGTATTCCTTTTCACGCATGATCTTCAGGATTTTTCGGCAGGCGTCCCAGAAGATGGTTTCCATGGTGCTGCAATCGGCGAGGGTGATATAGCCGAGCTTAAACAGGCTCAGGGCCTCGTCGCGAAGGTGCAGCGCGTCGTGGTAGGCCTCCTGAAAGTTCTTCGCGCTGATCGACTTGTGCATGTCCAGGAGATTGTGCAGCACTTGGTGCGCTTCTTCGGGCAGGGAGGCGGGCACGGAGCCTTCGCTGAGTTCCGTGACACCAAGGACGTTGAAGATCAGCACGGAGTGGTGCGCGGTAATGGCGCGGCCGCACTCGGTGACGATGGTTGGGTGGGGAAGCTCGGCCGAATTGCAGGCTTCGGTGACGGCGGCGACCACGTCGGACACGTACTCGAGCATGGTGTAATTGGCACTGGAGGGGAAATTGCTGGAGCTGCCGTCATAGTCGACCGCCATGCCTCCGCCGACGTCGAAATACTGAAGTTTTGCTCCAAGTTTGGCCAGTTCAAGGAAGATGCGGGTGCCCTCGGCCAGGGCTTCCTTGATCGAGCGGATGTTGGTGATCTGGCTGCCGATGTGGAAATGCGTCAGGACGAGGGAGTCGAGCATCCCTTCGCTCTTAAGCAATTCAACGCCACGAAGCATTTCCGTTATGGTCAGGCCGAACTTCGAACGGGAACCGCCGGACTCCTGCCAGCGACCCGATCCGCGCGCGGCCAATTTCATACGGAATCCGACCAAGGGGCGAACCTTCATGATCGACGCCCGGTCCAGGATGCGCTGCAGCTCGCCGAATTCTTCGACGACGATAATCACTTTCTTGCCGAGCTTGATGCCCCAGAGGGCGGTGTCGATGTATTCGATGTCCTTGTAGCCGTTACAGATGATCAGCGGCTCGGGCGATTCGAGCATCGAGAGAACGGCCATCAGTTCGGGTTTGCTGCCGGCTTCAAGGCCGAAGTGCCAGGGGGCGCCGTATTGCACTACTTCCTCGACGACGTGGCGCTGCTGATTAACTTTGATCGGATAGACGCCGCGATAGGAGCCGGTGTATTCGTGCTCGGTAAAGGCCTTCTGAAAGGCTTCGTTCAACTGCTGGATTCGCGTGCGAAGAATGTCAGAGAAACGGATGAGCATCGGCGACTCAATGCCGCGCTGGAGAAGTTCGTTCACAAGGTCTTTCAGGTCCAATGATGGACCATCCGGACCGCGCGCCGAGACGGTCACGTTGCCGCGCTCATTGATGTTGAAAAAGCCGGCCCCCCACTGGGGAACGTTATAGAGATCCAGCGCATCCGATACGCCCCAGCGGTGAAGAACATCCGTCCGACTGGGAGCCGATTTTGTCACGTTTGCCATCGAAGACCCTTCACCCCGCTCTCATGAGTCTCGCGGGGAAATCATCGCTTGTGCTACTTAACGAAGCAACCCAGTATGAGAGCATTGTGACGGCTCCGAGTCAAGAAAAACGAGCCGATTTGCCTTGACTTTTTTTCGCGCGGGTGCGGTTGACCGTTCGAAAGAGGCTGGCTTGACGCCCCCCTCTCCCACCATAGACTAGGTCCACCGGCCGGAGCCGCCGCTAATCAGGTCATCGTTTCGGCATGAGAACCCTTCACCTTTACTTTGCCCGCGAGCTACTTAAGACGTTTCTCATGACATCGGTGGCGTTGACGCTGCTTGTGGTCATGGGCGGCGGAGTGGCCAATATCTTCAAGGGGGAGGGGATCGGGGCGGAGGAAGTCGCCAAAGTCTTTGCATTCTTAACCCCCGTGGCGATCACACTCATCCTCCCGGTGGCCGCGCTTTTTTCGGCGACCATCTGCTATGGACGAGCCGCAGCGGACAATGAAATCACAGCCTGCCGGGCGGCCGGGATCAATATTCACCGGCTGCTCCTCTCTGCCGGGGCGTTGGGGTTGGCCGTCACGTTGATTACCTATGCTTCGTGGAATTTCATCATCCCGCGGCTCTTGCAGCAGATTGAGGACACGACGCGGCGCGAGCTTCATACGATCGTTTTGGGACAGTTTCAAAAGGCCAAGCCGCTCTCGTTCGGGAAGTATCGAATTATGGCCAATCGGTGCGAGACGGTTGAGGCCGACCGTCTTCCTCCGGATGCGCCGCCGAATCACACGTTTCTATTACTGACCGGGGTTAGTTTCATTGAGCTTGAGGAACAGGAGGTCGTTCGATTCGGCACGGCCGACGCGACGACGATGGACTTTGACAAGGAAAGCCTGACGCCGAAGGTCCGGGCGAACCTTGAAGGCGTGCGGGCGTATGACTCGGCGCGAAAACAATACTACGAAATCAAGCACCAGACCCTCGGGCCTTATCCAATTCCGGTTCCGGTCCGCCGGAAGATAAAGTTTGAGAATCTGCCGGCGTTACTCACATATCAAAAACACCCCGAGAAGATTCCCGACGTCGAAAGTCGCATGGGCAACATGCGACGGCTGGTCATGGCGTTCGTCATGTACGACGAAATCGCGGCGCATTTGGACCCGGAGCGCCATGGCGCTGGCAAGTACGTGATTCAGTCGGACACGATGCGCTATGAAATTGCGGCGGATGCATTCAAGCTGGACCCCGAGGATGGGCGGCCTACGCTGGGAGGCGTGCGGGTTGAAGAAACTTCGTTGCCGGATGGGGCTCGCCGGATTTACAACGCCGACACGGCGACCTTCGAGCTGCGCTCGGGGTTGAAGCCGGATACGTTTGTCGTATTCCCGGTTCTCAAAGGCAATGTTGGGGCACGACGCGTCCCTCATGTGGAGGGCGAGCGGCTTGTCAAAAAGGACTCGCTTGAGCTTCAACCGGCGGAATTCTTAAGCCAGCCGAGGCTCAAGGCCAAGTTCGAGTCCATCGATGTTCCGGGACTTCTGACGGGCAATTTTACGATGAACCTTCCGCCGGATCAGATGAAACAGATCGCCAAACTATCGGAGCGGATCGAGCAATTCGAAGGCGAAGTTCGCAGCGAGATTCACTTCCGGGCGTCGTACGCCGTCAGTGTGGTGGCCATGGTGCTGCTCGGGGCGACCCTGGGGATCATTGTCCGCGGCGGGCAGGTTCTCACGGCCTTCGGTATCAGTTGCGTTCCGGTGCTGATCGTCGTGGTTGCGTGCATCATCGGGCGAAACCTCGCGGACCGGCCGAAGTTTGCCTTGCTGAGTGTGGCCGTCATGTGGGGGGCGGCGCTCTTTATGTACGTGGCGCAGGGATTTGTGGGTTGGAAGATCTTGCGGAGATAACGTCGCGGCTGTCGGCTTATTGACATGATCAAGACACTGGATCGTTACATCCTGCGGGCCTTCTTTACGAACTATCTGATCGCCATGGCGGTCATGATCGGGCTGTATGTCATTCTCGATTTGTTCGTGAATCTCGATGAGTTCACATCCGTCAAATCGGACACCAAATTGCAGACCATTTTCAAGATCGTTGACTATTACGGCTACAACCTGCTTCTGTATTTTGCCCAGCTTTCCGGCGTCATTCTGCTGATTGCGGGGTGTTTTACTTTTGGCCGGTTCCTACGGACGAATGAAGTGACGGCGATGCTGGCCTCGGGAACAAGCCTCTATCGGGTGGCCGCGCCGGTCATCCTCGCGGCGTTGGCGATGAATGTGCTGTGGTTTGTCGATCAGGAAGTATTAATTCCGAGGTTTGCAGACAAGCTGGCTCGCAAGCACTCCGACATTGAAGGGCGCAACTCCTATGCGGTGTGGTTTCAGCCGGATCGCGATGGGGCGTTGGTTTCCGCGGGAATGTTTCACCCGCGGGCGAAGGAAATGCGAAATCTGCTGGTGATGAAACGCGATGGCAGCGCCAGAATGACCGAAGTGGTTCGCGCGGATCGGGCACGGTGGGACGAGGAACGACAGAATTGGAAATTGGAGGGTGGATTCGCGACGCCGTTTGGGGCGACGTCGGGCGCCGGCGTGGCCGAGGACGTCGGGCGGATTCCACTTACGGAATACACGTCGGAGCTGACGCCAAAGGAACTGCAGCTTCAACAGGCCACGCAATGGACCAACTTTCTCAGCCTGCCTGAGCTTGAGAGGCTGAATCAGCGGTTCTCCGAGTCGGGAACGGGCGAGTTTATTAAGGTCAAGCATCGCCGGCTCACGACGATCATTATGAACATGGTGCTGCTGTGCCTCGGAATACCGTTCTTTCTCAATCGAGAGCGGCCGTCGGTGCTGATCGTGGGCGCCCGGTGTCTGGGCGTCTGTGCGACATGCTATGTGTTCACGTTTCTGGCTCAGAGCGTGGACCTAAGCGTGTTTGGCGTTGACCCCGCACTTCCTGCATGGTTGCCGATCATCGTTTTCGCGCCTTTGGCGGTGCTGCTGTTGGACGGAATCAAGACCTGACTATCGCGGCGGACGAACCCGCGCATACAGGTCTTTGGCCAGCGCATTGTCGGGGTGAAGTCGCAGAGTCTCTTCCAGTTCTCGTACGGCCTCTTCCAGCCTTTTCAACTGCACCAGGCATGTCGCTCGCTGGAAGCGGGCGTCGGCATCACGTGGATTAACGCGGACAGCGTCGCTGAAGGCCGACTCGGCTTCCACCCATCGACCCGCGGATTTCAGGGCGAGTCCGCGGTTGAATCGTGCGAAGGGGTGGCTCGGGTCAAGCCGGAGTGTTTCGGCGTACTCGGCGAGTGCGGCGTCGAGTTGGCCGGTCTTTTCGAGGGCAATGGCCAGGCTGTGATGCAGCATGGCATCGTCGGCTGAAAGGGCAAGGGCTTTGCGATACTGGTTCGCCGCTTCGGCGTATCGACCGACCCTGGCGAGGGATTTGCCCAGGTTGATTTGCACATCATCGGAATCGGGCCTGAGCGCCAGAGCCTTCTCATAGGCGCGAATTGCTTCGTCGTGCCGGCCTTCCACCGCGAGCGCCACGCCGTAATAGTTCCAGGCGCGGACGTGCGTCGGTCGCTGCGCAACCACATCAGCCCACATGATGGAAGCGGCGGCATAGTCTGCGTTTCTGCGAAGGGTTCGTCCACCGAGCATGATGGCGGCAACCACGAGCGCGATGGTTCCAACTTGTGGTGTTGGAGTACCGGCTATACGCCGCCACAGTGACTTCGCCGCCAAGACCACCGAGATTAGTACTGTTGCCAGTGGCAGGTACATACGATGTTCAAAGGCAAAATCCTTAATTGGGATGAAGCTCGACGTCGGTGAGAGGATGACAAATACCCACGCCCCGAGGAAACCGATCATCGGCCGTCGGACCATGGCCCAGAGTGTCGCAACGAGCAGCAGGAGCAAAACTGTTCCCGGGATTATTGCGTCCGACCAATCCGTTACTGGTTGCCAGCCGTAGTCGAAGCATTGTGGATACGGCCAGAGGCAGAGTCGCAGGTAATGGAGGATCACTTCAGGTTGAGTTAGCAAATAGGTCCACGGCGTCATCGTTTCGACTTTGAAACCGAGATCCACACCGTGTTTCTTGGAGCCATAGAGGATGTCGTGAAAGAGGCCGAGGTAGCCGAGAATGCCCCACGTAAGACCCATGGCGGCATACATGGGCCAGCGACGGCGAAGGGCACCGCGCCAGGTTCCGGCGAGGAACACAGCGTCATACATCAGAGCAACGAAGGGCGCTGTAACCATCGTCTCCTTCGTAAACATGCCGGCGGCGCAGAATAGGACGGCGAGGCCCCCCCACCACGTCCGGCCGGTCAGGCCAAGCCGATTTACACTGAGGATCACGAGGAGGTACCACAAGCCCATCAGTGATTCGCCACGCTGGATGATGTAGGTCACGGCCTGTGTCTGGATCGGGTGAACGGCCCAAAGCAGGGCGACCGCGAACGCCAATCGGCTGGAGAGTAGCGTCGTCGGGGACGAGTCGGCCCCCGCATCGAGCGCCGGCCGACGAGGTGTGAGGCGAAGGATTGCAAAAAGCGTCAGGGCCGATGCTAAATGAACGGCCACATTGAGCGCGTGGTAACTCCACACATTCAGACCGCTGACGGCATAGTTGATTGCCAGCGTGAAATGGACGAGCGGCCGAAAGTCCGCCAGATGCACCGAAAGCGGTCCGACGGATTTAATCGTTTCACTTGTGACGATGTGGCCGAAATCGTCGAGGAGAAAGACTCCGCGAAAGCTGTTGGCGTAGGCAATGGCCGCGGCCGCCAGAATAATAATGGCGTAAATCCAGGGAACACCCCTAACGGCCGCATTGGATTCATGTCTTTTTAGATGATTCTTAGTGGTAATAGCTAACTCCCGGGTCCTAACGAACGCAATTCGAAGCCTTCGTGAGGAATTCTGTAGCATTGCACGGGCGACATGGGTACGATTCCGGCCGGGCATTCGGCACGATAAGCGAACAATCTGATTCAGGAGATCCCATGCGAACCAGCTTTTTCACTGCCATCATCATCTTCACCACGGCACTCGCCAACGCCGACGATGTTTTTTCTTCTAAATCGTTTGACGACGCGTGTGCCTCCGCGGCCAAGGAAAAGAAGGTCGTCCTCATCGATTTTTACACGACATGGTGTGGTCCGTGCAAACGACTGGACAGCACGACCTGGCAGGACAAAGACGTTCAGACGTGGCTCCGCGACAAGACAATCCCGCTTAAAATCGACGCCGAGAAGCAGAAGGACCTTGCCAAGAAGTACAAGGTGACGGCCTATCCCACGATTCTCCTGCTCAAGCCCGACGGCACCGAGATTGACCGACTGGTCGGCTACAAGGCGGCGGAAGAATTCCTGGAAGATGCGACCGACGCCCTTTCCGGAAAGGACGCCGTCGCCCGGGCCAGGGACAAAATGAAGGGTTCAGAAAATGCCCCTTTGAGCCGAATGCGACTGGCGGATTCGTTCGCGGCAAAAGGAATGAAAAAAGAGGCCCTGGAGGAGTATCTCTGGTGCTTTGACCATGGGTTGGAGTCTCCCGGATTCTATGGTGTTCGCCTTTCGTTTCTCCTGGGCAGCATTCATCGGCTTGGGGCATCGTATCCTCCGGCCATTGAGGCGTTGGAGGCTCGTCGAGACAATGCCGAACGAATTGTGCTCGGCGAGAATCATTCAGGCAGCAACGACCTTCGTCAGGCCGCGATCGATCTATCGGCGTTAACTCGCGAATTGGGGGATGCAAAACGCGCCTTAAAGACATATGACAAAATCAGGCAGAAATCGGATCTCAAAGAGGCCCGGCAGGCACTGCTTCGCGATTTGCTTGACACGCTCATCGAAGCCAAGAGGTATAAGGACATTGTTGAGGATATAGGAGACATTGAGGAAGCAGTTGAAAAACAGTTCTCGATGTACCGTGACGCAAAGAAATACACGGCCGACAATAAGGAGGAAATGCCAAGCCCGCTGGAATTCATGCGAACGCGGATTATTGATGTATGCGGCAAGTACTATGAGGCCGCCCTTGGCGCCGGCCATGGGGACGACGCCAATGAAATCGCCGATCAGTTGCTGGAATTCGATGCAACCAAGAAGACTTATCGCATCTTGATGACGCACGCGATTCGCGCGGGACATCGAGACGCAGCGGAATTGCTCCTCGCGCGCGCGGAGAAATCCCTGAAGAAGGAACAAGTAGTTTCGCTTCGTACGATCTTAGAGCAGGATGACGGCGAATAAGCGGACTGCCGATTCGCAGCCGAACGTGGTTTCTTATCCCAAATTGAAACCATTCCGAAAACGTCGCCCCGGCCGCATCAATCCGATAAGCAAGAAAGGAACGAGTGCACTGCCTGCACCTGCGCCGCACGCAGCGCCGCAGGCATCCGCACCGCCCGGAGCGGCGACTGCAGTCACGTTGAACAGGTCGGACGATGCTCCCACGAACCCGGTCGCTGATGCGTCGAGTCCATTGCCGTCGCAGGCTGTGTCGCTGCCAAGCGTGCCAAAGGTGGCAAGGCCGGCTGCGGACGTGGCCGCCCCACCGGTCAGCGTGCCTCCGCACGGAGCGGTGGCAAGTGCCAATTGAATGTCCACGGCGGTATCGGTGCGATTGCTGAAGATGTCGGTTACTTCAACCGTCACGGGCGGATCAATAAACGCGTTCTGAGCCGTGTTGGTCGGCTGCTGGACGAATTGCAGCATCGTCGCCGTGCCGGGAGTGATATCGAAAAGATCGCTGAAGACCGGGCTGCCCACGCCGGAAGCCGCCAGTCGATAGTCGGCCACGGCTTTGGTAATTCGCAGATCGTCTGCGGCAGCCCACGTGGCGACGCCGTTGACCGTGGCTTTGGTCAGCCCATTGGCGGAGAGCAGCGGCCAACCGCCGGGATTGATGGCAGCTTCGATCGATACATCCGTGGGAGTCATCGTAACGAGATTGTCCATGGCGTCGAAGACCGAAACGGCGATGAGAATGTCGTCGCCCGCGGCGGTGTTGACCGGTTGTTGCGTGATCAGGAGATGATTGGCAGCGCCGGCAAGGATGTCGAAAGGCTCGCTGTCCACGGTGTTACCGGTCAAGAACGCATCGCCCGTGTTTGTGGCTCGCAGCGTGTAGCCGGTGGCGGCGACGGTGATATTGAGATTGTCGGCGTCTACCCACGTCGCAAGACCGGCGGCCGAATTACGCGACGTTGTACCGTTCAGCGTTGCGGCGCCCGGATTGGTCTGAATCGCGAGGCTGATGGGCCGAACGATGTCGGTTAACAGGTTGCCGCCGAAGTCGACAATCTTGACGGAGGGAAGCAGATCGGCACCGGCTTGATTGGTGCCCGGCTGCGCGACGAAAACGAGATGATCGGGATTCCCCTTTTGGATGTTGGCGGCAACGATGCTCTGGTTCGTGAACGCCCCACCGGCGGTGGATGTCGTAAGTTGAAGCGTGGTTTGCGCGGGACCGGCGGCACCGGCTGCGCTGAGGATTCGGATGCGAATTCCGTTGATTCGAATGATGTCCTGCACGGCGGTGTTTGTACCGCTGGTGAGGCTAAACGTAATGACCTCATCGGCGGCGCCCGAGGGGACGACGGTGGCGACGGCATTAAGCCCGCCGCCGTTGAAACCGATGGTAGCGCTCTGTGCGGTAACGTTGGACGTCGGGTCGAATTGAAATCCGGGGCGAGCCTTAATTGAAATCGCCTTACCGGCGCCGGATGAGTATTCGGGAAGCATGGTCTCGGCGATGGTAATGGTATTGATGACGATGGATGTGTTGCCGGCACCAGCGCCGGTGGCCGTTGCCCGATTGGTGTCAACATTCAGGGTGATGTTGGGTGAGTTAACCGAATCAGCCTGAGCGACAGCACTCATTACGATTGCAACGATTGCGAACGCATACACCGTCACATTGACGAACTTGGTAGAAGTGGATTCGGACGAATGAAACACGTTCTCAAAATGCATGGAATGGCTCCCGGCGAGGAAGGTTGATACGTTTGGATTATACGGGCTATTGGGGCTGATGAGAAAGTTCTTGTCTTTTCCTGACGTCGAAATGACGCAGGACCGCAAACGGATGCGCGAGGCCCCCAAGTGACCCTGTTTCTCAGCAGCCCCGAAAAGCCAATTCCGATTTGTCACAAGAAATTTTCTACTGGGTAAATCTGCGGATCCAATGCGGCTCAAGGCTGAAGTCGAAGATTCGTCATGGTGGAACTCCCACGTTTTGCCTCCCCCTCGCACACGGGATTCTCATCCCGCTGCTTCAATCGCATTACAAATCGCATCGATCTCATCCGGCACCCGGATCGGCAGATTCGCATGGCGTCCCGTCGGCGTGGAATGCCCGGCGGAGATGGCCACGCCTTTACTTTCAATACCGGTGTGGTATTTCACCGTCGCGTCGGGGTCCTTCAATGCGTGGCCGGTCAGGATGCACACTACCCGCGCCTCGCGGTCGATCGTGCCATTTGCGAGCAATTGCCGAAGCCCGGCAACACTCGCCGCGCTGGCCGGTTCACAGCCGAAGCCGAAGCGACCGACGAGGGCCTTTTCTTCGAGAATTTCATTGTCGGTGACTTCGCAGACGACGCCGTTCATGGCGTCCAAGGCGCGGAGGGCTTTTGAGAGATTGACGGGGCGGGCGATTTCGATGGCGGTGGCGATGGTGGAGGCCTTGTGCCCTTGCTTGGTCATTTCGTCGTAGTGGTTGCAGACGGTGTCGCAGTTCCAGTTGCCGTTGTTCCAACGGAGCCCGTGATTATTGTAGAGTTCGTGAAGTGTGTTTGCGCCGGCGGCGTTGATGACGGCTAATCGGGGAATGCGCGATACTAGGCCGAGTTGTTTTAGTTCGAGCCAGGCTTTGCCGAAGGCGCTGGTGTTGCCGAGGTTTCCGCCGGGCACGACGATCCAATCGGGCACTTCCCACCGAAGGGCCTCGAGGACGCGATACATGATCGTCTTCTGGCCTTCAAGGCGAAACGGATTGACCGAGTTCATCAGGTAGAGGCCGATGCGGTCGGCGGCTTCGCGGATGGCTGCGAGGTCGGCGTCGGAGTGGCCGGTGGTGCCAATGATGATGGGTTTGGCTTTTGATTCGCAGAGGTCGAGCCATTCTCTGGTGGCGGATGCGGTGGAGAAGTCGATGAAGACGTCGAAGTCGGTTTCGACGCGCGGGGTTATTTTGATGCCGGTGGGGCTGACTCCGGCGAGTTGACCGGTGTCTTGGCCGAGCATGGGGCTGCCGGCGGGTTCGGTGGCGGCGACGTTTTTTGTGGAAGCGTCTTCCATCGCGAGGGCGATGATGCGTCGGCCCATTCGCCCGGCTGCGCCGCTGAGTGCGATTTGGATCATGGAAGCGTTCCTCGAAAGCGTCTAAAGCTTGTAGTACTCGTCGAGACTGTACCGTTTTCCGCATTCAGGGCAACGCGGTTCCTCCAGTCCCTTCAGGGAATAACCACAATATGCGCAGATCGGGGCGCTTTCCCCTCTGGTGGCAGGCTCTTTTTGCAAATAGACGGTCAGCCCATAGATCAGTAATGGATACTGAAAGAATCTTGCAACTATTAGGAAATCGAGTAACCGCACGGCCTGATTGCCAAGTTTTGCAATGGCCAATGGGAGGGTGACTACATACGTCGCCGCGGCAATGAACGACAGCAATAGAACCAGTGCAACTAGGCTTCGGGGCACTTTGACAGAGCGATGAATAAGCCAACCTGACAGACACATTCCAATGGCTTCCACAAGTACAGCCGCATGGGCAAATCTAGAAGGAAAATTGAGGAGCCCATGCGCGGCAGACGACTGAAACGCGGAACGCCAATCATGAACTAATGGCACGTACGAAATCAAGGAAATCAGCCCGTACCCAATGAAGATCGGGACTACAACTGCTTTGGCGGTTTTGCTCGAATTGCTGGACAAGTCAATTCACTCCGTTCATTGCTCGCACCCACGTATGGCACAATCATTGGCGAAACAAACAGCCGACCATAGACCATGTACTGGTCGCGCTAAAAAGAAACAGGTCTGTACGGCGAACTGATCCGAAGCGTCAGGATTTATTGATCTTCGACGGATTTCACATACAAGATGACTGCCTCGTCACAAGCCTGAGCGCACGATTTGAGTTTTTCCTTGCGTGCACTTTCTGGTGGGCAAGTCACACCATCCTTACCAAGGAAGGTCGCTTGTAGAGGAACGGGGACATTCTCATTAAGGTCAACGTGTTGATTTCTCCATAGCGCGCTGGCTGACAGGGTGTTCACATCCATTAGTTGATCAAATTCCGACCCAATGCTGGCGCGACCGGAATCCAATGAAATGCGCCATTTGGCAGCTCGGTCGGTCAATTTTTCGAGTATCCCAATGGTGGCCTTGTTTTTCTCAACTCCCAGCCAGCCGATTTGCTGCTCGCTAACCAACTTTCCTCGTACCCACACTTCGCGGCTAAATACAAAGTGTGTTGGTTTTGGGACTGAGATATTGTACTTTGTTGTCGTCACGTTTAGGAATGATGCCAACTCTGAAACTGTGATGTCGTCCGCGGACACTGATACTTGTACCTTGGCCGGAGGAGGTGCGTGGTTCGCGGCTCCTCCGGCGAAGTGCGCTGCAACGAAAAACAAGGCAACACCTGTTGGGCCAGCATAGTTAGACATTTGATTCCTCGTATAGGTTCTGTTCACATTTCGGGCAAATACTTGCTTGTCGCATTGTAAACGCTGTTGTCGTTGTCCTTGTCCTTGCGGGAATTCGATGTCGGCCAATTGTACAGCGAGAGAATTCGCTTCGAACCACTCATTCGCCCCTTCGGTGCTAGAGTACTCGTCACGACCTGTACCCAGGACTTACGTCCTGGGTTATTGTCTATTGCCCCCTCCGGGGCTCGGGAAAAAACGGCCTCTTGGTTTACCTCGCAGATTCGATGGCCTTGCAGATTTCGTCGATGTTGTCGGGGACGCGGATAGGGAGGTTGGCGTTGCGGCCGGTTGGTTTTGATGCGCTGGGCGAGACGGAGACGCCTTTGGTGTCGATACCGGTGTGGTATTTTACCGTGGCGTCGGGGTCTTTTAGAGCGTGGCCGGTGAGGATGCAGACGACGGTGGCGTCGCGGTCAATGGTGCCGTTGGCGAGTAGTTGTCGGAGGCCGGCGACGCTGGCGGCGCTGGCGGGTTCGCAGCCGAAGCCGTGACGGCCGACGAGGGCCTTTTCTTCGAGGATTTCATCGTCGGTGACTTCGCAGACCACGCCGTTCATGGCGTCGAGTGCCCGAAGGGCCTTGGAGAGATTCACCGGTCGGGCGATCTCAATGGCTGTGGCGATGGTGGATGCCTTGCGCCTTTGCTTGGTCATTTCGTCGTAGTGGTTGCAGACGGCGTCGCAATCCCAGTTGCCACCGTTCCAGCGAACGCCGCGACGGTTAACGAGTTCATTCAGGGTGTTTGCCCCCGCCGCGTTCACCACAGCCAGGCGCGGGATGCGCGAGACGAGGCCGAGTTGCTTTAGTTCGATCCATGCTTTGCCAAACGCGCTGGTGTTGCCGAGGTTTCCGCCGGGCACGACGATCCAATCGGGTACTTCCCACCGAAGGGCCTCGAGGACGCGATACATGATCGTCTTCTGGCCTTCAAGGCGAAACGGATTGATCGAGTTCATCAGGTAGAGGCCGATGCGGTCGGCGGCTTCGCGGACGCGGGCCATGCATGCGTCGAAGTCGCCGTCGATTTGGAGCGTGAGTGCGCCGTAGTCGAGGGCCTGCGAGAGTTTCCCGAATGCGATCTTGCCGGCACCGACGAAGACGACGCCGCGCATGGGTTGGCCGTTTGAAAGGCGAGTGAGCGAGGCGTACATCGCGAGACTCGCGCTGGTGTTCCCCGTTGAAGCGCAGCCAACGCGCTGTTTACCGAGCTTGCGGGCCATGGTGAAGGCCGCGGTCATGCCGTTGTCCTTGAAGCTTCCGGAGGGGTTCATTCCTTCATATTGAAGATGCAGATTGCCCCTCTTTAGCGAAAGGCCCATCGCCGCGGCGTCCGCCGATTGCAGGATTGTTTGTCCCTCGCCGATGGTGACGAGGTCGGCGTCCGTGGCGAAGGGAAGAAGCTCGCGAAACCGCCAGACACCGGAATAGTCCATGGTGTTGTGACGCGAAGCCCATCGCTTCTCAAAGTCCGCGAGCCGGGATGGGACGGCGATTCGGCTCCAGTTGTAGGAAACATCCAGCAGTGCACCACATGTGGGGCACTGGTAAATCGGAGCATCTAGTGCGAAGGTCGCGCTGCAGGAGGGTTGAATGCATTGGAGGAAGGCCGCGTCGGTCATGGTGTGGATGGTATTCCCTTTCGTGCGAGCCGGTCAAAACGGCGCAAACTCATACCGATTAACGGGTTGCGAAAGGCCAACCCGGTGCCGTTCCAACGTGTGAAGTTTTCCCATTTTACCTTGAGAATGCCCTACCGGTATTTTATAATTTAGCACGGCAGGTACGACGATCGAATGCAGGTTCACGACCCCCGCTGTGGAAGTCACGTCTGGTTCGTTTGGTCACCCGTCCATCCTTGGGTCCGGATGTGGATCCCTTTCGACTTGGCCCGGAAAGTGTAACACGGGGCCGGCTGTTCGTTGTTTGGAGTTCGTAACGTGGGTAAGCGATTGTATGTCGGAAATCTTGCATTCTCGGTCAATGATGAGGAACTGCATCAGATCTTTTCTGCGCATGGAAGCGTGGCCAGCGCGCAGGTCGTCTCGGATCGCGAGACCGGCCGAAGCAAGGGTTTTGGTTTCGTTGAGATGGGGTCGGATGCCGAGGCCCAGGCAGCGATTGCCGCACTGCACGGCCAGCAGCACTCGGGTCGCCCCCTGACGGTCAATGAGGCTCGACCGAAGGAAGCCCGTCCGGGTGGCGGAGGCGGCGGAGGCGGTCGTGGTGGTTGGGGTGGTGGCGGCGGCGGTCGAGGTGGCCGCGGCTCCAGTCGCTAAGCCCTGCTGAGTTTCAAAATCATTTACAGCCCACCGGCGAGAGTCGATCTTGCCGGTGGGTTTTTTGTTTCGGACGCGGCTCGCACAAGCGACGGCGCGGGTCGCATGATCGTCAGATTCCCGTGCGTCGATGCCGGGATCAGATCAAGCCGTTCGCGTACATGCTCGACCAATGAAGCGTGAACCAGGGCGAGGTTGATCGGGGCACTTCCAATCTCAAGAGGCTTGCCGGGAAGGAAATCAACATACCGGATATTGGCACGCGACAGATAGGCCGCGCCGGCGAGGACGAGTTTGGTGTTGTCTCCCTCGGGGAGAATCGCGGTACAGATATCGTCGGCGATGCTCGACTGCTGCCATCGGGCGGTCTCCGTGATCTGATTCCACAAAGCCACTTGCTTATCGCGATCGTGCGGCACCCGGGCAAGACACAGCGCCAGTCCCGCAGCATGAGCGACGATCCAGATCGAAAGCGCTGCGGTAAGCACGACCCGAGCCGCCGGTCGTGACACACGTTCTTGAAACCGCTTCGCAGCGACAAATGGATACGCAACGACGAGGGGCAGCAGCGGCACAACAAAACGTGTCCCTTCGTCATACGGCCAGAGTGCGAGCATCGAGAGTGTGATGAGCAGATATACATCGGAGGCGGTTCGTTGAGTTGTCGCGAGGACAATGCCCACGATGATCACTCCCCCACCGATGAGCCAGGTGGTCGGTGCATCGAACGGAGGCTGAAAGAGTCGCCACGCAAGGTCACCGGGAATCAGCAGCGCTTTAAGGGCGGCAAGCCGCTTGGGGCCGACGCGAGCCAGGCGTTCGACCTGTAGCGTTACACCCGTGGAATCCGTGAACTCGGCTTCGCGGGCGTGGGACCACGCGTGTTGATAACCAAAGGTGGTGGGATAGTCCGATTGACGAAGCTCCCACGCGGCAAGCGGGAGGATCGTGGAGAGGGTGAGTGCGGCGACAAAGCCCATGCGAAATCGCGTTGATCGATCTGGAAGCTGCCATGCGGCGAGGATCATCGCCGGGAGTATGGCGATTCCCATCGTGCGAATGAACACGACGGCGGCCGTGGCAAGCCCTGCAAACACGGCGTCCCGATGACCCCGTACGCCCTGTGTGGCCCATCGTTGGCAGCGCAATAGCAAGAGGCAGACGCCGGCGGTGAAGAGTGGCTCGGACAGCGGCGTGAACGAAAGCCGGAGTAGGACCGGGCTGCCCGCGACAAGCAGCCCCGCGAACCACGCGAAGCGCGATCCAATACGCCGGCGGTGAAGGTAATACGTGGCGACGGCGGAGCACGTGACAGCCACCATGCTCAAAAGACGGATTGCCAGCACCGGCGTCTGGCCGAACAACAGAATGAGCGGGGCAAGGAGCGCCGGATAGCCCGGTGGCACATTGACACGCTCCGCCGGGAAGCCGCCGGTCTCTGCAAGAAAGCGTGCGTGACGCAGGAATGAGAAACAGTCCGTTGACCAGCCGCACCACGAGCCGATGGTCGGCACAGCGACAAGCAGGGAAAAAACGATGATCGTGCCGATCGCGAAGCGTTCGCCGTGCGACCCGACCATCGGCAAATCTTGCCGGGAGATCGACGCGTGGTTTGGTTCATGAAAGGGCATGAGACACTCATCAATCGGCGGAACGGTGCGATCGGGGCAACCTGAGTCCACGATATTCCCGCACAGAATGGCGAGAAGCCGATATCAACACGGGCGCTGTGGCAAAGCCCGGCGCCGGTGCGGAGACTACCAGTCATGGTTCGACGACGGAATGGATTCTCGACGGCCGTGATCGCGGCGTGTCTTTGTCCGCTTGCGGCCTGCGTTCCTGACAAGCCGCGGCTCAATAGTCCCCCGGTCGGTTACTCCGAGCCGCAGCATCCCATGAGCGAGTATTTCGCCTATCACAACGATCAGGGGATGATCCACGACTTGTCATTGGCGGATATTCACTTCGTCCCACACACCACCGAACTCTCGGCAACCGGACAGGCCCGGCTCGAACGCTACGCCGAACTGCTCGCGACGCGCGGCGGAACCATTCACTATGACCCGACGGAAAAAAACGAAAAGATCGTAAAGGCCCGGATCGATGCGGCGAATGAGTTTCTGAAGCAGACATCGCCGGGCACCAAGACGATTACCGTCGCGCTCGGCATTGCCGGAGGTCGCGGCATGGGTTCGAAAGAGGCAAGTCTGGGCAAGGAAGTGGCCAAGCAGCCGGAGACCCGGCAGCGGGCCTACCGTCTGAATGTTGAAGGCAAGTCGACCAGCAATTGAGACCTATGAATCAAACCGCACGCCTGTGTTTGTTCTTACTCATTCCGCTGATGGGCGGCGGCTGCACATCGCTGCTCGGCGACAAGGTGGCCGACAGCAAAGCGAAAAAGAGAGAGGCCGAGAAGCCAACGCCGCAAGAAACGGCCTTGCGTGCTCCGGCTCCGCGAATCAGCCCCAACACTCACCTGGTCGCGGGGCAGATGCTTGAACGACAAGGTGACTTCGCCGGCGCGGTCGAGCAGTATGAGAAGGTGGTCATCGCCGACCCTCGTCAGCCCGAGGGGTACAACCGCATCGGAATCGTTTATCAGAAAATGAATCGATTCGCCGATGCGGATCAGATTTTTCGAAAGGGACTGGTCGCCGCCCCCGGTTCGGCCATGCTGCACAACAATCTCGGGTTCAATTTCCTGCAACAAAAGCAATTCGAGGAGGCGGAGAAGTCATTCCGTGATGCACTGGCGCTGTCTCCGCAGTTCAAGCGTGCCCGAATGAACCTCGGTATCGTGCTGGCTCACCAGGGTCGATTCGACGATGGCGTGGGTGAATTCGCCAAGGTAGTACCGGTGGACGTGGCACACTTCAACGTCGCCGCCGTCGCTATGCAGACCGGAAATTTCCCACAGTGTGAGAAATCGCTTCGGCAAGCCCTCAGCATCAACCCGAATTGCCCCGGGGCGAAGGAACAGTTGCAGCGCGTGACACGCCTTGCGGCGAGCACCCCCTCCAAAACGCCCACGCAGCCGATGAAACCACTCTCCCCACTGGCGGGAAACGCAGGGCAAGAAACTGGCTCTCCGTAACACAGTGTCATGATCGCCGAGGATCCAAACAGCGGTTATTTGACATCGATTCCCGCTAGTTCTATTGTTTCCTCGTTCGACCGATGACTCATGGAGGAGTGCTTCCGCGTGTTTCCGGGGTTGCCTGACAATGCGGTTCGAGGTCTGAACGTCGCGGCCGATCGCTCGCGACAATGGGCCGGCTATCTTTGGCAGCATGGATTTCGTCTCGTTACCGCCCTTCTGGTCGCGTTTGTGATCTTCACCGCGGCGCGACAAGTTCCTTCCGGAGGTGGCAAGGCGACGCCGGCGCTGGCTCCTGCAAATACCTACCTTGCCGACGCTCCCAAGCCAATTGACTGGCCTCAGCAATATCACTGGCTTTCCAAACGAGGCCGCGCGAAGTATGAACCACTGAGTACCCGAATCGCGCCGCCCGAGGGTTATGCGCGCGTCAACGTCGCGAGCGGAAGCTTTGCGGATTGGCTCCGGCATCTTCCCGTCGGCGCGAACGATCGGCCGGTGACGAATTCACGGAAACAAACGGTGTTTCAGCCCGGCGATGCTCGCGTTGCGGCCGTGATTGATTTGCAACCGGGTGCTGGGAATCTTCTGCTCTCCCCTGCGATGATGGTGCGACTGCGGGCGGAGTATCTGTGGGCGGCAAATCAACCGGAGCAACTGGCGTTTCACTACACGAGCGGACACCTGGCAAAATGGACGGACTGGGCGGCAGGTTCGCGACCGACGGTCCATGGAAAACAGGTCGCTTTTAAGAAAGACCGCCCCGAGGATCATTCGCGGGACAATTTCTGCGGATTTCTCGAAACGGTTTTTCGATACACCACGGTCTACAGCCTGCTGCAGGATATGGATAAGACGGAGTCTGCAAGCATTGCGGCAGGCGATGTGTTCATCACGACCGGCAAAGGCGGCCACGCGGTGATGGTGCTGGACGTCGTGGCGAACAAAGAGGGACGCGTGAAAGTCCTGCTCGGCCAAGGCGGGAATCCGGCTCAGACGTTTCATGTTCTGCGTGCTGAGGACGGCGACGCGTGGTTCAAGGTGTCGCCGGCGAACGGTATCCGCGTGAATGAGAAACTGACCTTGCGAATGAAGGACCTGCGCCACTGGAAGTCGTAGCCGTCGCGATCATTCCGGTCCGCACGGCAGACCCTACGCCCCCCCCGCATCAAGCCAGTTCTTACCCCATCCGACATCCACCTTTACCGGTACACCAATCGGCAGGGCTGCGGACATCTCATCGCGAATCATCGCGGCTTCTTGCTCAACGCTTGCGATCGGCGTCTCGAAGACGAGTTCGTCGTGAACCTGAATCAACATGCGCGATGGGCGGTTCTCCTTTTCAATCCGCCGGTGAATGCGAATCATGGCCAGTTTTATCATGTCGGCCGCCGTCCCTTGCACGACCGTGTTCACGGCGAGACGCTCGGCGGCGTTGCGGGCCGTTTGATTGCGTGAAGCGATGTCGGCGATGGTGCGACGACGGCCGAGGAGTGTTTTCACATAGCCGTGGCGCTTGGCATGGGCAACGCAGGAGTCGAGGAAGCCGCGTATCTTCGGGTAGCGAGCGAAGTAGCGATCAATGAACTCGCGGGCCTCAGTGACGGGCATGCCGGTCTGGCGTGCAAGGCCGAAAGCGGATTGGCCGTAGATGATGCCGAAGTTGACGGTCTTGGCCTGTGCTCGCTGGTCTTTGGTCACGGCATCGAGTGGGATACTGTGTATCTGCGAGGCGACGAAGGCGTGAATGTCGCGGTCGTCGCGGAAGGCGGCGGAGAGGGCCTCATCGCCGCAGAAGTGAGCGAGGACGCGAAGTTCTATTTGTGAGTAATCGGCTTTCAGCAGAACGCAATCCGCCGCACCCGGGACGAACGCTCTGCGGATCTGTGCACCGACCTCCGTGCGGATCGGGATGTTCTGCAGATTCGGCTCGCTGCAGGAGAGACGGCCCGTCACCGCGCCGGTTTGGTGGAAGATGGGGTGGATGCGGTTGGTCCTCGGGTGGACCATTTCGGGCAAGGCGTCGACGTACGTGCCTTTGAGCTTGGTAAGTTCGCGGTATTCGAGGAGCAGCTTGGGGATGGGGTCATCTGTTTCGGCGGCCAGTGTGTCGAGGACTTCGGCGTCGGTGGAGCGGCCGGTTTTGGTGTGCTTGACGACGCGGAGCTTGCGAACATCGAAGAGAATCTCGGCGAGCTGCTGTGTAGAGTTCAAGTTGAATGGACGGCCGGCGATGTCGTGGATTTCGCGTTCGAGGTCGGCCTGACGGTCGGCCATCTGGCCGCTGATCTTCGCGAGCAGGTCGGTGTCGAGGGCAACGCCGCGATATTCCATTTCGGCGAGAACCGATACAAGCGGCATCTCCACATCGCGGAAAAGGGCGAGCAATTCCGGCTCGGTGAAACGCTTTTCGAGGGCCTCGCGTAGTCGCCACGCAACGTCGGCGTCTTCGCAGGCGTAGGTCGAGACGCGCTCGATCGGTACTTCGTCGAAGCGAATCTGCTTGCGGCCGGCGCCGATGACGTCCTCCGTGCTGATCTTTCTGAAGCCGAGCACTTCAGCGGCGAGGCCGTCGATGCCGTGGGAGCGACGCGAGGAATCCTGCACGAAGCTGGCGAGCATGGTGTCGAAATCGACGCCGGCGACTTTGATGCCTGCGCCGTGAAGCACGACCATGTCGAATTTGACGTTCTGGCCGCATTTGCGGATCGACGGGTTTGCGAAGATGGGGCCGAGGTGTTCACGCACCGCTTCGAGCGGGACGGTGCGGCCGAGGCCGCGGACGGGGATGTAGTACGCCTTGCCCGGTTCCCATGCGATGCTGATGCCGACCATGTCGGCGTAGGACGGGCGAACAGCCCAGTCGGGATTGTCTGCGCGGGTCTCGGTGTCGAAGGCGAATGATTTGACGGCGGCCAATTTCTCGGCAAGCTCGCGGAGGGCTTGGGTGGTGTCGATCAGGTGGTAGTCGCCGGTGACGGATTGTATTGAGGTTGATGCGGTGTCGCCGTCGTCGGTGGCTGTGTCGTCGTCGCCGCCGAAGAGGGAGCCTTGGGGGTCGATGGGTTGTTTGGTTTTTTGCTTTGCTGGGGGACGATTGCTTGATTGATCAGGCGCGACGTCGCTTTTCACAGAACCGCTTGCCCGCCGCGGCGGATCTTCGACTGACGCGTGCGGCTCGTCGGGGCGCGGCGAGTCGGTGGGAGCTTGAGCGGTTTTGTCGGCCACGCGGTCGAGCAGGCGACGCAGGCCGAGTTCGTCGAGGAGGGCCGCGGCGGCAGAGGGCTTAAAGCGGCTTACGTCGGCTGCCGCCAAGTCGAAATCGATGGGCACGTCGGGCAGGAGCGTGACGAGTTTTCGCACGGTGTCTTGGCGTTCGCGGAAGGCGAGGACGTTTTCCCGCATCTTTGGCGTCAGTTCATCCGCGTGGTCGATGATGCTTTGCACGCTGCCGTATTTTTTCAGCAGATCGGCGGCCTTCTTGGGACCGATGCCGACGACGCCCTTGATGTTGTCGGTGCTGTCGCCCATGAGCATCTGGGCCTCGACGGCGAGGTCGGGGCCGTAACCTTTCTCGGCGAGCACGGCGGCGGCGTCGATGACGCGATCCTTGCCGGGGTCGTACATGCGGACGTGATCGGTGAGGAGTTGGTCGAGGTCTTTGTCGCGGCTGACGAGGTAGACGTCGCAATCCGGGCCGGCGTGGCGGGCGCAGAGCGTGGCCATAATGTCGTCGGCTTCGTAACGCTTCATTCGCAGGATCGGGATTTCCATTTTCTCGAGGATGGTGACGATTCGCTCGATCTGCGGCGGCAGGTCTTCGGGTGCTGGGTCGCGGTGGGCCTTGTATTCGGGATCGATCTCGACGCGAAAGACGGATTCGTCGCCGACGTCGAGCGTGACGGCGAGGTAGTCGGGCTTCTTGTCGCGCAGGAGATTGAGGATCATCTGGGTGAAGACGTGGATGGCCCGCGTCGGCTCGCCGCGCGGGGAGGTGAGTTGGGCGAAGGGGGCGTAGTAGGCGCGGTAGATCTGGGCGTGGCCGTCGATGAGGTAGAGGGTTTTTCGCGCCATGGGGCGTTTGTCGTGGGAAATGGGGGGCGTGTCAATCCGCTTGATTGGTTTAGCTACTGCGGCGGTGTCGGACGTAATCGATTGTGCCAACGGCCGCAGCGAGCATCCAGATGCAGATTCCTACCCATGTTCTCGCTGAACCAACTTGCAGCACGGACGAGTCCAGTAGCTCAGGAAATACAAACCGTAGCAGCAGACCCATGACGGATGCGCCAGCAATCACGATGAGGGCGCATCGCGTCAGTGACATCATTTTGGGATTGAAGGTCATTGGTTGACTCACCGACTGATCGCGAAGTTCGCCTTGCAAGCCGATTATAGGCTTACAAGACAGCACTGATGAGGGTCTTCATCCGTCGCATTTCGCGTGCATCTTACGAGCCGGAATTGAAACCAGGAATTGCGGGAGGGATCAATGCGGAGGCGGGTGAGATGTTCGCAGTCGAGCGGAATGAGATAACCGCCATGTGCCTCAGGGCATAGATTGGAGCGATTCGTTCGTGGAATGGAGCATTTCGTAGATTTGCTGTGAGGCGATGTCGGCTCCGTTAAGCCACGAAATCGTGTATCCCTCAAGACAGGCATCGCGCTTATCTGGGTGCAAGCGATTGCGATGGAGTGCGGACCTGAAGCACCGGCGCAAGTTTGGTGAGATGCTCCCGGTCGAGCGAAATGAGATCACAGCCATACGTCATTGCGACGGCGGCATAGACCGCATCCGCACCGCGCAGCCCATGATCGGCAGCCAGGGTCGATGCTTGCATCGCCAGCAATGGATCGAGAGATATCCATCGTACAAAAGGAAGCGCAACCAGTTTCTCAGCGTACTCACGCGCGAGCGCCGCGTCTTTCCTCGTCCTGCTGATCGCCGCAGCGACCTCGACACGCAGCAACGTTGGGACGACGATCGTGGTGCGGGCTGCGGCAACCTGATCGAGGAATGCACGACTGGCCGCGCTCTCCGGCTCGGCCGGTGAGTCAGCGTTGACCCATACACTGGCGTCGACGGTCAGCATCTGATTAGCGCCTCATGTCGCTGATCGTCTGGGTGATGGATTCGCCGTTGGAAGTGGCGGCCAGGCGCTCACCGACTTGTCGAAACTCCTGCCACGCACCGCCTGCGTCGATGTGGTTCGACTCGCCCGCCAGCACCGCTTGTGCGAGTCGAGGAACGAGGTATTGCAGCAGACGGACCTGATCCGTCGGCTCAAGTGCATCCACCATCGCCTCAACTTCCTTTAGAGAAACCGGCATGTAAAGAGTATACGCTGGAGTCGGCAGGCTGGAAAGCCACTTCGTGCCCATTCGTGATAGCAAGAGTGCGTGACCAACCCAGCCAACCAACGTGGTATGTAAACCGTGCCCGCCCCCTGACAGTCCCGCCGCGGCGGATCTTCGACACGGCTCTGATAATGGCCACCGGTTAGAAACCGGTGCCACAAACTTAGCCTTCGACTTCGATGCCCATGTTGCGGGCGGTGCCCATGACGATGCGCTTGCCGGCTTCGATGTCGAAGCAGTTGAGGTCGTTGATCTTGGTCTTGGCGATGGCTTCGACCTGGGCCATGGTGACTTTGCCCACCTTTTCCTTGTTGGGCGTGCCCGAACCCTTGGCGACCTTGGCCGCGTCCTTCAAGAGAACGGAGGCCGGGGGGCTTTTGAGGATGAAGTCGAAGGTGCGGTCGGCGTAGACATTCACGACGGCCGTGACCGGCATGCCGTTCAGGTGCTTGCTGCGTTCGTTGAACTGCTGCACGAACTGGCCGGGGTTGACGCCGTATTGACCGCAGGCCGGGCCGATGGGCGGAGCGGGGGTCGCCTGGCCGCCTGCGCCCTGAACCTTGAATGTTGCCGTCGGTGTTTTCTTTTTCTTTGCCACGAAACCTACCTCACATCATCTCAATCAAGTAGTTCAATCTGCCAACGTTCAAGATCGATCTTGGTCGGCCTTCCGAACATCACAACTTCAACCACAACTCGATCTGAATCGCCAGGTATCTCGACGATCCGTCCGGTTTTCTGTTCAAAGGGGCCTTCCAAGATTCGAACGTGCTTGCCTTCGACATAGTCAAAGGCATCACCGTACGCAATCATCAGACTGCCTCTATCTGCCAATACTCCAAATCGATCGGGGTTGCCCGGCCGAAGATGGTCACGATGACGCGCACCTGACCCTTGTCGGGGAAGACCTCGTCGATCTCGCCTTCGAAATTTTCGAACGGGCCTTCCTTGACCTTGACCTGATCGCCCTTCTTCATGCCAGCCATGCCCGCGAGGGTCGGCTGTTCGGCCGACTTCTCGACGACGGCGAGCATTTTCTCGACATCGTGGGGCTTCATGGCGGTGGGCTTGCCGTCGGAACCGATGAAGTCTCCGACGCTCATGGTCTCTTTGACGACGAACCAGACGTCCTCGCGAATGCTGCCGTCCTCCTCGGTCGCCATTTCCACGAAGACATAGCCGGGGTACAGCTTGCGATCGAAGACCTTGGCCACCTTGCCGCGCATGCGCTTCTCGCGTTGCGTCGGGACAAGGATGCGGCCGATGTAATCGCTGAGATTCTCAATTTTGACCTTGCGTTTCAGGGCTTCGCAGACCTGATCCTCGCGGTTGCTGGCCACGCGAAGGACGTACCACATCATGGGACGGCCGGCACCGGAGATGGTCGGCTTGGTGACGTCGCCCACGGTGGGATCGACGACGCGCTCGACGACCGTGGTCGTGGCGTCTTCTTCGTGCGTGATGTTCGCGGCCTCGTCGGACATCAGAAGATCCTCTTGATGGCGTCAATCACGCCCTCGCCCTTCAGGATGCCGATGGCATTGAAGAACAACATAAAGGCAATATCCACGACGAAGAGCAGCACGGTCATTGAGATGACAACAAACACGACGACCTTGGTGGAGCCGATGATTTCTTTTCGCGTCGTCCAGTTGACTTTCTTCATTTCGCCCTCGGTCGCGATCAGGAAGTCGCAGACCTTGCGATTCAGGGCAAGGAGCCAGTAGGTCAGCAGGCCGAAGACGATAATGACGCCGGTGGCGACGCCGACCTGGATGTATCGAGTCGTCGTTCCCGTGCCGAGAACACCGAGCTTCTCATAAAGAAAGTAGGCCATCCAGAGGACCAGAGATCCCGCGAGAACGCCGGACCAGATGCGGGTGTAGTAGCCCTGACTGGGCTTGTAAATGTCGAAGAAACCGCCGCCCGCGCCTTCGGAGGGGCCGGAATCGCGCGGCGTGTAGGAACGGTCGCCGTCATTTTTGCCGAAAGTCACGTCAGACACGTGGCGCTCCTTTTCTGCGAGTGCGGCACCGGCGCCCGAGGCGCCCTTTGCTTCGTCGCGATGTTGTGTGGCCATGAATCACCTTGCGGACGTGTATTACTCGGCGAAAACTCGTTCATCAGACCAACCAGGAGCGAAGGGACTCGAACCCCCAACCGCCGGTTTTGGAAACCGGTGCTCTACCAATTGAGCTACGCTCCTTCGAAATCACGGGCTTTCCGTCAGCAACTCAGCCTCTGGAAAACGCGAAAAAGCCGTAGAGCCGGTCCCGTATTCGCGGACATCGGCGTAGCACTCGCAACGACCGATCACTTCCGCTTGATCTTGTGCATCGTGTGTCTGCGCAACCGCGGACAGTACTTCTGCAGGCCGGCCTTGAGCTTCTCCGGGACTCCCAACTGCACGTTAATGCTCGTACGGTAGTTGAGGTCGCCGGATTCGCTGCACTCCAGCCAGACGTATTCTCGTTTTGCGGCCTTTGCCATGTCCTTCGTCCAAAAAAGTAAGTGGGGCGGGCGTTTCCACCCGCCCCACGGGGTTTCTCACTCTACTGAATGATCTTCGTGACGACGCCCGAACCAACGGTGCGACCGCCTTCGCGTACGGCAAACCGCACGCCTTCTTCAATGGCCACCGGGCACATCAATTCGACTTCGAGGCTGACGTTGTCGCCCGGCATGCACATTTCCGCGCCGCCGAGGAGTTTCAGGCTGCCCGTGACGTCGGTCGTGCGCAGGTACAACTGGGGTCGGTAGTTGTTGAAGAACGGCGTGTGACGTCCGCCTTCTTCCTTCGTCAAGACATAGACCTCGGCCTGGAACTTGACATGCGGGGTGATCGAGCCGGGCTTGGCCAGCACCTGGCCGCGCTCCAACTCTTCCTTTTCAACACCGCGAAGGAGCAGACCGACGTTTTCGCCGGCGCGACCTTCGTCGAGGGTCTTGTTGAACATTTCAACGCCGGTGACGACCGACTTCTTGATCTCCTTGTGAAGACCAACGATTTCAATTTCGTCGCCGACCTTGATGATGCCGCGCTCGATTCGGCCGGTGCCGACCGTGCCGCGTCCCTTGATGCTGAAGACGTCTTCGACGGGCATCAGGAAGGGCTTGGCATCCTCGCGGACCGGTTCGGGGATGTTGGCGTCGAGGGCTTCCATCAATTTGGTGATGCACTCCGTCGCCTTCGGATCCTTCGGGTTGTTCAAAGCGGCATTGGATTGGCCGCGAATGATCGGGATGGTGTCGCCCGGGAAGTTGTACTTGTTAAGCAACTCGCGGATTTCGAGTTCGACGAGTTCGAGCAGCTCGGGGTCGTCGAGCAGGTCGACCTTGTTCAGAAACACGACGAGGGCCGGCACGTTGACCTGGCGGGCGAGCAGAACGTGTTCGCGCGTCTGGGGCATGGGACCGTCGGCGGCGCTGACGACGAGGATCGCGCCGTCCATCTGGGCCGCGCCGGTGATCATGTTCTTCACATAGTCGGCGTGCCCAGGACAATCGACGTGGGCGTAGTGGCGCTTCTCAGACTCGTACTCCACGTGGCTCGTGGCGATGGTGAGAATTTTGGTTGGGTCGCGGCGGCCGTCCTTTTCCGACGCCTTGGCGACTTCGTCATACGCCTTGAACTTGGCAAGACCCTTGGCGGCCTGCACGGCGGTGATGGCCGCGGTCAACGTGGTCTTGCCGTGGTCAACGTGGCCGATGGTGCCGACGTTGACGTGTGGTTTATTACGTTCGAATTTCTCCTTGGCCATTCCAGCGATTCCTCCGCGTGCGTGGCAAAGACCGACGCCGTTCCTTAGGTGATACTTCCAAAAACTTCCAACAAACCGAAGGACGACTCACCGGGTCAAACACCGACGCCGGCGCGTCCATCACAATCCAATCAAAGCCGAGAGATTACAGCGACCACTCAACGGTGGGAACTGCAACCACGTGCCTCCAAGGTTGCCCCTGCAACGTATCGCGGGGGCCTTGAGGCAGACGGGGCCTCGGAGATCCAAATAGACCGCCGAAAGCTGCTGACGGGATTTGAACCCGTGACCTCGTCCTTACCAAGGACGCGCTCTACCAACTGAGCCACAGCAGCGTCGGTTCTACGCAAGTCCTTGACTGTCCGGCCGAGCTGCCGACCGACATTCCGTGTGCAGGTCCCGCGCCAGCCCGTATTTAAGACCGGCCAGTATAAGCGGTTGTCGCGCCTAGTCAAATCGGTTTTGGAACGACGCCGACTAAGGGCAAAATTCGGCATGGCGACCAGAAAACTCGCGTTACTACTTGCCAATACTTGAGTTACGACGATGCGGGCTGTCCCAATGCATCGAGGTTTACCGTGAACTCTCTCGCGGCAAGAAACCAATTGCAAAAGGCCCCCATGACTCCCATTGGATTTCAGCGCGAGTTGTAAAATCAAAATGTCCCTCGTGCAAAACGGGTGGATTAACGATCAACGCGGGGGCGCCTTGCTGTACGCGAGCGACCATTGCCGTCAGGTCACTGTTCACTTCGAAAGCACGATCCATGTAGTACGCGAGTTGCGCTGGAACGACGTTGCGGAAAACAAATTCGCCATGGCGCTCGATGGCGACAGGCTCCCAATTGAGAATGGCCCGGCTATTCGGCGGCGTCAAAGCGTTCACCCGCTTCCACGCCTCAATCTGCACAGCCGGACACGACACGCGCGAAAAGTAGTTCGACGAGCCGCGCAACGCAAAGACAACCACGACAACCAATCCCACCGTGATGAGTGAAACGCGTGTGTGCGCCGACAATGAGAGCGACAACACGCCCAACCAAATTACGAAACGGGCCGCGCTGACGCAGAGGAACGGCGCCAGGTAGTACATCCAATACGGATGCAGCAGAAACTGGCGGAAGAAAAGAGCCATCCATGCACAGGCAGTCAACGTCACAAGGGTGAGCCAATCCAGCCTGTCATGTGAGCGTGTTTTCTTGAGCAGACATCCACCGACGCTCGCGACAAGTACGGGCCACGAGAGGTTATTGACGACATGCTCCCACGCGCGTGACATCGGAATTCCGGCATCGGTGCGGCGATCTGAAAACATGGCGATCAGGCTCAAGCCCTTGCCGTCGAATCCAAACTGGACAAGGTAGGCAACAAGCATCGCCACGCTCATGAGGGCGACGGCAGGCGCCCAGATGAGCGTGGCGCGTCGAAGCGGGGATTGACGATTCTGCCGGGCTGCAACGATCGGATATGCGAGCGCAAAGAGGATGCCGGGCCAATCTGTCCAAATCATCGCCGCGAGCGAAAGCATTGAAAGGGCAACCATGAGTTTCCACGGCCGCCTGTTCCGTGATTGCTCAATTGCCTGATCCATTGACGCCGCGGATGCAAGCATGAAGAACAAACAGAGCGGTTCGTGATCGACCATGCGGCCGAAATAGACCGTCATTGGCATCATCGAGAAAAACAGCGCTGCCAGAAGCGCCGTGACGTCTCCGTCGCGACGGCGTATCAGCCCAATCATCAGCCAAAGCGTGGCAAGCGACGCAGCAATGGGAACGCACCGTGCAATCGCTTCGGAATCGCCGGCGAACGCGAAAACTCCAGCCAGTATCCAGGGCAACGCCGGCGGATGTCTTGGATAGAAAGAACGGTTCTCGCCTGCCGGGAGTTGCTCCCCCACCGCGACCATCGGCATTCCATGGTGCAGCGAAAATGGATACCGAAGCAGGTTGCGCGCCAATTGTGAGAAAAACGCGCCGTTCCAGTCGTGCAGGCCCACCCATGGTTCGCGAAGGTCCCGACACAGTCCGGCGGTGTAAACCACTAAGAGAATGGCGGAGATCAGGCCGAATCGGCGGATGGGGATTGTTTGATTCACCCGTAAAATGCCCTCAGACGGCCACGCCTTGCGATTTTCGCCCCATTCTGATTCACTTCACCCACAGGTCAAATGATATGAGCCGCGTTGTCCAGCCACCATCCTTGATCCTCGCGTCGACCAGCCCTCGGCGAGCGGAGCTGTTGCGGACCGCCGGGTATCAATTCGAGGTCGTCGCCCCACCCATGGTGGAGCCGGACGAGCTTCATCCACACGTGGACCCAGGCTCCTATGCCGAGTCGCTGGCCTACTTCAAGGCGAGCAGCATCGCGGATCGATTCCCTTCGGCAGCCATCCTCGGCGCCGACACCATCGCCTATGTGGATGGCGAAATCATCGGCAAGCCGGAAGACCGCGACGATGCCCGTCGGATCCTCACGAAACTCTCGGCCACGACTCACAAAGTTGTCACGGGCATCGCCCTCGTTCACCCTGCCACCGATCGGCGAATCATCGCGCACGACGTCAGCATGATTCGATGTCGACCACTTTCCGACGCGATGATCGCCGCGTACCTCGACACCAACCAATGGCAGGGCAAGGCAGGGGCCTACGGCATTCAGGATTCGAATGATCCGTTTGTCGAGTGCCTTGAGGGCAGCTTCTCGAATGTCGTCGGGTTGCCGATGGAATTGCTGGCTCGGGTGTTCGCCGAATGGCGAGTCTGACGCCTCAATCGAAATCAACCACAAGTACGGAAACGTCGTCGCCTTTGCTCAGGCTGCCGGGTGACGTATCGAGGCGATTTTCCAACTCCGCGAACAACTCGGTCGTCGGCTTGCGAAGCAATTCAGGAATTCCCGGATTCAGATCCGGCATTTCAGGCAGGGGCGGCCGATTCGCGATTAGCACATTGTCCAGTCCGTCGCTATAGACCATCAATCGGTCAGTCGGTTTCAGGTCAACCGACTCGCCGGAAAACGTCTGCCCCACCGAAAGCCCCAGGAGCGTTCCTTCGCCATGCAGTTCACGAATGGAGCCGTCGGCCCCGATCAGAAGCGGCGGTGGATGTCCTGCAACGGCGTATTCAAGCCGCATCGTGCGCAGATCCAGCAATCCATACCAGCCGGTGATGAACTGGGCATCGTGCAATTCATGTGCGGCAAGCCGGTCATTCAGGGCTTGTAACACGGTCGAGGGATGAAGCACTTCCACCCCTGCCGGCGTCACCTGAGTCGGCTGAATGGCGTGTTTGATGTACATCGTGAGCAGGCCCGCGGCGACTCCGTGACCGACCGCGTCGGCGAGATAGAAGCCGACGTGATGCTCGTCGAGCTGCAGGACATCGAAGATATCACCGCTGACAAACGAGCAAGGTCGGTACAACATCGAGAAACAAGCCGGTCCGATGCGTTTTGCGTCTCGCGGGAGAAAGTTCTTTTGCAGGCGCGAGGCGAGGCGAAGTTCCGTATCGATGCTTGTGAATTGTCGGTGCAGGCTTTCGGTCAAGCGGGCCAGGCGTTCGTGTTGCGCCTGGGCCTCCTTGATACGCCGCCGGGATGCGAGCAATCCGAGCATGACTCCATGTACCAATTCGATTGGACTATCGGCAGGCAGACAAACATGCGTAGCCGCCAGGCCCTCAAATGCCGTCGGCCGCGAGGTGAGGATGACAAAGGTTGCGGATGATTCAGTCTCGGGAAACGATTCAAGAAAGTGAGAATGGGGTGTCGCGGGTTCATCGGCTGATTCGGCATCGACCAAAACGATGACATCAATATCAACGAGCTTCTGCTCTAGCGTCGCACTTTCGACATAGTTGGCGCGACACCAATCCGCCCCACCGAAGAGCCGCCGCACGACCGGTGGCGCGACGCAGCGCGGGTCCAAAATGGCGGCGCGAATTATCGGGCTACCGTTCCATAACTTTCGTTGCAGTGCAGAAGCCATCAAACCCCAGGGCCGCGCGACCCCCCAATGGGCGCAGGGACCTTCGGTCCCATGTCGGCCCAAATCGCTCGGGGCATGAGTTCACAGCGCGGGATTTGCTGGTGTTGCGGTTCTTAGCTGCCTGATTTTTCCGATTGGGCAGAAGGTGGCGTCGGCTCGCTGAGAGCCTTTTCGACGGCCTTCACCAGTTTCTCATCGCTGGGTGTTGTGCGGCTGTCGAAGCGGTCGATCACCTGGCCATTGCGCCCGACGAGAAACTTGGTGAAGTTCCACTCAACGTCTCCGCCGTGCTTGTGGTCGGACCTCTTGCTGGTCAGGTATTGATAGAGCGGGCAGATTTCCTTGCCTTTGACATGCACTTTTTCCAACATCGGGAAGGTTACGCTGTACTTGCCGGTGCAGAAGCTCTTTATTTCCTCGTTCGTCCCCGGCTCCTGTTTTCCGAAATCATTTGCGGGAACGCCGATGATGACGAGTCCCTTGTCCTTGTACCTGGCGTAGAGTGACTGCAGACCCTTGTATTGCCCAGTAAATCCACACTTCGACGCGACATTGACGAACATCACGACCTTGCCGCTGTATTGCCGCAGGTCCTGCTCTTTGCCGTCGATGTCCTTCATCGTGAAAGCCAGTGCGGGCATCTGCTTATCTCCGGGCTTCACCTCGGCTTTGGACTTATTGTCCTTTTTCTCCTTGAACTTCGACTTCGTCTTGTCGGTGTCTTTGGGTTCGGCCAATGCAGGGCCGGCCAGTAACGTCAAAGCAACGACGAGAACAACGGCTGCAAGAATCAGGCTGCGAAGCATCGGGGGAGTATCCTTTCGTTAAGCACCGCACACTTCCCAGGCGGTATTCGGCCATTATAGCAGGCCATCGACGCGGCCGCTTGGCGGTATCATTGCTGCCATGCGTGCCTTTGTCGCCATCAATCTTTCGCCGGAAACACGGTCATTTTTGGCGGCACATTCCGACCGGCTAAAGGCCGCGGGGATGAAGCTTGCCTGGGTCCCTCCGGAGCAGATGCATATCACGTTGAAGTTCTTCGGTGAATTAAGCGACGAAAATGCAACGCACGTCAGTCAATCACTTGCTGCGATCGCCGCGGCGGTGCCGGCCTTTGCTCTCACCATTGGCGGAATCGGCACCTTCCCTGCCGCCGGACGGGTCAATGTTGTATGGATCGGCGTGCAGGCATCGTCGGAGCTTTCCGGACTACATGGCCAGTGCGATGAGTTGCTTTCGAAATTCGGTTCGCCGCCGGAGGATCGGCCCTTCGCCCCCCACCTTTCGCTTGGTCGTAACAAGGATCATTCAGCATCCCGCAATATTCGCACTGTTCTCGCTGACTATGTTGCAGGCGAACCGTGCGTTGGACGCGTGGAAGGGATGACACTGTACGAGTCGATTCTCGAACGCACCGGCCCGACGCATCGCGTGATCAGTAGGCACACGTTCGCCGGTTGATTCCCCCCGCTACCGATTACTTCGTAAGCACGGCGGTCGGCCACGTGCTCGGATCGCACCACCAGTTTAGGTCGTCGTCCACGGTAAGTGATTGATGGCCGAGCTCGGTGTCCTCCACGATTGCAAAAAACCCAATACGCGGGTTTTCGGCTGGGTCGAAACCGACGAGGGCGTCACGCGGAATGTGGGCGGTAAGGCTGTAGCCAGTCTTGGTGATGACTGAGGCAATCTCCATCGTCCCAGGTTTGGCGAGTGGCGCGTCTGTTTGTGCCCGAGCGACCGGCGCGCTTCCAGCCATCGGGTCTTTTCGATTCTTTCCGCCGCCTGCCGGCATGAAATAAAACTGCTGACAAAACCGAGTGGCACGGCGAATGTTCCGAGTGTCGCGCATGTCGGTTATGACACGGAGGGCGTCGGAGCTTCGGAAGCGTTCAGGGTCGCAATGGGGTGGTCGCCGTTTGCCCGATACGCTAACGCCGATGTACAGCCCCCCTTCGTTCCACGCCGTGAAGACCTCACCAAATGGATCGAGGTTGTCGAGGGTGCAGAGCGGAGGCAGAAGAAACGCGTCCCCCCATGCCGACGGATCACCTTTCATTGCGGGTGGTTTTGCGCAGTATCGCAGGGGAAACTCAAACTTGAATAGGTGACGATTGGGAACGAGCGCGTGCATTTCGCTGCATTGTAGCGAGCGGGGACTTAATCGTGACGCAGGGCTTCAATGGGGTTCAGGCCCGCTGCCCGCCGCGCCGGTAACAGGCCGAATAGCACCCCCACGCCGGCGCTGAACAAGAACGCAAGAAGTACAATCCAGATGGACATCATCGGTTGCACGCCGATTGACTTGGCAATCGCGGCAGCTCCAACCACGCCGATGAAGATCCCAACGCCGCCGCCCGCGCTGGAGATGACGCCGGCCTCCACCAGAAACTGCCGGTTGATCGCTTTGGTCGACGCCCCGATGGCCATGCGGATGCCGATTTCGCGCGTGCGTTCCGTCACCGCCACGAGCATGATGTTCATGATTCCGACTCCGCCGACCGCGAGGCTCACCAGGGCTAAGAAAAACATGAGCAGCGTCATTTGATTGCTGATGGTACGCGCCTGCTCTTCTTTCTCTTTCAAGGTCGTGACTTTGAAATCGTCGCCGTCGGCCTCGCCGATCTTATGACGCTGGCGGAGCAGGTCCACGATCTGGCCCACGGCCCGCTCGACATCGCTGTCGCTCACGGCTGAACAGAGAATGACCGCCGGTTCCTTCTGGCCCATGATGTCCCGCAAAAGGACCGGTAGCGGCACGATCACGACGTTGTCTTCGTCCAGGCCGAGCGGGTTGAACCCCTTCGGCTCCAATACGCCCACGACTTTGAGCGACACGCGCCCGACACGCAGGGTCTGGTTCAGCGGGCTGCGATCGCCGAACAGCTCGCGCAAGGCTGTTTGCCCAATCAGGCATACGCGACGGGCCGCGACGATGTCGAACGGCTCCAGGTCGCGGCCGTCCGACACGCCCCAGTTGCGGATCGTCGTGTAGGTGTGGCCGACGCCGTTGATATCGACGACGGCATTGGCAGTGTCGCTGACAAATTGAACTTTGTCCCCGTGCGTTGCACACGTAGCGGAAACAGCGTCACATTCCGAGGCGATCGCGTCGGCGTCGGCACGGCTGAGGTTGCTGGTGTGCAATCCGGCCGCGGCGTTCTTACCCTTTTTGTTTTCCTGATTGACGACAAGGATCATGTTGCGGCCGGCCTTGCGGATGTCGCCAATCAGCGAATCCTTAACACCTTGCACAACACTGATGCAGATAATGACGACCGAGACGCCCATGATCATGCCGATCATGGTCAGGAAGCTGCGCAGTTTGTGCCGCCACAGCTCGCGCAGGCCCATCTTGAAGCACTCGATCCAGAGGGCAAACATGGTTAGGCGGCCCCCAGCGTGAGTGCGCGGACATCGGGCACGGCCGGACCGCCGCGGCGTGGGGTGGCCTGGTCGGCGATGATGTCGCCGTCGCGCAGAATGATGACGCGCTCCGCGAACTCTGCGATACCGGGATCGTGGGTGACGATGATGACGGTGCGCTTCTCCACCTCGTGCAGGTGCGTGAGTATTCGCATGATTTCGCGCGTGGTGTGGCTGTCAAGATTGCCGGTCGGTTCATCGGCGAGCAAAACAGGGGGATTGTTCACAAGCGATCTCGCAATGGCGACGCGCTGCTGCTGACCGCCGGAAAGCTGCGACGGCAAATGGTGCGTGCGATCGGCGAGGTCGACCTTGGTGAGTGCGGCGATGGCGGCCTCTCGGCGCATGGCCGTGGGCCGGCCGGCATAGACCATCGGCAATTCCACGTTCTCGAGGGCCGTGCTTCGGGCCAGCAGGTTAAAGTTCTGAAAGATAAACCCGATGTACGTGTTTCGCAGTTGCGCCAGTTGATCGCGCGTCATCTTGCTGCTGGCGTTACCGGCGAGTTCATACACGCCTTCCGACGGGACATCGAGCGCCCCGAGGATGTTCAACAGCGTCGACTTTCCTGAACCGCTGGCCCCCATGATGGCGATGAACTGACCTTCGGGAATGTCGACATTTAACCCGCGGAGCGCGTGCACGGCCGTGCCGCCGGTGTCATAGATTTTATGCAATTCGCGCAGTCGGATGACCACCGGAATGCTCGGGTCGGCGACGGTCGAGATAATGGGTGCGGCGTCGGACATGCGATTGAATCAAAGATTGCGGTTGTTGGGGTCCGTGAGCCGAATGGCATCCTTGAAGTCGAAGCCGACGGATTTCTTTTCGGTGAACTTGCGGACGAACTCTTCTCCATGTGCCGCGCCCGCGAGCACTTCCGTGTTGATATTGTCGGTGATGCCGATCCACAGCATGACTGCCTGCCACTGCTTCGTGGCTGGATTGAATCGCCAGACAAAGGCGTCGTTGCAATAGGCGGCAGGTTGCCCGCCGGCATCCGACGTCGGGCGCGGGGGGCCGGCCTCGCGGGCCCTGGCCACCAGCGCCTGCCGCTCTTCCGCGGTGAGGGGCGGCTTGAAACGCAGCACCGCGTTGGCGATCTGCGGAACTGCGGCCTTGTCGACACATTCGATCATGACGTTTACGGACAGGCCGGGGAGCAAAAGGCCGTCCGGGTTTTGGACTTCGAAGATCACGGTGTACGTGACAACATTATTGACCGTGTCGGGTTGGTTTCGCTTCTCGAGAATCTTGCCCTCAAAGGTGCGTGACTGCCGGGCCTCCAACGTGAAGCGGGCCTTTTGGCCGACGTCGATGTGGCTGATGTCCGATTCGCCGATTTTCGCATTGACCCGCATCGTGGAAAGGCTCGGGGCAAGCAGATACAGGATTGGCGTCTGGAATGTGGCGTTGACCGTCTGCCCCACATCCATGAATCGACGGAGAACGACGCCGTCAATTGGTGAGCGAATCACGCATCGATCAACACGCGTCGCCGTGAATTCCATTCTCGCTGCGGCAAGTTTGAGCGCTGCCTCGGCCCCGGCAATGGTTTGTGCGGCGCGATCAACGAGAATCTTTTCGTTGTTCATCGCGAGCTGATGCGATGCCGTGGCGGTGATGAGCAGCGCCTCGGCCCGCTTGAGCCGGGCTTTCATGGCGACCCACTCCGCCTCGGGGGCGTTCTGATTTTTGTATAGCTCGTCGACTCGCTTCCACCCGAACTCGGCCTCGATCAGGGCTGCTTCGGCCTCTTCCTTCTGCCCCAGCGCCTGTTGTGTGCGCACCGGGAGATTTGCTTTCGCATCCTCGTAGGCAAGTTTCGCATCCGCCAACGCGCTGAGTGCCTTCAGATGATCGGCCTTCGATTGCTCATGCTCGGCCCGTGACAATTCGGGGTCGATTCGGGCGATGACCTGCCCTTTCGACACCGGTTGATCGTTGTCGACGGCCATTTCGATGATCTTGCCGGTCACTTCGCACCCGACTTCGACGCGAGCGAGCGGCTCGACCGTGCCGCTGGTTTCGACGGTCATGGTTAACGGACGGGATTCAACCGCGCCGACGACAATGTCGTAGGTGCCCTCGCGGTCGCGAAGCTTCTTGATCCCGACGGCCGCTCCGCCGACGACAAGCAATAGAAGTAGGAGGAAAAACGCTTTTCGCATGAAGTTACTCGATGGACCTCTTTCAACATTAACAGAGTAATGGTAGGGGCGGAACGTGAATGTGCCAATTCACGCCGGATCGGATGGACCCACAGCGCCCGCTAAACTGCCAACGCGATGTCTTGTCGGGCGACCCGCATACTTCTCTAATTTTTTCTGAAACTGTCCGCCCCATGGCCCCCAGATTGAAGAAAACAAGGCGACAGCGGCATCCGTGTGCAGCCCGGTTAATCCAGATCATGGTTTCGCGCTTTGGACGAAGCCGCCTCTTTGTGCCATCGCCTCTTGTACGCCGTCAGGGCGTGAGGCGATTGATGATTAGAAACTGGTCATTCGTAATGCCCGACCGATTCATCGGCGCAATAATGTCCAACAACGCGTTTCCATCGACATCATCAAAGGCACATTTGCCAATGGTGGCGACAGGATTTGTGCCCGTAATCGTGAACGGCTGCCACCAATCTTGCACGTCGCTTCGGCGTTCAAACCCCGCCATGTTGCCGTTTCCGGTGACAAAGACATCGAGCGTCCCGTCGAGGTCGAGGTCAACCACCTGCACTTGGTTCAATTCAGAGCCCGAGGCGGCCGTGCCTATGTTGAAAACCTCCCAAGGGAAATTGACCAGTTGCACCACGGAGTTACCAGGATTGCGGAACCACTGCACGACGCCGAGCGACGCGTGGGCTACGACCGCGTCAATCGCGCCATCGCCGTCGATGTCGCCCACACCGAGGAAATCCGCGCCCGGCACCTGATCATCGCCGGGTTGGAGCAACTCGCGCTGCTCTCCGATCGTGCGGCTCACCCAGTCGCCGTTCGTCAGTGCGGCCAAACCCGATTCGACCAGTGGGTTGATCAGCCAACTGACGTTCTGGCTCTTGGCCGTCGGATATGTCACCACGACATCCAGGTCGCCGTCGGCATCCATGTCCGCGACTTTTACCGCTTTGATACCGGGTACGTCGGAAATAAGCGCGTTGGTCGTACCAAGCCAATTTGCGCCGTTTTCAGCCGCTGCTCCGCCAGGGTTCAGGTAGAGGTACACGCGCTTCGTCGCGCTATTGAGGGCCGTGGTGATGTCGTTGGATGCCAGCACCACATCAGGACCGTTCACGCCGTCAATATCGGCAATGGCAAAATCGGTCTGACCGGTTTCATCGTTGGGCAGGATAAACGTCTCGTTGATGGTGACAGACTGCCATGCCAAACCGTTTCCTGTCTCGGCCGGATCGAGCGGGGCAAACAGCAGGACGACCGCGCCGCGCTTTTCCGCGTTTGTCACGGGAACAAACCCCGTGTCATTCACAAGGACCGCCACGTCGGGCCGACCGTCGGCGTTGAAATCCGAAACGGCGAGGTCGTACATCGTGGAGATCGGGGCGCCGCCGGCGATCGTAGCCGTCGTGAACTCGACCGCCGCGCCGGTTCGCAGGTGAACCTGGATCGGCTGGCTCTCGGCCGACCCGGAGACGTAATCGGTTAATCCATCGCCGTTCATATCCGCGGCGACTACCACGCGTGCGCCGGCGGTGCTCTCAAGCAGTGGGTCGAGTTGAGTGATTGAGAATGCGAATCCGGGAATCGTCGCGGGCTGACTTGTGCTGCCGGATGTTGTGCCCGAACCAGAACCACCACCGCCGGACGATGGCGGCCAAAGACCGCCTTCGCCAAAAATGAGATAGAGGTAGCCGCAGCCCGACGAACCGGACAGTACCAGTGCGGACATCCCGAGCACGACCAGCGCAAAGGTTCGACCGCGCATAGCTTCTTTACCGCCCGCACGCCGGCCATCCATGATCGACGACGCGCGAAAGGCCGAATTCCCGTGTCAGCTGTTCTGCCCGATGATCGGCAACGACGTGCCCGATTCGCCCTGCGAGGCGGCGGCCGGAGCGGCCGATTGCGTCGCAGCGACATCATCCAAGGCCGAGTCCTCGACGTACACCTCTTCAAGATCCGTGGCATCGACCTCGCGTCGAAGCAACAGATAGATGAGTGTGCTGGACGAGAAGAACAGACTCACGACGAACGCAGCCACCAACCCCCATAACCCGTACACCCAAAACTTGATGAGAACCTGACCGAACCAACTGATGCCGGAAAGCTGTGCCCCTGTGTCAAACGATCCGTAGAACGGCGTGTTGCCGGTCAGCGATGGCGCGGTCCATAGCGCATCGAGTTTGCCCGGCCGCGGCCCGCTGGTTGCTTCGGTCAGAAAGGGGCTGCCGATGTTCATCGTGATTCCGACGAACAGATGCGTGGCCCACAGCATGAGCCGGACAAAAAACTTCACAAAGAGAAAGCAGATCGAGCCGTACCCAATGGAGAGGAGCGAGTAAACCGCCGTGCGCCAGGGCCGTTGATAGACATAGCTGAATGTGCGGCTCAGGGCGTCAAACGCATCCGACCCTTCAACCGCGATGGTCGGATAGGTCATGCAAAAACCGGCAACCGCGCCAATGAGAATGAAAGCAAGAATAAATCCGGCGACCAATGCCAGGAAAAACAAAAGCCCCGCCAGCAATTCGCCGATCGCGGGGATCGACGCCACAAGACCGCCAAGCATGAGCAGCACACCCAGAAAGATGATAATTCCAACGGGCATGAGCGGGATCGCAAAGAATCCGACAAACTTTGCCTGTGCAAAGTTGAGCGCGGCGGACAGGCCGATCCGTTCATCCCGCGTCGCGTGAAGCGCCGCCACTCGCGCCACGGCACCCCCAAAAAACGCCCATATCGCAAACATCAGCACCAAGAAAAACAGGCCATACCAGGGATGAAACGCCACCACCCACGTGAGCGCGATGGGGCCGCTGATGATTCCCCCCAGGACGCGCCCCAAATCCAGCGACAGGACGCCACCGGCAATTTGATTGGTCGCAACGCGTGCGTGCCGCATCAGCAGACTGAAGACGCCGGCGCGCCTCACATCTTTTGCATCCTGGGTCTGGCTAATCCACTCCTTCGTATGCGATCGACCTCCGACAAGGAATTGATCGAGTTCAGACATGTGGGTGTTCGCGGAAACCACCGCACAACTCTCGTTTGCCCATGTGGCGTCAAGAACTCGGCCCGCCATGTACGTGGCAAAGATGCCGGCGAACGCGAGAATGATCTTTGTTGGGTGGATCGCCAACTTGAAGGCCCGGAATAGTTGCGTGAAGGCGCAGCATTCGGGCCAATTGAAGGGTCGGGGTTCCGTTGCGTCCTCGGACATAGTTCCATCCTTGCCCATCGGCGCCTGTATTCAGCGCCGAACTTTGGATGGCGACCATCGGTGCCTTCCTGGCGGTGCCGAGGCGCATCCTGCGTGGGCAGCGGGCATTATAGAAACGCGGGCGGTCGTCGCAAGGGCGACCCATGACACTGGTATCATGGAGGGGCGTTGGAGCGCGTGCCTGTGAAATGTTTCGGCACGCAGGATGGCCATGAGACTTACCGCGAAACTGCTCATCTCCGCCTACGCACAGGGCATCTTCCCGATGGGGGTGGATGGTGTGCTTCAGTGGTTCGACCCCGACCCGCGGGCGATCATTCCGCTGGATACCTTTCATATTCCCAAGACGCTGGCCCAACTCTGCCGCAGGGGCACATTTGAGATACGAATCAACGAGGCGTTTCGGGAGGTCCTGCATGCCTGCGCCGACCGCAAGGACGGTTCGTGGATCACCGACGAAATCATACGCGCCTATGTGCGGCTGCACCGCCTGGGTGTCGCCCACAGTGTCGAATGCTGGCGTCGGGGAAAACTCGCCGGCGGCCTTTATGGCGTGGCACTCGGGGGCGCGTTTTTCGGCGAGAGCATGTTCCACCACGAGCGCGATGCCAGCAAAGTGGCACTTGTGGCGCTCGTCCATCGAATGCGCGAGCGGGGCTACACGCTGCTGGACACGCAATTCCTGACCGATCATCTCGCCCGATTCGGCGCATTGGAAATTCCGCGACGAACGTATCTTCGACGGTTGAATGGGGCCTTGCAGGTGAGTTGCCGGTTCGTGGATTGACCGAGGTCGATGGGAACTTCTGCGCAAACAAAAACGCCCCGCCGGGATAAATCGGCTGGGGCGTCTGTGTTTATTACGGTCTGCATCCCAAAGGACACAGTGATTTGGCTTACTTCTTGCCGACGAGGATCGCATCCTTCGCGGCCTTGGCCACGCGGAACTTGACGACCTTTTTGGCAGGGATCTTGATCGTTTCGCCGGTCGCCGGGTTTCGACCCATGCGAGCCTTGCGATTGACCAGCACCAGCTTGCCGATGCCCGGCAGCGTGAAACTGTTCTTCGCCTGCTTGTAGGCCGTGTCAACCAAGCAATCCATGAAGGCGATGACCTGCTTGCGGGTCAGTTCGTTCTTCTCGGCGAGGTGGCTGATCAGGGCCGATTTGCTCATCGATTTGGCATTGGCCATAGTGGAACTCCTTTTTCTTGAAATCCATCCGTGGGGCCGCTCCATTGCAACCCTTCCGAGCGATCTTGTAACACCCCCCGGGGCGGAATGCAAGGCGACACGCGATTTTCTTAGGTTTTTTAGAGGGGGTGACGGAAAAAGGATGGATTGACAGAGGGATGGTTCAAGGTCCCTCAGCCGGCCGGCCGGCTGTTCGTTGACGACGATCCGTTATACTCATTGCCTGTAACGTCCGTCCGGCGAATCCGATCGCCGTGAGCGTCTTGTCAGTACCCACGGAAACCATGACATCATGACCACCGCCGCCCCCAAACAGGCCTCTGCCCCGCCCCACCGGTTCATTGATCAACTCCAGCCCGGCGAAACGCTGACCGACCAGGTTTTCCTCGTTTCGAAGAAAGACCTCCGTACCACGACCAACGGAGGCCTCTATATCCACATCGTCTTCGCCGACCGAACCGGGCAGCTTCTCGGGCGAATCTGGAGCGCCACACAGGCCCAATACGACTCTATCACCGAAGGCGGCTTCCTCCGGGTCCGTGGCCGGGCTGAGAGTTACAAAGGCAACCTCCAATTCATCGTCGATGCAATGCGGGCGGCTGATCCGTCGCAGTTTGACCTTGGCGACTTCATCCCCCGAACGAAGTTTGACATCGACGAAATGTGGAACAAGTTGCTGGCGATCCTGCGTACGATCAAAAACCCGAACCTGCTCGCCCTTATCAAAGAATTCGTGACGGACGAAACCATCGCCGCCGGCTTCCGGAAGGCCCCCGCCGCGGTTCAGAACCATCACGCGTACATTGGCGGGCTTCTGGAGCACACTCTCAGTGTCCTTGAGTTGGCGACGCGAATCCTCGGCAAAGCCGACGACTCCGACAGCCATTACCCGCAAATAAGCCGCGATCTCGTGCTCGCGGGCATCTTCCTCCACGACATCGGCAAGACCGTGGAACTTACGGCCGACACCAACTTCTCCTACACCAACCCCGGGCAACTCATCGGCCACATTACACAGGCGGCAATCTGGATCGACCGGAAAACGGCCGATGTGGAGCAAGCCACCGGCAAACCCTTCCCTGAAGATTTGCTAAACGTCCTGACTCACATCGTTCTGGCCCACCATGGGACCTATGAGTTCGGCAGCCCGCGTATTCCGGCTTGCCCCGAGGCGTTCATGGTGCACTACCTCGACAATATTGATGCCAAGACGCAAATGTGCATGACGGCGATACGCGATGCACGCAATGCCGACAGCGACTGGAGCGAATGGGTCAAGCCGCTTGAAACCCGCGTCTTTAAGAAGGATGTCATGGGTATTCGGCAGGAAAAGGCGTGAGACTACCGACGGTCGGCTCGTTGCAGTTTTGGGTGACGCACGCATAACTCGAAGGAATCAAGACGGGAGCGCCTACATGAACACCCGGTGCAGGATTTGGATCGCCGGCATTGTCCTTGCCGCGTCATCGCTTACGTTGGCCGACGACATCGCGGCCAAGGTCGCCGCGGCGAAGGGTGATTTCAACGGGGCCGACACCGTCGTGGTCTTTGACTCGACGAATGTGAGCGTTGCTGATTCGGGGATCGGCACGAATCGCTGCACCCGCGTGGTGAAGGCGCTCACCGAGGCTGGCGTGCGGGCGCTATCCGTGCATCGCTGGGACTACGACCCCGCAACCAACACGCTCGAATTGCTCCCAAGCCGAATTCACCGTGCAAGCGGCGCTGTCGAAGACATCGCGTCGTCCCCGACCGTTGCACCCGCGCCGGCCGGGATCATTTTCTGGGGAAGCATGCAAACCATGCTCGGCGTACCCGACCTCAAGGTCGGCGATTCGGTTGAACTCAACTGGACCAAGACCGGCTTCAACGTGGCGTATCTCGGTGGCGGCACCGCGTGCGCCGAGCCGCCCATGCCGGGGCACTGGTATGACGTGGTGACATGGCCCGAGGGGACGCCGGTCATTGAAAAGCAGTACACGGTAACCATTTCCAAGAATAAGCCGCTTCAGTATGAGGTTGTGAACGGCGAGTTGGGCACGTCCATGCACTTCGATGGCGACAAGGCGGTCTATCGCTTTGAGAAAAAAGACCTCCCGGCGTTTAAGGGCGAGCCGACGATGTGCTCATCCAGCGACGTGCTGTGCAAGCTCGTCCTGGCCACTGTTGAAAGCTGGCAGCATAAGGCACGCTGGTTTCACGAAAAGAACGAACCGAGCTTTAAGACCGACGATGCGATCAAGGCCAAGGTGCGCGAGCTGGTCGGCGAACCCGGCGATAAGCGAATGAGCGACGAAGAGAAGATTGCCTCGCTCAACCACTGGGTCGCCGAGAATGTCCGCTATGTCGGTACGAGTCGCGGTGCTCACGAAGGTTACACCACGCACGCAGCCATCGAGACGTTTCACGATCGCGGTGGCGTTTGCAAGGACAAAGCGGGACTGCTTGTGGCGATGCTTCGCGAAGCGGGCTTTGAATCGTATATCGTGATGACGGAGGCTGGGGCACGCGTTGAGAAAACACCGGCCGATCAATTCAACCATGCGGTTACCAGCGTACGACAGAAAGACGGCACGCTTCGACTTCTCGATCCAACTTGGTTGCCCAAAAACCGCGAGATGTGGTCCAGTGCCGAACAGCGGCAGGCCGTCGTCTTCGGTACGCCAGAGGGTGAACTTGGATTGCAGCTTTCGCCCTACAGCCCGCCAGCCGACAACGCGCTCACATGGCGCGGCGAGGCATCGCTCTCCCCCACCGGCGATCTCAGTGGGCGAATCTCTGTATCCACGATTGGCAGTCCTGAGACGAGCCTGCGGCGTTCCCTTTCCGGACTTAAACCGTCGGATCGCCCCGGGCGATTCGAAGAAAGCCTGCGACGACTCGCGCCAAACGCCACATTGGAATCGTTGAGCGTGACGGACCCCGTGGACTTTGCAAAGGCCGCTGCGGTGGAGCTTCATTACGCCGCGAAAGACTTCGGGATCGGTGAATCGGGCGCCTTCTACTTCCGCCTGCCAAGTCTTACGGGCGTGCTAAGCGATATGGTCATGGCAGACGTCCACGACAGCGCCGAGACAACCGCGACGGAACGCAAGTATCCCGTCCGGATTCGCTCGACACGGCGGCTTGACTGCGAAGAGACCGTAAAGTTACCGACCGGATGGAGAATTGATGCCACACCGGCGGCGTTCAAACACGACAGCGATTCCGCCACGATGGAATTTACAATCAATTCAACGCCGGGGCAGCTTCGATATCGATGCACGGTTGACCTGAAGAAGCACGTCGTACCGGTGGAAGACTACGCCGACTACAAGAAGGTCATTGATGAGCTGGGCAAACTGCGAAATGAACTGGTTGTCTGCCGGGTGGAGGCGCAAAGTGCCCAGCGATAAGACCAATACTTGGCGAGTGCCTTGCGCCTCGACTGTCCTCCTGATTTTGGCATCGGTCACGGTTGCCGAAACTCCCAGGCCTCAAACCCATGAGTCGGCCGATGATGCGGTGATTTCCCTTTGGGAAGACGCAGTTGCCCCCGTGCCCGAGGGCGGCTACACATGGAGCGTCAAGAAGCACGTCCGCGTGAACAACGATCGCTCCTATGGCGCCTTCGCCGATCCGCGAATCACGTACAACGCTGATTATCAAACCGTGAAGATCATGACAGCCCGCACGCGCTGCCCCGATGGTCGTGTCGTCGAGGTGCCGAAATACTCGCGCAACGAAGTCGCCCCACACGAAACGGCCGGATGGCCCGCCCTCGCCGCTATTCGCCAGATCGTCGTATCCTTTAGCGCGATCGAGCCGGGGGCCGTATTGGAGTTGGAATACGAGATCGTATCGAAGCGCGGTGCGTTGCCGTTTGATGAATTCGACTTTCAAATCGCGACTTCTTACCCCATTGCCTTGCGTCGCATACTCCGCAATGGCAAGCCGATCCACGAGGCATCCAACGTCGAGCCACTCATCGACGAGCCGTTGTCCCTGCCCGCGCGAGATCGTAACGGGCTAAAAGTCCTCACCACTGCGGCCAATACAAAGGCGTGGGCAACCGCCATCCTGAACATCATGGATGACCTTACCAGGGGTGAGAAGTGCCTGCCGTATTGCGATGAATCCAAACTCGCCGCCACGACCGACCACATCGAGAAGGCTTGGGCGATCCAGGAGGCGTTTGCCAGGCAATTCACCACGGTCGATGCACCGTCTGCCTGCGTCTGGCCTGCGCTTCGTCCGACAACAACTGTTCGATCAACTCATTATGGAACGTCGCTTGAAGCCGCGAGCTTACTGCTCGCCATGTTTCGCGGCACGGGATTGAAGGCCGAACCGGTTTTTGCCGTTGCGAGCCAGTCCGACGACATCTCCATTGGAGCGATCTCGGCATTCGCCGTCGCCCTCGAAACCCGCGGCGAAATCAGCTACTGGCACGCGATGCAGGGTCGAATTCGCAACCCCGGTCCATGGGGAGGCTGGCGGCGTTTTGACCGTGCCTTTGTCACCGGCCGAAGTGACATGCCCGCGCGCTTTGACGCCCCCGTCGAAAGCAGACTGGAGGCCTCGGCTCGCCTGGCCCTCGATGAAACAGCGAGTTACACCGGTTCTGTCGACCTGCGAATGACGGGGCTGTTCCTGACCAACGCCCTGCGCACCGACGAGCAGAAGAAATCGGCGATCAACGAGGCGCTCTCCCGGCTGATCCCCAATGTCGATTTGTCGAAATACAGCGTCACAACCCTTTCCAACGATGTGTTCGCTGTGAACGCCGACGTAAAGTCGTCCAAGCCTCTTGAAATGGCGGGAGATGGTCGCGTGTTCGCCGTGCCCTCCGACGGCGCTTGGCTATCGCCGTTTCCACTGCCACTGGGCAAGAGTGGACGAAAGACACTGCTCAAAACGCCGGGGGCATTCGTACAGGAAAGCTTTATTGAGATAAAGCTGCCGGACGGTTGGTCCGCGTCTGCATTGCCGAAATCGTACGGCACGGCATTGGCAAACGATGCGAATCTGTCTCAGCAAGTCGAGGCTGTCGGACAGTGGGTCCGATTGAGAAATAATCTGACGGTTAGTCAGCGAATTTGGCCCGCCGAACGATACTCGGATCTCCGCGCCGCCATCTGCAACACGCAATCACCCGCCGCCAGAACGCTGGTGATTCGCAAAGCGTCGGCCGTGTCAGGCCGATAGTTTCGCGACCGCATCTTCCACCGTCGCGTGAATCTCAAAGAATCGACTCAGTCGCGTCGTGTCGAGGACACCCGCAACGAACGGCGTCAATCCCGCGAGCACAACCCGAGCCTCCTGCGAATTTGCCTGAGCCGTGATGCGCACCAATTCTCCCAAGGCCGCGGAGTTGATGTAGCCGACCGCGGTGAGATCGAGCACCACCTTTGCCCCCGGGCGCTCAATCAACGGATTCACCGCGTTCGCCAAATCGCCATCCGGGCCGGCGTAATCCTCGCCGATTCGCACGATCGAGACTTCGCCCTTGGTTTGTACGTCAAACTTCATTCGCCTGAATCCTTTTCCGATTTGGATGGTCCTTCGAGCTTGACCGGGTCGTTGATTTTCGGAGCTACCGATTTCTCGCCCGGCTGATTTCGAAGGGCCTGTTCCATTGCGGGTTTTGCGTCGCGGTCACCCATTTGCTTTTGTTGATGCGCCCTCAACTTTGTCATGCTGCGGCCGTCGTTCCAACCACGTTGATAGCCGCTTTGATATTGCTGATCGGCGAGCCAGAGCCAAAGGTCGTTTCCGTTCCAATCTGACCAAGAACGTTGCGCCTCTTTCAGCCCATCCTGATAGCCCTGATTGAATTTGCCCGCCGTTTTGACCATCGTCGTCTTCATTTGTCGGCCGTTGTTTTGCCCCTTGCCGCCGGAGCCTTCGTCACAGCCCGCAATACTTGCAAGGAAAACGCCTGCCAGGAGAACGGTGCATCGATTTGCCATTGCGGTGCTTCCTTACTTCTTCTGGCGATAGACGCCTTTTTCGCAGGCCACCACGAACGACTCCGCCGTTGTCTTGAGTTGCTCCCATTCCCGCCGAATCCGCTGAGCTTCCTCGGCTCCGACCTCTCCGTCGTCCGCAACGCTCCGGCTTACTTCATTCAACAAGTCGCTGAACTCCTTGACCATGTGCTGCGTCGATTGAAGCAGGTCGTCATCGATATCCTTCGAGTCGGCAACCGGATTGTGTACAAAAAAACCATTCGCCTGGTTGCAGAGCCATGCGACCACATCCAAATCACCGGTCAGTTTCACAATATCTCGGACGCGATCCAGTGGGTTTCGCGTTCCACTGTCGTCGGTATCGGCCGGCTCGCACCATTTATAAACGAGCGCGGGGGACAGCCGAAGGTCAGCCGCGAGGGCCTTGACGCCGACTTTGTCGGCCGCCTGACGAAGAATTTCATACGAGTGCATGGCACACGCCTCTGGCGTCAGCGTCGGCAAGTGAATTCGCCGCCGCCGTAACGCCACCTCAGTATAATCGGCGGTTTCGGAGTGCGCAGCCTTGACGAAATCGGCCGAAAGCCCCGGCTTCCAGACCCAATCGCAGCTTCGCGCCCGTTTGGAGGCTGCCGGCCTGTCTCCCCGGCGGATGTTCGGCCAGAACTTCCTCGTCGACCGCAATTTGATGATGAAGCTCGTTGACGCGGCAAGCCTCACACCACACGACACCATCCTCGAAGTCGGTGGTGGTACGGGAAGCCTGACGGCGCTTCTTGCCGAACGTGTCGGCCACGTTGTGACGGTGGAAATCGACCGGGGGCTATTTCCATTGCTACAGGAGACGATTCAGCCTTACGCCAACGTGACCCTACTACGCTGCGACGCCCTTGCCCGTAAGTCAGCCGTTGAGCCGGAGGTGCTGGACGTTTTGGGCCGTCACGGCCCGAGTCCCGCCGGGGCGCTCAAGCTCGTGGCGAATCTCCCGTATGACATCGCCACGTCACTGGTGGTGAACCTGCTTATTGGCGACTTCCCCTTTGACCGTTTCTGCTTCACCGTGCAAACCGAAGTTGCGGATCGATTTCTCGCGGAACCCGACACCGCGGATTACGGCCCGGTAAGCGTTGTGTCCCAATCCCTTACGGAGGGTCGCCGCATTTGCAAAGCGCCGGCCGAAGCATTCTGGCCCCGACCGAAGGTGCATTCATCCATGGTCGACCTGAAAGTGAAACCGAATGCGCCTCTCGCGCCCGGACGTGCGCACGCCTTCGCGGAGTTTGTCCGCTCCTTCTTTCAACATCGGCGTCAGATGATCGGCAAAATCGCACGGGGTGTGGCCAACGCCGAAGCGGTCGTCGACGCCTGCAAGTCCATGGACATCGACCTCACGGCACGCCCGGCGACACTTGCCCCTGAACAATGGCTGCGAGTTTTCCTTGCCTTGCATTGAGCCGTGTCTCACGTCGCCGCTTCCCGTTATACTCCGCACAAACGAGGACCGTATGTCATCCGCCGACAGGCCGCGCGAGCTTTCCACCGTTCATCTGGTCAAGGGGGAGGATCTCAACCACCACCAGACGCTTTACGGAGGCCGCTGCGCCGAGTGGTGCGTTCACGCCGCCTACCTCACCGCCGAAAACCTCTTTGATCATCCGCAGCCGCTTGTCTTCATGTCCATCCGCAGTCTTTCCATGCGAATGCCGGCTCGCCTGGGAGAAATGATCGAGTTCGTCGGTCGGATCGACTACATCGGCGAAAGCACCATCGGCGTACGCATTGACGCCCAGACACTCCAACCCCGCAGTGATCGCAAGCCCGTCGCCACCGGCACTTTTCTTTTTTGCACGGTCGATGAAAAGGGCCGCTCCATCCCGCATGGACTCCCGCCCATTGCGATGTCGACCGGAGCGCAGAACCGCTGGAAGGCCGCCGAAAAAGGTGCGACGGATGGGGCATAGTCCTTCCCCTCGCGTGCGCCACATCACATCGCCATGGACCTTGATGACACGATCGTTGCAGTGAGTTCGCCACCCGGGGGTTCGGCGCGGGGAATTGTGCGCCTCAGCGGACCGAGCGCATTTGAGTTGGTGGAGCAACCATTCCGGCCTTTGAGCGGCAGTCGGCGAACCCTGAACACGGCCGTTCGCGTTTCCGGCAAACTCGTTTTCGGCATTTACGCGATACCCGCGTTCGCATGTTATTTTCCTCAACCCCGAAGCTACACGCGGCAAGACATGGTTGAATTGCATCTGGTCGGCGCGCCCACTTTGCTGGGAATGATGGTGGAACGCCTGCTGGAACTTGGCGCTCGGCGAGCCGAGCCGGGCGAATTCACCACCCGAGCCTTTCTTGCCGGGGCGATGGACGCATCGCAGGTTCACGGCGTTGCCGGCCTGATCGCGGCTCGTTCGGACCGCCAACTTCGCGCTGCCGAACAACTGCTTCACGGCAGCCTTTCGCAGACGGCGCACAGGGCGCGAGAAACGCTCGCTGATCTGCTGTCACTCGTGGAGGGCGCGATGGACTTTGCGGACGAGCCGATTGAGTTCATCACGCCCACGCAACTTGTCACGCGCCTGATCGAAGTGCGCGACCAGTTAGGGGCGACCCTGTCCGCGAGCGTTCGCACGGAACGTTGGGCGCGATTGCCGACCGTTGCGCTGATCGGTCCACCAAACGCAGGGAAGTCGAGCCTTTTCAATCGGCTCACCGGCATGGACCGTGCCATCTGCACCCCCATCGCCGGAACGACGCGCGACGCAATCTCGGCCCCCATGTCGCTCGGCGAATCAGAATGCCTTCTCATTGATACGGCGGGAATCGATGACGCTGCGGACTCGCTCGATGCCGCCGTGCAGGCCGCTACGTCGCTGAAACAGCGTCACGCCGACGTCGTCATAATCCTATTCGATGCGACAAACGATGGATCAAATGCCGCTGTCCAAACGGCCTCCATCCGTGTGGCGAACAAGTGCGACCTTATTGCCCCGAACGATCGCGCACGGCGCGTGGCAGCGTTGAGCGAACGACTCGGCGATACTCCCCTGCTGATCAGCGCTCGCACCGGTGAAGGCTGCGATTCTCTGCGCACGCGAATTAGCGGAGTGCTCGCCCACTCGGATGCGGACGCACGCGACGTCGGCGTCGCCCTCATGGCGGAACATCGCGAGGCCCTCGATCGCGCCGCCGAAGCGCTTGATCGTTCCATCGGGCTTGCGACATGCGCCGGCAATGAGCTGGACAACGCCGATCTTGTCGCCATCGAGCTTCGTGCCGCCGCCGCCGCGCTCGGTGTGCTCGCCGGTCGTGACGACACCGAAGCCCTTCTCGGCCGAATCTTTGCCCGCTTCTGTGTGGGCAAGTGACCCCAAATCTTTCGCAGGGGCGTTCATTCCCGTATAACCGAGCCATGATCGAACTCGACGGGATCTTCCTCGACATGTACGGCACCCTGACTGCCGGCGACCGGCAGGCCGTCGAAGCCGTCTGTGAAACCATCGTTCGCGACACCGGCATTGACCTGTCCGCGCACGAACTATCCATCACGTGGGGTGAGCGTTTCTTTCACTGCCTCGATTTTGCCAACGGCGACCAGTTTATGACGCTGGCCGACCTCGAACGAAAGACGCTGACCGACACGATGTCGGCGCTTGGAGTGAAACTCGATCCCGAGCCGTATGTCGCATCGCTCATGCACTATTGGCGAAACCCGCCGCTTCAGCCCGACGTAAACGAGTTCCTCGGCGCGATTCGTTTTCCCATTTGCCTGGTCTCAAATGCCGACCGGGATGATGCCGTTGCCGCCCTGTCGCACAACGGCATCACGCTGGACCATGTCGTGACATCGGAGGACGCCCGGTCGTACAAGCCCGACCGCGAGATCTTCGAAATGGCGCTTGGCGAAACCGGCTGGCGACGCGACCGCGTGATCCACGTCGGCGACTCACTGCACAGCGACGTGGGCGGGGCCATCATCGCCGGAATCCGCTCTGGTTGGGTCAACCGCGCCCATCGTATCCACGATATTGGGACGCACACGCCCGATTTCGAATTCGCCGATCTCATGGGGCTGGCGGCGTTGCTGTCGCCGACGATGGGTCCGTAGTGGGGGCTTCAACAAAAGGCCTGAGCAGCGATTCCCGGTCTTTCGCCGCGCCAAAGCACGCGAGAATCCAGATGAACACCGGTACGACATATGAACACGCGACCAGAGAGTCCACCACGTTCACCACCAGGAAGTGAACCGCCGACTTCGCCCACGGAGACAGAATAAACCCATGCACCGGCACCTGTGGCAGCGGTTCGCTGATGTCGTCCCAGATTGAAACACCCAGCCACGCGAGGATAAACACGTTCACCAGCAAAAGCCCCACCGCCAATGAGCGCAGCCGCCTCGGCCATGCCAGCGGCGTTGACAGCACGAGCGAAACCACCACGACCGTCGGAAAGTAGCCGGTGTATCGCGCGCTGATCGGCATGCGCTTCTCAATCCGCGCATCAGGAAAGGTGGTATTCACTGTGACAACAACGGTATCGCGGACGGCGTCTTCGGTTGGATCGTTCTCAAACGTGGCGGTGCCTCCATCGCCAAGCCTGGAGAAACACGCCGACCCCATCTTCCTGTACACGCCGCAGTACCCGCTTCGCACCATCGGCCATGATGCGATCAGCACGGTATAGAGCACCGCGAGCCGAATGAAAAAGCCAAGAACGGTCTTACGCGGGGACATGCTTTGTTGCCGGTTTCTGACCCAAGGCCCACAAGGCCCATAGCACCCAGAACAAGATCGCCAGGAAAATGAAGATGGCCTGCCAGACGTCGACGTGCATTACTTCGAACGCCTCATGCCAGTAGATGCCCGTCACAAACAGCGTCACGAGTCGCAGTATGTTGATCAACGCGAGCGCCAGCCCGCCCGCGACCATGCCGATCAGCCTCGCTCGAAGTGCCACGGGTGACGCCAACACTGCCGCAAGAAACAGCACCGTCGGTTCGACGGCGTCGCACCCTCGCTCGACCTCCATGCCGAACCTTGCCGACTGGATCATCTTCCCTTCGGCCTCGGCCTTTTGCCCGAAAAGCGAAAGGATCGTCGCAGTGACTCGTGCATTGGCGCTCAGATACCCCGGAACGAATGTGTCGCGAAAGAAGGCCGTTGCCGTGCCGAGGTAGAACACGGCCACCAGGACGCCGAACGTCATCACGAAGCGCGCGATGGGACGGCCGGTCTTGGGAGCCGGCGTGGAGGTGGGTGGTATCGTTTCGCTCACCTTGAAGCCTCGTTAGCAGCAACACTCGAGCACGAGTGGTCACAGAGTCCCATCACTCCAACTTTACTGACCATAGTGGACCATAAAAAAAGCCCGCCGTCGACCGGTGGGCCGACGGCGGGCTGAACTATCGAAGACGCGGACGGACTTAGCGAGACGCCTCTTCCTTCGACAAGGCGATCCACAGGTGAACGAGGTACGCCAGCATCGGAACGCTGATGACCGTACCCACGATGTCCCGCGTCGCCAGTTCTCCCTGCACTCGAAGCGCCACGGCGCAGCCGACGACGGCCACAGAGCCGATCACGGCAAGCGATTTGGCGAACAAGCCGAGGTGGAACAGGTTCACGCGATTCCGTCCTTCCTCTCAATTAGGCATTCGCTACGACCGGCTTGCGTCGGGCGAAGATGATCGTCGCGGCAATCAGGAGGGCGATCGTCAGAACGATCAGGCCCCACTGGCTGACGGTCGGAACCGTGATCTGTGCAGTGTCGCTCACTACCGTAATAGGAGTCGTGTTGTTGAGGTCATCGGTCCAGAAGCCACTGCTGATGCTGAGCGGTCCGGCCGTCGTCGAGGCCTTGAGGAGGATGAGACCCTTGATGCGCACGCAGTCATCAGCATAGACGATCTGGGCCGTTCCCAAGCCCTGATTCACGTTAACAGCCTGAGGATCGGCGCAGGTGCTGTCCTGACCATAGACGGTGACGAGCAGGCTACCGCCCGTGCCGCCGAAGGTCAGGTCGAGTTGCTTGGCAGCAGCGGCGCTATTATTGGCGATGCGCCAGGCCTTGGTGTCGGCGGCCATGACCGAGGAGCCGGCGACAAACGCGATCGCAACGGCGGCAAGAATGGACTTTCGAAACATGGTGTTCTCCTATTGAAAAAAGTTCTTTCAGTGACACAAATCACGCGCCATGCGGAAACACTCCGCCAGCGCGAAAAAACGAATCAAACGCAGCAAACGAAGATGAATTAGAAGGTGGGTGGCCCGCGGGGAAACGCAAGCCGGAGGGAACGGTTCGACGGGACCGCGACAGTGACAAGTCTTACCCGGCGCGGCTTGCCAATCACAACACCCAAACGTCGCACGGCCGGGACCGGCAACTGGATGCGATCAACCAAATTGAGCAGCCATGCGTTCGCATAGACGATGGCCGAGGCGACAAAGACATAGCCAAGGAGGCCGGCGATCCAACCGGCAAGATTGCCGTCGCCCTGCGAACTCGCGAGCAGGCCGCTTTGCAAACCGAGGGGCCGCAAGGCGACTTCGGCGAGGATCCACAGCAAGGCCATGATGACCGGTGCGAAACCAACGGCCCGTGTGGCCAACGAACCGAGCGCCGCGTATGCAGCGGGAACCAGTGCCAAGAGTGCAAGTGAAATCGGCCCGACATCGATCGATGGCGCCACGCCCCCCGCCGCTGCCGAATAGAAGCAAAGCCCCCACACCGCGCCGGCAAGGCCCGCCTTGAGTGGTGAGTATGCGCGAGCGGCCGCAAGGAGCGGCGTCAGCGCAATCCATGCAAGCCATTCCTGGCCCGGCGCGCCGACACTGATCGCCATCAGCACGCCGCACAAGGCGACGAGCGGCGGCAATGCGACCGCACCGGCCGCGCGCACGAAGCGCAGGTCTGACCGCGAGCGGCTATTCGAATTTCGGAGGGAGTTTCCCAACTCCAATATCCTCCCAGACTTACATCGACTAATGGTATCCGCAACTGAGGCTCGGATCAAGAGTTACAGGGCCTAAACAGTGATTTGTTTTGAGCGGTCTCGGGAATGGTAAAGGCGTGCCGGTTCCAGCCGAAATTGCTGTAACTCACTGGCGTGGCGGCACTTGTATGGCCAACGGCGATCGGTCTAAGCGCGGCTCGGTTGGAATACCGGAAGTGAACTCAAGAAACCGTTACGGGGTGAACGCTGTGCCTATAGATGGCCATTGTCGGGTAATTCTTTTCGCCATGAGACCTCACTCTTACTGTCGCCGCGAGCAACCATATTGCGAATAAAGGCTGCGACCAACAAGCAACGATATCGATCCGTGATGGACCTTGTCCGAATTGGATCGTTGTTCGGGTCACCCTCCCATGCCACATTCAGCAGTTGCTTGCCCTCATCGAGCTTGCCCAGGTCGGTTAAGACGCTTCCGACGCAGAATGTGATAAAGCTTCGTTGACTCGCCGGCAGTTCCGGCCCCAAACGGTTTGCAATCGCCAAGGCTTCCCGCGCCTCCTTCTCCATACCTTGCGTTTGACCAAGTCTAACGAGCGACCAGGCGCGCCCAGCCCGGGCATAGGGACTGATGATGTGGTTTTGGCCATGTAGTCGGCGAACGACCTCGTCACAATGGCCGAAATGCAGGGCTGCATCTTCATACTGACCATCAAGCATCATCCACCACGCTACAGTTCGTTCGATGACAACTGCTTTGAATTCGTCTCGCTGTCCCATCGGTAGTCCAAGCCAAATATCGAGCGACTGCTTTGCAGTTTCAAGAGCTTCCGAATAGCGATGGAGGTCTTCCAGAACGCCCGCCCGCTCATCAAGACAGTTTGCATATGGCAAACTGCACGTTCCATAGTTGTGGGCAATGACGCGCGATGCATGGTCAAGAATGGTCAGCTTCTCGGAGTCGCCACCGATCTCATGGGTCTCGATCACCAAGGCGGCAAGAGTGGATAACAATCCTTTGTGATTTGGCCCAAGCATCACCTCTTTGACCAAAAGGAGGCGCTGCAGTGTGACCTGTGGCGCGTTGGTGTTTTCGCCCGCTGCCTTGCAAAGCTCGTCAAGGTCGTTTGCCAATTGCCGAAGTTGGTCGGTCATTTCTCGGTGGGTCGTTACACCGAGTGCGGTTGCAAGCGATTCTAAATATGCATTCTTCCCACGCTGATCGAAAACCTCCGCGAGGCGACGGATACTATGGGCGACGGCCGGGTCTTCGTCCTGCAGCAGGGTGAATCGAAGCCGCAGCGCTTGAAGGCAGTCCCTTTCGGCCCCGTCAACATCGCGAATGGCGAGCAACGCCGCCGATCGGGTATCAAGGCACTGGGCGATTTCCTCTGTCTCAGTACCGAGATGTACAGCATGGATGGCGATCGCATCGGTGGCAAGCTTCACGGCAACCAGCATGTCGCCTTGCGCGAGTCGAATACGCGCCAGGATCCCCATGTTGCGGGCAACCTCCAGGCTCTGGTCGCCGCGTGCATTACGGTCGATCCGCAGCGCCAAATCACAATAATGAGACGCCTCCGACAGGCGAAGTCGGGCCAACAAGACTTCCGCAAGATCCGAATACCCGCGGGAGGTTCTCGAACTCATCGAATCGACGTCGAGCGAGCGTTTCATATTGGTTTGGCGGATAAGGTCCTCGGCGCTCCACGGAACCCTGCCTTTGCAATAGATCGCTGCAAGCAGTGAGGATGCCGCGGCTTCACGCTCCTTGTTGGCCGCAAGCCACCCCAGATTGATTTGTTCTTCAAGTCGAACCAGATCTCTAAAGCGATATCCCTTAAGTTCCTTGTTCAAGTAACGTGGGCTGCTGGCGGAATGCAGAACCAACGAGATCGCTTCAGCCCTTTCGCTCTCGGCCACGGCCCGCGCCTTGGCCGTGTCTGCCTGCGCACCGAGGATCAAATAAATCCCGCCAGCAACACCGCTCATCAAAAGCACGAGGAAACTCAGTCCCGAGGTGATTATTGCGCGACGGTGATGCTCTGCCGCCTTTCGAAGCACATACCAGGTACTGTCACTGCGGGCGATGATGGGTTCATTGGCGAGAAACCGGCGCAAGTCCTCGCCCAGGTCTCGCGCGGATTGATAGCGCCGATTCACATCCTTTGTCATCGCTTTTAGTACGATCGTCTCAAGATCCGTTGACACCGATGAATCAATGGTTGACGGCTTGGGAGGTTCAAGCGTCGTGATCTGCCGCACGACCTCGGCGATCGCCCCGGTCATGGGATAAGGAAGTCGCCCTGTCAATACCTCGTACAACAGGACACCGAGAGCATAGACATCGCTTCGCACATCGGAGTGACAGTCGCCGCTGCTGACCTGTTCCGGAGCGGCGTAGGCAATCGTGCCCATGAATTCACCGGTGACGGTGGCGTTGAATCCAGCCTCGCCGTCCACCATCTTTGCCAGGCCGAAATCGACAATGTGGGGTTCGTCGTTCGCGTCGACGAGGATGTTGCCGGGCTTCAGATCTCGGTGAAGGACTCCACGCAAATGCGCGTAGCTTAGGGCATTGCATACCTTGACGATAACGCTAATCAGGCGACGAATGGTCACAGTCCTCTGGTTATCAACGTTGCACGACCGCGCCCATTGATCAAGCGGACGCCCCTCGATGAACGCCATTGACAGAAACGGCCGTCCGTCGGGCGTGATGCCGCTGTCATGCACAGTCACGATGTTTGGATGGTGCAGTCTGGCCGCCAGCTCCACTTCGCGCTCGAATCGGCTGCGCTGGCGCGAGGTCGCGAAGTGACCGCCAAGAAGGAGCTTGAGGGCCACACATCGTTTGGTTCTCTTCTGAATCGCCCGGTAGACGAGCCCCTGGCCGCCTTGTGCCACGCATTCGAGTATTTCGTAGTCTTCCACGACCGGTGGAGTGAGACGGCGATCCCGATACGGGCGAGCGCTGCGTCTGACAGCCCGAATCTCCGTGAGCACGGAGTTGTTCAGACGGATGTCTTCCAATGCGCGACAACAGGCGGGACATTGGGCCACGTGAGAGGTGATGGCTTCGTCGTCACACGACTTGCCGACGGCAGCGTCCTCCAGAACATATTGCGGCGGGCAGGCGGACACGTCCGCTCCTCTCATGTCAGTTCATAGGCATCTGTTAGTCGGGACATGATCTCGCGAAGCTGCGCGAGGCAGCGATTCTTAGCAGCATAGACCGAGTCGATGCTGAGACTGAGTTCGGCGGCAACATCAACCACGGTCCGCTCCTCGAAGGCGATCATCTCGAACGCTCGAATCGTTTTTTCTTCAACGCGTGAGCGCTCCCGAAGCTCGCACATGGCGTGCTCGAGAATGACCCTGCGACACTCTTCTTCCCATATACCGGTCAACGCCTCGTCATCTGACAGATGAATCATTGCAGAATCGCCGCGACGCTCTCGGCGGTTCGAGGCGGCCGTCTGCCAGTCGCGGATGCAGTTTCTCGCAATGGCGATGATCCACGAGGAGAGTCGCCCGCGGCTGCGATCGTACTTTCCCTCGCGGTAGTGCTTGATCACGCGAGAAAGGGTCTCCTGGGTGACGTCCTCAGCGTCAGTCTCGTCGAGGCCGAGTTTAAGTGAGAAGCCGCGAAGAATGGGGCGAAATCGGGCGTCCAGGGCCACCCAGACATCTTGCGCTTGAGGATTCAGCATGTCATCCAATAGTGCGGTCGTGGTTCTTGGTATGACTAGCATCGCCCTTTTCCGATGGAGGAAAACATTCCGCATGATAGCAAATTTAGTTTTTTTTCCAAGTCGGCATGTGTCGATGCGGGGGAAGTCCTGCCAACGCGGCATTTCAAAAAAAACGGACCTGACTGTCAGGAAGTTCGAGGCGCTCCAGTATGGAAGGAGAGCTAAATACCGCGTGGTTTGATTTTCAGATCACGACGTACGAGTGGAATCCAAGTAAATCCATCAAGGAGTTTGCTCATGTATCGTTTTTTTCCGGCGTTGCTGTCGTCTGGTGCAATCTGCCTTGCATCATCCCTGCCCGTGAACGCTGATCCGTACAAGCTGTACGGTACTCTGCTTAACGGTACGACCGGCGGCATCACGGCTTACACATTCGCGGAAATCAGCATCGTGGATGGTCATGTAACGCCCCTTTTCGATTTCAGTCTTCCGTATGGAATAGGGGCCATGGCATATGATTTAGAGTCGTGTAAGTTCGTGGCAACCGGTGCCCTCTCAGTAGACGGCAAAGTGGTCGAAATCGATCCGGTCACACAGACCGTAACGCCGCATACCGTGACCGGGTTACCGGTGGGCGAGACCTACGTCCAGGCCATCGAATACAATCCAAACGAGCCGCTGGGACAGCGAATGCTGATCAGCTTCGGGCCAAGCAACACCAATGGCAACGACCGGCTCGCGGCCGTGAATCCGGCCACAGGCGCCGTGATTCAATTCACCGGGCACCTTACGTATGACCTCGACGGCCTGGCCTATTCAAGTCTTACAAGTGAGTTTATTATTGCAGATACTAATAACGTCCCCTTTACATCCATCAGCAGCATCTTTGCCTCCCCCACGTTCACCACTTGGGCCAATGCCCCCAACGATGCGGAGTATTGGGAGCCTGCCTGCGATGGCACCGGCAAGATGTATTTCTCCAAGCGTGACACTCGTGATCTCTGGTACATCATAAAGACCCCCGTCGGACCCGCCAGTTATGTATTCGTCGGGCCTCACCTTGCCCCAACGTCAAGTGCATGGGCGGTGGGCCTGGCATTCGGCACAATCCCCGTGTGTGTCCCACCGCCGATGAACATGGTTGCCTGGTGGCCGTTGGACGAACTCGCGGGCGGCACATCGGAAGATATCATCGCCGGTCACAACGGCACCCATGTAAACGCCCCCGTACCCTTGGCAGGCCAGTACGTTGATAACGCTCTCTGCTTTGACGGAATCAGCAGCTATGTCAACGTCCCTGACGCGCCGGGGCTAAATTTCGGCATCGGCGACTTTTCAATCGATGCCTGGGTCAAAACGACGGTGGCTTCCGGGGTGCGCATCGTCGTCGACAAACGGCTGGAATCAGGGTCGACAACCGGCTATTCCTTGTATCTGGGCAATGGACAACTGGGCTTTCAGATCGCTGATGGAGTGGGAGGCTCGTTTTGTACGTCTTGCGGGGGCGGCGCGTCCTGCACGAACTACGGATCGGGAGTCTTCGTCGCTACCGGCAACTGGGAACACGTCGCCGTGACCGTCTCACGCACGAATAACGGCGGTACGTTTTATGTCAACGGTGCCCCGGTCGGTGTGTTCAACCCGGGCTGCCATCCGAATTCAATCACCAATACAAACCCGCTGCGAATTGGCAGCCGATCCTCGTCGGTCAGTGCCGTGTTCGACGGTTGCATTGATGAAGTCGAGTTATTCAATCGCGTATTGAATCCGGTTGAGGTGGCCTCTCTTTACAATGCACGCCATGCCGGCAAATGCAAGTGCCGCTGTCTGGGCGACATGAACGGAGATAGCGTGCTAAACGGCAAGGACATTGCTCCTTTCATCCGATGTCTATTGAACAACTCCCTGCCGACGGATAACTGCCTTTGTGCGGACATCGACGGCAACTATTCAGTGAACTACTCAGACGTGGCACCATTCGTAACCAGTCTCCTCGTCAAGCAGCCCTGCCCGTAGGGATAGCGCCGCCAGTGATTTCCACATTCAATTGCACGTGCAATAGTTCCTGAATCCGTAACGCCGCTCGGATATCTCCACGATCTTCAAGTTAGGAATGGGGCGGGATCCATAAAACATGGCTCCCGTCCCTTCGTTCTTAGTGGCGTCTGGAGAGCGTTGTGGATATCTGTGACGCTGCCATGCATGGGTTGGGAGCTGCTCGTGAGTCATTTGCCAAACACTTCGCGTTCACGGCGCCAGACGAATCCCAAGCTCTTTTAACTGTTCCGCCGAAACCTCACTGGGGGCCTTAGTCAGAGGGTCGATCGCCTTTGCGTTCTTTGGAAAGGCTATCACTTCGCGGATGGATGAGAAGCCGCCGAACAGCATGACGATGCGGTCCAGGCCGAGGGCGAGGCCGCCGTGCGGTGGCGCACCATATTGTAGTGCTTCGATCAGATACTCAAACTTCAACTTGGCCTCCTCAGGCGAGATGCCGAGCAGTTGGAAGATCTTGGCCTGCACATCGCTGCGGTGGATTCGGATCGAGCCGCCGCCAAGTTCGACGCCGTTGAGCACGACGTCGTAGGCCTTGGCGCGGACCTTGAGCAAATCCGACGCCGGCGCCGGATTGGGGGAGTCGAGGTGCATTAGGTGCAGGTCTTCATCCTTCGGGCTGGTGAAGGGGTGGTGCATCGAGAAAATATTCTTTGAGTCGTCGTCCCAGCCGAAGAGCGGGAAGTCGACGACCCAGCAGAAGGCCCACGTATCCTTCGGGATCATGCCGCGCCGCTCGGCCACGGTGCCGCGCAACCATGCCAGCCACTTGCAGACATTCGCCTCGCTGCCGGCCGCGAAGAAGATCAAATCACCGGGCTTCGCGCCGCTGGTGCTGAGCAATTCACTCTTAATCGGCTCGGCGTCGAGGAACTTCGCGATACCGGTTTGTAATACAACCTTGCCGCCTTCCTCGGCGACCTTCACCAAAGGCAATCCGCCGGCGCCAATGCCCTTGATCTCTTCGGTAAGACCGTCCGTCTCCTTGCGCGTCATGGCCGCCCCACCGGGTACGACGATGCACCGCACCACGCCGCCCGCATCAAGCGGCTCGCGGAAGACCTTGAAGTCGGTCTTCGCGGCGAATACGGAGAGATCTTTGATCGTCATCTCGTAGCGAATATCCGGCGCATCCTTGCCGTATTTGGCCATGGCCTCGGCGTAACTAATCCGCGGCATGGGCAGCGGCACTTTTAGGCCGAGTGCAACCTGGGCCACTTCGGCGAGACACGCCTCGACGTGACGCATGACATCCTCGGGCTGGACAAATGCCATCTCAAGATCGATCTGTGTGAATTCAAGCTGACGGTCGGCGCGTTGGTCCTCATCGCGGAAACAACGGGCCACCTGCATGTAACGATCGAGGCCGGCCATCATCAGGAGTTGTTTGAAAATCTGCGGGCTTTGCGGGAGCGCATAGAACGACCCGTTGTGGACGCGCGAGGGCACGAGAAAATCCCGCGCCCCTTCCGGCGTTGACTTGCACAGAATCGGCGTCTCGATGTCGAGGAATCCGTTGCGATCGAAGTAGTCGCGGATTGTTTTGGTGATCTTGTGCCGCAGCATCATCGCGTTGCGCATGCGCGGGCGGCGAAGGTCAAGGACGCGATACTCCAGGCGAAGGTCTTCGTTCGTTTCCACGTCATCCGTGATCTGAAACGGCGGCGTTTTGGACTTGCTGAGCAGGTCGATTTCGTGAACGGCGACTTCGACCTCGCCGGTGGGCATTTTTGGATTGACGTTCGTGCCGCGCGAAACGACTTCACCGCGAATGCAAATGACATACTCGCTGCGCAAGGTCCGGGCCACGCCGTGGGCCGCAGGGTCGGTGTCCGGGTTGAAGCGAAGCTGGGTAATGCCGCCGCGGTCGCGAAGATCAATGAAAACCATTCCGCCGTGATCGCGAAAGTTGTCCACCCAACCGCTTAGGAGGACGGTCTTGCCAACGTCGCTGCCGCGCAGAGCGCCGCAGTCATGAGTCCGCTTGTTGTATTCCAATGGCACGTCGTTATTTCCTCTCCGCGCGTTCGCGCGGCTCGTCAGATTCGTCGCATTCTATCGCCCGCTCCCCGCTTGATCGGTCAGGGTCGCGCCCGGCTGTCGCGAAAACAGCTCCCGCAGGATCGCCTCGGCCGGCTTGCCTCGCGGCGTGTAGCCATAATCATCTTTGCCGCCCGGCGTGGTGTCCCACTCCCACCAGATGATGCCGCCGATACCCGGCTGACTGGCCCACGCCCGGATGAACGATTGATACAAGTTCAATTGCTCAAGGTGGCCGTTCTCGGTCGCCTTCTGGTGGGCGTAGTAATTCCAACCCTCTTTGGCCGCACCTTCCTGACTGCACCAGCCGACTTCGGTGAAGATGATCGGTTTTCGCACTTCGCGCTGGAAGGTGAGTATCTCGCGTTTGATCTTGGTCCAATTGCCGTCGATCTCCTCGACCTTTGGATTCGGACCGCCGGCGAGTTCGTAATACGTCGTCATGCCGACAAAGTCCAGGTCGCCCCAGAAACCGATCTTGCTCGTCTGATAGTGGTCCCAGTTCGACGAGTAGCCGAGCTTGCCACGAAAATTCTGACGAACCTCCTGGATGATCTTTTTCCAGCGATCGGTGTAGACCTCGGTCTTGATGAGTTCGGAGCCAACCATGAGCACGGCGACCCTGTGTTTTTCCGCGATCTTCGCGAAGTGCTGGATGAACGTGTTGTACCGCTTGAACCACGCATCCCAGTCGTGGCCGGCGGGAATGATCTTGCCGCGCCACTCATTGTTTCGCGGGGCATCGAGCAAGACGACGGGCATCAGGATGATTCGCAGTCCGTGCGCCGTCGCGAGGTCGCACAATTTACCGAGCGCGGCCGGCTCGGCAGTTTTTCTCGCGTCGATGTGCAAGTCCATGCTGCCGGCGTGTTCCTGCCAGCCGTGAACCACGAAGAGAACTGTGTCGGCGCCCATTCCGGCGATCTCGGGGATCAGGCGGTTGTATTTGTCGTACACATCCTCCCCACCGTGCAATTGAATGGCCATGCCTTTGAACTGGCCGTCGCCGTTGACGATCGTCGGCGGCCGCGCCGGTTCTGCCGCTGTGACCGGCGAATGCTGCGCCGCGTCGCGCGGGCCGAGCTGCCATGCCGCAGCCAAGGCAACCACCGCGACCATGATTTTGAGAAGGTGCTGCATATCGTTTTGGCGCCTAAGTGCCGTGTTTTCTGAATGGCTTTTAGGGTTTTTCCCCCGACAATTCAAGTCGGCCACGCTACGCCCCATTGGTGGCAACTCCCGCCGCCATCTTGCTTTGCGATAAGTTCATCGGCCATCAACTCCGCGCCCGATAGACAACTCATGAATGTCCATTTCCGATTGATCCCGGTGATTCTTTCCGTGGTGCTCGCGTGGTCAATGGCCTGCCGAAATGAGGCCCCCAGGGAGAAGATCGCCCGGCCTTCGGCGACGTCCCCCGCCGAGATCGCGGCGCTGATGCACGAGTTGGCCCAGCAGCACGACTATCAAGCCCTTCGACCGCTCATCATCCCCGAGGCTGCCGCCGATACGATCGCATTTCTCGCGGCCGCACACGAAGTGATCGACTCGGGTCGCCGCCTACAGGCGTCCGCTGAAAAGCGCTACAGTGGACCGGCCGCCGAAGGGGGCCGCCTTGCCGCGATGGAAAACAACCTCGGCCTCTTCTCGCGCGATGTGGAGTTTTTCTCCCAGTCCTTCAAAGGGGATCGTGCCGTCGTCACGCTTCAGGAAGGCGAGCATGTTCCGCTCGTTCACGCGGTGTTCGAACTTCGCGAAGATCAATGGCTTTATGCCCCCGACCCGACGCCGAAGGATCTTCCATGGGAATTGCACCTCCTCGCCACGCAACTGGTTGAACTCGGTCGCCGAGTCGATGGAGGCCTCTCCATCTTTGCCTTTCTCGATGCCTTCGATTCCTACATCACGCCCCAGGTCGTCAAGATCATGACCACCAGCGACCAGGATGCCGTGGCCATGAACGCCGACGACAACGGCGGCATGTAGTGAGTTTCTCGTCTGATTCAGGCATTCGCGAACCCTGCGGTTCGCCATTCCGTTAGCACTCCCATCTCCTCGCGGCTACCATTTCGCGAGGATCGGGAGCATTCCATGCACGTCGTATTTGCAATCTTCCACTGCTGCCTGCTTTTTCCGGGCACGCCTCCCGCCGCCGATCAGTTGCAGGCATATCTCAATGACCTTGCCAGTCCCAACTTTCAGACGCGTGAGGAAGCGACCGCACGCCTGATGGAGTCCGGACCCGAGGCGCTCGGCATCCTACGAAAGGCGTTCTTCGGTACCGAACTGTACGACGCCAAACGCCGGATGAAGGACATCGCCCGCGAGGTTTATCTCACGGACAAGCTCGGGCCGCCGCGCGCGTTCCTTGGAATCACGCACAATCGCTACGACCTCAAGAACACCGAGGACGGCCGTATTCCACCCGGCGCGACTGCCATTCGCATCGAGAGCATCTTTCCGGGAACCTCGGCTGAACGGGCGGGCATCGCCGCAGGTGATTTGCTGATCGCGCTAAACGGTGTGCGGGCCACGCTCGAAGAGCCGGCCACCAAGATTCCGCTTTGGATCGCCACCAAGCCGCCGAATACGCCGTGCAAGTTCACGGTGATTCGCGGCGGCAGCGGCGTTCGGCTCGAAGTCGGCGATCGCGGCCGACCCGTCAATGTGAGCAAACTCAATCGCGCGCCGATGGATGTCGTCACCACGGCCGGTCATCCACTTGTGCCGCCGGGTGCGGCCGGGCTGCGCATCGGGGAGAACATTGAGATCGCCGAGGGTGTCACGCTGCAGCGTGGGGACGTCATTGTGTCGCTCAATGACCAGTCGCTGCCGGCCGAGGACGCCCGCGGGACACTGATGACATGGACCGGCCAGGTCTCGAAACAAGCCGATACGCAGCGTCCGGACGAGATGGAGGTCCGCGTTCGCAACGGTCGGCCGCAGTTGGTTCCGAGAGGAGCGCCCTCGATTCAGATTGTCCGCGGCGGCACGGTCCTCGAATTGGAGGCCCGTCTCGGCCGCCGCCCCGCCATGCTGCGGAACAGCGCCAATGCCCAAACGCCGTGGCAGGCCGAGCCGGCGGCGATTGAGCAGGCCACGCAGCAGTTTGAGACGTGGTGGACGGAGTCGGTGGATCCTGAGGGGACATTTTCGGAGCAGGCCGGCGGCGATAAGCGGTGGCGGATGGAAAGCGGTCGCCGATAACGCGCTACATGTTCGCGGACGGCGAAGTTTTATCTAAAGTCGCGTTCGGTTCTATTATCGCGCGATACGAATCTCCCAAACCAAATCGTTTGCCTATCTTGCCAATCAATGTGATGTTAATGGAATCTTGGGTTTGATGTTGCGCCCGTTTGGGAGGCGCCACGATTGACGTATCGATCGCGTTGCCCCAGCGATCCACGACGATCGGCCGACGGCCGGTGTTTTTCGGGCACCATAGAGAGGATTCCCATGCAAGCCTTGACGCTCATTTCGACGTTCATCCGCGAGGATGACGGTGCGACGGCCACGGAGTACGCCGTCATGCTGGCCCTGATAATCTTGATTGCGATCGGCGCGATCAGCGCGCTGGGAACCAAGGTCTCCGGCACGTTTTCCACGCTCGAGTCGAAGCTCCCGTAACCGGGAGCGCGCCCGCACACGACTCGCGTGTTATTCCGTGGGGGTGAGTTGCAAGACTTGCCCCTTTTTCATGCGCGGCAAAACAAGGGGCCGCAAAATAGTGCAAAAGCCCGCAAAAGGACGCGAAAAAGTCTTGAGTCTTGAGACCTGAGTCTTGAGGCGCTGAGGGGTGGAAAATTCGAAACGTCGAAAAGTCGAAATGAGGTGGCAAGGGATTCGAGGGGGCAAGGGGCCGAGGGGAAGTGGGACCCGCAAATGGCCGCAAATCGCGGTTTTTGGCCGCAAGAAGCCGCAACTTGTTGCGGGG
>JACRIM010000022.1 GCA_016235815.1 Planctomycetota bacterium
GGCGTCTCGCTCGTGTCCGATTTCCACCCGAGGATTGTGTTCCTCGACATCGGCATGCCCGAGATGAACGGCTACGAAACCGCGCGGCGCATTCGCAGCGAGCCAGCCGGTCGGCAGGCGCAGCTGATTGCGCTCACCGGCTGGGGGCAGGATTTGGACAAGAAGCACACCCGCGAAGCGGGGTTCGACCACCATCTGGTCAAGCCGGCCGATATCGACATTTTGGAAGAAATCCTTGCCGCCTGCGGCGAGGAATCACAGCAAGTTTAAGCGACATATCGGCGCACGCGTCTTGGATGCCGGCTCTTAGCGAGCCTTTCGTCAGGCCCCCCTCTTCACGCCGCTTGGCGCTTTGTTTGGCGCTCTGACGCCATTGCGAGAGGCCCTGCCGTCCATCAGGGCGGCTCATGCGACGCGCAGCCGCAGCTGGAACGCGCGCGCCTAATGCCACGCCTCAGCTAGATTTTCCAGGGACGCCGGCGTTAGTAGGAGTGTCGCGGCGGAGGACCGTCCTGACATAATTCTTGGCGGGAACATCGTGAGGACTGAGCGCCCCAGGCGCGCAAGCAGTGGGCCAAGGTCTTGCGCGAAAGCAAGGCGCCTTTACGCTTGCGTTTAAGCTTGCAGGGGCGATTTCTAACAGAAGCCTCAGGATTGCGCCGGCGGATGCAGGACCAACAGCGCTGGGGTGGTTCTGTTCGGCGTCTTGCCCAATTCTGGCCGTTGGATAGCAAATGACCTTTTCGAGTATGGACGCGTTCTGGGTTGTAAATTGGACAACGGATGTCGCGGGACAATGCGATTATATCGATCGGCAATGGCCAAGAATTACAGGCCAAACAGCCGAAGCCGCGATGGGCGGAGGGTGGCTCAACGCCATCCACCAGGACGATCTGGAGCAGGTGAAGGTCGAGCTAGGTCTGGCGAGTGGATCAGAGCGCCCGTTTCAGATCATGGCAAGGCTTAGACGCCAGGATGGTCAGTTTCGCTGGGCGTTGGCGGTTGGCGCGCCGCGCTATGATGAGCAAGACGTATTCATTGGCTACAGCGGCTCCATCATCGATTTCCATGATCGGATAGATATAACCGAGCGCAAAGAGCGCTTGGACGCGTTGCGGGCAAGCGAAGAGCGCTATCGTTCACTTTTTGAGACGAGTCGCGACGGCATCGTCACCGTCGATATGAGGGGCCATATTCTCGAAGCCAACCCTGCTTACCAGAAGATGCTCGGCCACACGCTCGAAGAGCTGAAGCGACTGACTTATCAAGAGCTGACCCCAGAAGTCTGGCATGACATGGAAGCGGCGGTCGTGCGGGAGCACATTCTTCCGCGCGGCGAATCCGCCGAATATGAGAAGGAATATATCCGCAAGGATGGAACCGTATTTCCGATAAGTCAGCGAACGTGGACCGTTGTCGACGAAAGAGGCCATATTGTCGGCATGCGCGCCTTTGTGCGCGACATCACCGAACGCAAGCAGGCGGAAGCGGCGTTGCGCGACAGTGAGGAACGCTTCCGCGTATCCATCGCCAACGCCTCGATCGGCTTCGCGATGAACGGGCCGAACGATAATTATCTGGACGCCAACCGCGCTTATTGTCTGATCGCCGGCTACACGCGGGAGGAACTTCTCGCCCTCAAGGGTTCGGAGCTGATCCATCCCGACGATCGGCCAGCCAATATGGCCTTGGCCGAACGGATGCTTGCCGGCGAGATACCGGGCTTCGTCGTCGAAAACCGTTACATTCGAAAGAATGGCGAAAACATTTGGGTCCGCAAGAGCGTCTCGCTCATTCGCTCGGCCGACGGTGCGCCACGGTGGATCATCACTCTCGTCGAGGACGTCACCAAGCGCAAGCTGGCCGAAGAGGCGCTGCAGCAAAGCCGCAACGATCTCGACCGCGCGCAGGAGGTCGGAAAGATCGGCTGGTGGCGGCTCGACGTGCGCCGGAACGTTTTGACCTGGTCGGACGAGAACCATCGAATATTCGGCGTGCCGCGGGGGACGCCGCTGACCTACGATAATTTTCTCTCCTTGGTGCACCC
>JACRIM010000023.1 GCA_016235815.1 Planctomycetota bacterium
CCTGGAACGCTTCCGAAAGCATCCGCGCGGCCCCAAGAAACCCAGGCCTCGCCGAACACGCTTCGCAAAGGCCAAACACATCTCCACCGCACGCCTGCTGGCTGACGAGAAACGATTACAATGACACCTTCAAAGGGCTGGGTCCGCTGTGCGGACCTTTCCATTGTGCTTACCCAACAACCTGGGGTGGCATGGGTCAACTCGTTGACCCGTGGAGGCCGCCACGAGCAACCAACCCTCACCGCGCCCGCGTCTCCGCAAACCGCTGCCAAAGATCACCATCGCGCAGCGGCGGACCATGACCGAACAAAAGCGTCTCCGGCCGCAGCGCCGCCAGCTTCCGAATTGACTCGCGATTCCGCGCCGGATCGACGCTGAAAAACCCCGGCGGCTCATGCAGACCCGTCCGAAGCGTGATGAAGTTCATATTCGTCGCAAGGTCGCCCGCGATCGCGAGCCGATCATCCTCGCGAAAAAACACAACGTGCCCCGGCGTGTGACCCGGCGCTTCGATAACGCGAAACCCGCCCACGTCGTCGCCTTCCTTCAACACCCAATCCACCATGCGCGGCGGCCCGGCGACCAACCGGCTTGCATAGCGAATCGGCTTCGTCGGCGGCCTCATCGGTTCGAGGCCTTCCATCACCGCCCGATCCGCCTCGTGGCACGCCAGCGCACACTTGAACTTCTCACACACCGCCTTCGCCACGCCCTGATGATCGGGATGCACGTGCGTCAGCGCGACCATGCGTAGCGACACGCCGCTCAGGGCGCGAAAGAACATCCGACGATCCCAGCGAATGCCCGCATCGATCAGCACATCCTCGATGGGGTACGCGTTCACCGCACTCGGGGGAAATCCGCAGATCTGCCAGACATTGCGTGCGACGTTTCGAATCATGGGGGTTACAGCGCGAGCGATTCCGTGCGCGTCAGATACTGCCCGGCCAGTTCCCCGAGGAAGACGAAGATCATCGAGAGATAAAAAAGGGCCGTGGCCGATTGCGTTGCCCGCCGGCGAACGCAGTCCCAGACCATCCAAGCGAAGATGCCCGTGCCGACAACGCCGATGCCGCCGCGGATGCAGACCATCAGCCAGAACCAGGTGTAATCACCGCGGGGGGCAAACCCTGCGGAAAAAACCGGCACCGCCGCAAAACCGATCCATATGAACCGCAGGATGACGGCGAGCAGATAAATCCTCGCCAGTCGCTTGAGCGGCGCGATTGGCATGTCGGTATCCGTCAGATAGCGATGCCCGAGCAGCATGGCCGCCGTGACGCTGCCGAGCATAAAGGCGCCAAGCGTCGTGCTGAGCGCCGTCGAAAGTCGCGGCGCGCCGAGCCGTTCGGCCCCCGGAAAGCGAATCAACACGTCGGGTCGCAGCACCAGCGCGATCGCAGCGGCCAGGCAGCACAAACCCGCCAGCGCCGGCCAGATCCGCTGCGTGTTGCGGATGCGCTCGCCCTGCCCGGCATTCACGAACAGCCAAGCCCCGCCGAATAGGAGCGTGAATACGAGGCTGTACATGATCACATCGCGGTGAGTGCTGCCCGGCGGAAGCGGATCACGCAAAAGCGCGAGGAACGAGGCCAGCGTCAGACACAGACTGACCACCGCCATGAGCCGAAGATATTTCCACCCCGATTGCGCGATGGCGGAGATCGCGACGGCGAGGTAACAGCCGGCGGCGAATTGTGCGAGAAACGTCGGGAGCATGATGAGAACGACCGGGCTCACATTCAGGAATGGACTGTAGCGGGGCGCGGGTGATTTGTTAAATCACGCGATTGGACACGCGGCGGGGAGCGGCGGCGATATTTCGTCGACTTGGAAACAGTCTCGCTGCGTCCCAGCGCGCCTCCCTTCTTCCACCAATGCGATCACAGGCCATCAATACTGTAACGAACAGAAGTAAACCATGTGGCTCTGGAACACCATGCAACTGAAAGCAAAGGTTTGGCCCATCCGGAATGCGAACCCAGTCCGGTACATGGCCGTTGGTTACGACGAAAGGCGTACCTGCATGTGCCGAATAGACCCATCTAAAAACACTCGATGGATCTCCAACCTGCGCGACTTCGAGCCAATAAGCGGTATTCGCGTCCGCGCTTAGCGGTGCTTCTAGTGTCATCTCATACTCGAATTCCGGATGACCGCCGATCACGAGTCCGGTGGGAGTTCTCCTCGCATCAGTCGTCGTCTGCTCCCGAATCACGTCGCCCGGCAGGCCGTCCTGCGGCCTCGCCCCATAGACTCGAAGTCGCATGGTCTCGACGCCGGTTGGCGGATCGTAGCTGCCGTAGAAGTCGCCGCCGTAGAAGCCCCTCCAGACCACTCGATCCACGCGGCTCGGCTGCGAAAACCAGAAGTCGTCAGCGGCCAGTTGCCAGATATTCCCATTAAAGGGGTCGAACCAAATAGTGTCTGATCCCGTCGCATGAACGGGGTTGTGCGGCTGATCGAAAATAATCCCACCCTCTGCCAACGCTACGGGCATGATCGTTGAAAGGACGAGTAACAGTATCCGAAAAGGCAATTTCATCCGTTACCTCCCCAGCCGTCGATGGGTGGCGGCGACCAACAGAGATTATACGCGTCGCGCACGCCGCCCCCGCCTGCCCCTACAAATCCTTAGCAAGTCCCATGCCAACGAGTTCCCGAATTTGTAACTGCCGAACGTGACGTGTCTTGCGAGTGCATGGCGACAATCTACCTTCATTCTTCCACGCGAAAGAATCCACACCAATCCCGAAAAACCCGCAACGTCGCGCAGGCCACCGTCGACCTGCCAACATGTTGGCGCCGGCTTTTCGCCTGCCAAGAATGGAACAGATTCCAACTAGATTTGAACGCACTGGCGAAACGCCTGTGCCACAGACCTGGGATCGGCGCTACTCCGACTTGTTCGGAGCCATCTCCGTTCGCTTCGATTCAAGCGCGCCCGACGCCGGCGCAAGTTCCTGCACGATCTGCCACGTCGCATTGGCCCTGTCGACCAGCCCCATGTTCTGCAGGGCAAGGGCAAGGTTGGATTGGAAGCTCACATTTTGCGGATTGCCCTCGACAGCGCGCTCAAAGTGTTCGACCGCCATCTCGAACTCATGCCGCCGCGCGAACAGCAGACCGAGTTGATAATGCAGATCGATGTAGTCCGGCCGGTGGTCCATCGCCGTCTTGAAGGTCGCAATCGCCTCATCGGTGCGATCCATCTCCGCCAGCGACAGGCCGAGCTTGATGAGCGCCTTCATGTAGGCGGGGTTGATCGCCGTGGCCTCGCGGAATTCGCGGATGGCATCCTCCACCTGGCCGCGGTTGCGATAGAGCAGGCCGAGTCGATAGTGCAGATCGGCGTGGTTCGGCTTCGTGCGGATCGACTCCTTGAGCCGCTCTATCTGCTGCGAAATCAAGTCGCCGAGCGTCGAGTCCTCGGCTTCCTGCTTCTTCGATGAAAGGTGTCGATCGGCCTCCTGCGCTGCCGCCGCGCGAAGCTGAAGCCGCGCCACTTCGCTGAAGAGAAGCGTGCTGTTCGGCTCAATGTTGCGGGCCATCTCAAACGACGCCAGCGCATCCTGCCGTCGACCGGATGCCTCGTGGGCCACCCCAATGCCGACGTACGCCGTAAGCAAGCGATCATTCAACTCCAGCGCGTTCGAAAAACACCGCGACGCCCGATCAAAGCGCCCGCCGCGCAGGTGCTGCGTGCCGAGCTTGACGTTGGCCTCCAGGTACTCCGGGCACAGGTCCACGGCGCGCTCATACTGAGTCGTGGCCGCGGCATCGTTACCGACGCGGGCGTAGAGATCGCCGAGCCGAAGGCGTACATCGGCGACGTCCGGCTGTGTCTCCAGCGACTTGTGCAGGTGTTCGATCGCCTCACGAATCAGCCCCGCCTGTTCGTAGGCCGACGCGGCATCGTTGTGCGCCGTCCAGTTGTCAGGCTCAAGCGAGAGCGCCTGCTCAAACCGCTTGATCGCGTTGGCGGTGTCGCCGGATTTGAGCAGCAAATTCGCCAGCGTAAGCTGCACATCGGAGAGATGCGGATCCAATTCGCAAAGCCGCGTATAGCGCGAGACGGCTTCATCCATGCGATTGTTCTTAAGCGCGATGGCCGCAAGACGCTCCTGCGCATTGCGAAGCGTCGGGCAGACGTTGATCGCATTCTGGTAATATTCCACAGCCTGCGACTCATTCCCAAGCCGCTCGTGGCAATAGGCCAGACAAAACAGCACGGCCGGGCTGATGGGGTCCAGCTTTTGCGCAGCGCGAAGATGGTCAATCGCGCCATCCAGTTGATTCACCGCATCCATCGCGCACGCCAGACCGATGTGCGCGGCGAGTTGCGAAGAATCCTGCGCCAGCACCGATTCAAAAGCGATCCGCGCCGCCGACGGATTGTCGGCCTTAAGCTGCTTGCCTCCGAGCCGAATCGCCGCCGACAAGTCCTGCGGATTTGCCTCGACGGTTTCCTGCAATTCTTCGATGGTCTCGTCCGATTTCAAACCAAGCAGGCCCGCGAACGCCCCCGACAGATGGGCGATCAAACCGCGACCGAGTAATTCCAAAAGATACGACATGTTGAGTTTCCCCCATTAACCAATCGCCACGGCTTCCAACCCGCGCTGCGCCGCCGCATACGACCCGTTCAACTCCAACGCCCGCCGATAGGCCGCCCCGGCCTCGATGCGCTTGCCCTGATCTCGATACAGCTCACCCAACATGCAATGGACGTCGGGGTAATCGCCGCCGGCATCGATGGCGGATTCAAGTCGCTCAATCGCCTCCGCCGACCGCTGCGTCGCGCCATAAAGCCGGCCAAGGACGATGAGCGCCTGCACATAGCGAGGATTGATGCGCAGCGCATCGCGGGCCTTGTCAATGGCGGCGTCGGTGCGACCAAGCCGTTCATAGATGCGCGCACAATGGAAATGCAGGTCGGCGTAATCCGGGTGCTTCTCCAACGCCCGATGCATGGTCGCCGCGAGCATGGCGAAGAGTTCTTTATCCACATCGGAAGTCGGCAGACTTAGAAATGCCTCAACGAAATCCGGCTCGGTGACAACGATCTCGCCAAGTTGTTCGATGGCCCGCTCATCAACCGGCGCAGGCATCACCGGCGAGGGAGTTAGCGCCAACTCGACGCCCGTGGCCCGCGCCGCCTCAATCGCCCGGGCGAACAGCCAGGCGATTGTGGCATCATGCGACGCGCATCGTTGAGCCGAAGCCAGCGTCGTCGCCGCCTCGGCCATGCGCCCCATCGCCCCGTAGGCCATGGCAAGGTTTCGCACGATGGCCGTGTTCGTCGGTTCGAGTTGAGCAGCCGTCACAAGGCAAGGCAACGCGGCGGCAAAATCATCCACCGATGCGTGAATGACGCCGAGTTGATAGTGCAGATCGGCGCGGCCCGGCTGCGAGCGAATCGCGCCGGTCAGCGTCTCAATCGCACGATGAATCTGCTGATCGCGAACAAACGCATGCGCAAGCCGAATCGGGAGCGAGTCATCGTCGCGGCCGGCGGACTGATCGCGCTCAAGTTCCGCGGTGGTCAGGTCGAAGTGTCGCATGCCCGCGTGACAGCGTGCAAGATGGCTCGCCAGATCAGCGGCGTCGGGGTTGATGGCGCGGGCGGCGAGAAAGCGTGATGCGGCGGTCGCGTAATCGCCGGCGTTCATCAATTCGACACCACGTTTGAGAAACGACTGCCCGAGGTAGAACTTGGCAAGCGTCGACGCCAGACCGCGCTGTTCGGCCACAGGCGACAGCAACTCGATGGCCTCGTCGTAGCGCCCGGTCTCAAACGCGGAAAGCCCCGATTGATAGGCGTTCGCACCTGAACGTGCCGACGATGACCGACTGAGCATGGTCCGACTCCCAAAGTCCGAAAGGGCCAACGCGTCTTCCCCTTACCTACAGCTATCGTCTCACGCGGAAGTTGGCATTACCTTTGTTATCCGGGCGTGCCGACACCTCCGGCTTGAGCCGTTTCGCATTGCGAGTAGCATGTCCTGCCGAATCGTCCTATAGGAGCCACGGATGGCCGCCACGAAAACCGCTTCCCAAAAACCCACCAAGAAACAGCCCCCCGAAACATCCGCCGCGCAGATGGCGTTCGCCTTCGGCGCTACCGCCCCGCCCAAGGAACGACTGGAAACCACCATGGCCAACAAGAAAGCCTCAACGAGCCGCACGCCCCAGTCCAAGAGCCGCACGCGCAAGTCGCAGAGTCGCCCTGGAGACCAACCGGCCGCCACGCACGCCGATAAGCCCAGCGCCCGCGCCTCCACCACCGACGCGGCTCCATCCAAACGATCCTCCTCAAAGAAATACGCCACCGCCGAGAGCATGTCCAAGGCCCAGCGCGAAATCTCCGTCTCCGAGTTCTTCGCCAAGAACCGCCACCTCCTCGGCTTCGACAACAAACGCAAAGCACTGCTCACCACTGTCAAAGAAGCCGTCGATAACAGCCTCGACGCCTGCGAAGAGGCCGGCATCCTTCCCGACATCCACGTAAAACTCTCGCAGGTCGACACCGAGCGTTTCGTCGTCGCCGTCCGCGACAACGGCCCCGGCATTGTCAAAGAGCAAATCCCCAACATCTTCGGCAAGCTGCTCTACGGCTCAAAGTTCCACCGCTTGAAGATGTCCCGCGGCCAACAGGGCATCGGCATCTCCGCCGCCGGCATGTACGGTCTGCTCACCACCGGCAAGAGCGTGAAGATCACCTCGCGCACCGGAAAGCGCAGCGAAGCCCATTACTACGAATTGCAGATCGACACCAAGGCCAACAAGCCCCAGATCGTCGTGGACAAAAAAGTCTCCGTGGATTGGGAACACGGCACCGAAGTGCAAATCGAACTCGTCGCCGGCTACCAAAAAGGCCGCGCCTCCGTCGACGAATACCTCGAACTCACCGCCATCGCCAACCCCCACGCGACCATCAGCCTCACCGACCCCGAAGGCGTCTTCATCGAATTCCCGCGCGGCACGCAAACCGTCCCCGAGCCGACCATCGAAATCAAACCCCACCCCTACGGCATCGAACTCGGCGTCCTCATCAAGATGCTGAAGGATTCCAACGCCGGCACGCTCTCGCAATTCCTCCACAGTGAATTCAGCCGCGTGAGCACCGGCACGGCGGGCTCGATCTGCGACAAGGCCAAACTCTCCTCACGCGCCCGCCCCTCGCGCATCGGCACGCATGAAGCCGAAACGCTCTACAAAGCCATGCAGGAGACACAAATCCGCCCGCCGTCGACCGACTGCCTCTCGCCCATCGGCCCGCAACAAATCCTCGCCGGCCTGCTCAAAGGCGTGAAAGCCGAGTTCTTCACCGCGACAACGCGCAGCCCCGCCGTTTATCGCGGCAACCCCTTCCAGATCGAAGTCGGCCTCGCCTACGGCGGCGAACTCGGCCCCGATCCAAGCGAAGTAGTTGATGATGCCGCCCCCGCCGCCGAGGCCGTCGTGAAGCGCGGCAAAGTCGTGCAGGAGGCCCGCCAACTGACCCAGGCCAAGCTCATGCGCTTCGCCAATCGCGTGCCCCTGCTCTACCAGGCGTCGGCCTGTTGCATCTACAAAGCCACCATCGAAATCGACTGGCGACGCTACGGCCTCTCGCAACCCGGCGGAAACCTGCCCGTCGGCCCGCTCGCGATCCTCGTCCACATGGCCAGCGTGTGGGTGCCCTTCACCAGCGAAGGCAAGGAAGCCATCGCGGATTACGACGAGATTCGCAAAGAAATTCGCCTCGCCGTGCAGGACACCTGCCGCAAGCTGCAGATGTACCTCAACCGGCGCAAGAAACAAAAGTACGAAACCGATCGCCGAAGCATCTTTACGCGCTACATTGGCGAATTGGTGAACTCCTGCGCCTCCATCAAGCGAATCAACAAAGAGAACCTCACCAGCGATCTGCTAACCATCGCCAAGCGCGTCACCGCCCGGGCCGATGAAGAGCTGGATCTTTCCGGCAAGGTGAAAAAGGGCGGCAAGAAGGGCGAAGCGGCCCACGACAGCGAATACGGCGAGAACACCATCGTCGTCGAACGAACCGACGCCGCCCCCGGCCCGTTGTTCAAGAACAATTAAGTGTGATCACCCCGGCGCCTCGCGCCCCAAAGTACCTTCTTCCGCTCCCCATTCCCCGTTCCCTGTTCCCCGTTCCCCGTTCCCCATTCCCTCGTAATTACCGCGAAGCCCGCGCGATCAGGTTGTCCCCGCGCGTCGGCGATTGCATCCCCACGATCGGGTTTGCCGCCAGCGACTGCACGCGCTGCACGGCCGCATCAAGATCGACCGGCGGATTCGCCACCAGATGCGACCACGCTCGCCCGCCGCCGCGCTTCTCAAGGAATCGCCCGATCCGCCAACCGAGAAACCCCGGCAGCCAAGAAATCCACCGCCGCACCTCGGGCCGCGCGATCCACCCTTGATACCGATAGTGCGTGTACGCGGCCAGATGCACACCGGTGAAGCCGCACCGCGTCAACAATCCACCGAGCGATTCGGCGTCGAACAAGTTGATATGAAATCGATTCAGCCCCAGCCAGCCAGAACCGCCCCACCGCCGCCAGAAGCCGCCCCAGTTCGGCGTGTCGATGCAAAGCGTCCCGCCGGGCATCAGCACCTTGCGAACATCCTGCAGGAATCGCACCGGGTCGGGCACATGCTCGATCACGTCGCCAAGAAGAATCACGTCAAACGGCATCAGCGTCCCGGCATGGCTCGCCAGACTCCCCGCCCGAACATCCAACCCAAATCGAACCGCCGCCTCGCTGATCGCGTCCGCCGACAAATCCAGCCCCGTGACGCGCCAGCCGCGCTGCCGCGCCAGCGCCGCGAGATGCCCCCGCGCGCAGCCGATGTCGAGCAATCGCAGCCCCTGCCGGTGGTGTGCCGCGCCCGTTGCACGGTGCGCATCCTGAAATGCCGGTGTCGCCTCAAAGGACGCCAGGTGAATCACATACTGTTGCACGGCCCGCGCCCACCGATGCTCCTCGCGCTCGGCAAAGACGTAGTAACCCTGATCGTAAAGCGCCGTGATCTTCGGCGCGGCCCATCGAGGGAACTGTTGCACCACCCCGCACGAGTCACACCGGTGCAATTCGAACGGCCGCGCATCACCCGCCGAGCGAACGACCGGCAGGCCGGCGCGCCGCTCCTTCCCGCAGCAGACGCAGACAAATCCCGCGTCCCCATCGGCGGTCGCTGCGGTCGTGTTGATCGCGTGCGGCATGGTCGCCATGACTATCTATCGGCAATTCCTGCCGAACTACTCGCCCTCAACCATTTGAGTGGGGTAGGCGTCCCTGCCTGCCATCGCGCGATTGCAACAAGGACTCCCATGCATGCGATACCTGCTCCCAACACCTTACGCCCCGACCTCCCCTCGCCGGTGCTGGTATCGTTTGAATTCCGAAGTGCATCGCTTCAGGCAGCGATGTCTGCCCCCCTCGCCGGGCTTCAGCCGGCCGGCTTTTGCCACCTGCTTTAGCTGGTGGTAGACATCCCCGTATTGAAAAATGCAGCCGGCTTCAGCCGGGCTTTATCATGCCCCTCCAGAGAAGGAGCCAACCCCCATGTCCGCCCAACGCCTCAAAATCCTCCGCGACGTCGTCAACCTCCCCACCGCCCCCTTCGTCGAATCGCGCGTCATCGCCTACATCCGCGCATTCGTCGCCCGGCGCCCCGCCCTTCGCCTGACCGCCGACCCCTTCGGTAACCTCCTCGTCCGCTACACCCCGCCCCGCAAAGCACGCGTCGGCCGCCCCATCCTCTTCGCCGCCCACATGGATCACCCCGGCTTCACCGCCACGCGAGCGCTCGACGCCCGCCGCATCGAGGCCGACTTCCGCGGCTGGGTCAGCGCATCCTATTTCCCCAACGAACGCATCCAATTCTTCTCCGACGGCCGCTGGGTTCCCGCAAAGATCGAAAAGGTCATCCCAGCAAAACCAACCACGACCCGCGACAAAAAGGCCGCCGCCAGCGCCAGCTCCTTCCGCGACCAAAGCCCGCCACAAGGCGTCATCGCTCGTTGTGCCTCGCCAGTGGCACTCGGCAGTCCCGGCATGTGGAACTTCCCCGACGCCGTGATCCGCGGCACGCAGCTACACGCCCGCGCCTGCGACGACGTCGCCGGCCTCGCGGGCATCCTCTGCATGTTGGATGAAATCTGCCGCAAACGAATCCCCGTCCCCTGCTTCGCCTTCTTCACCCGCGCCGAGGAAGTCGGTTTCGCCGGGGCTTTGGCCGCCGTCGCCGCGAAGACCGTTCCGCCCAACGCCGTCATCGTCGCCGTTGAGTGCAGCAAGGCCATCACCGGCGTCGCCCTCGGCGACGGTCCCGTCCTCCGCGTCGGCGACAAGGCCTCCGTCTTCACCCCCGCCGCCACGGCCTACTGCCAGGTTGTCGCCGAAAACCTCGCGATGAAGAACAAAACCTTCCGCTTCCAGCGCAAACTCATGGACGGCGGCACCTGCGAATCGACGGCCTATTGCCACTACGGCTACGACGCCACCGGCATCTGCCTGCCGCTGGGCAACTATCACAACATGAACGCACAGACAAAAAAAATCGGCCCCGAGTTCATCGACACACGCGACTTCCTGAACCTCGTAACCTGGTTCGTAGCCCTCGCCGAAAGCCCGGCCACCATGCGCTTCGACGGCCGCCACCCGGGATTGCACAAGCGACTCGACGCGCTACTAAAGCAACACCGCCCACGATTACGAAAGACCGCGCGAAGCGTGCTGGCGTAAATACTTTTCGTATGGTGGGTTCTTCCTGAACCCACCGCCTTCGACGAACCACGACACATTCATAAAAAACCGCCACCCCATCCCGCAGTTCACTTTTTGTTGCCCCGCACGTCGTAGGGTGGGTTCTTCCTGAACCCACTGCTCTCGACGAATCACGACATATTCTCAAAAAATCGCCACCCCATCCCGCCGTTCACTTTCTGCTGCCCCGCACGTCGTAGGGTGGGTTCTTCCTGAACCCACCGCCTTCGACGAACCACGACATATTCTCAAAAAACCGCCACCCCATCCCGCCGTTCACTTTCTGCTGCCCCGCAGGGGCAATCGTTAATAGCCGGTGGCAAGCGCAGCGCCGCCACCGGAATGCGGCGTCAAATCATCCTCGACCCCGTAGGGGTCGAATTGATTCTCGAGGTGTCATCGTGCAGGTGCGGCGCACCTGCCTACTCACTTCTAGCCCGGCGGGCTGACGTCACATTGAACCGCAACGGCGTAATTGAAACTGCTCTAACCGCCAGACCGCCCCCGCCTTACCGTTCGCCCATTGCTGCCCCGAGAGGGGCACCGGAATGTAGCCACGGGCGCGAGCCCGTGGTATCGATGAGATATGTGAACCAAGCCCCGGCAGGGGCGACGGAATCAGTTTCAGCCCAGCGCAATTCCCCTCCGCCCCAACCCACGACCGTCATCGTCATTCAATCTGACGACTTTTCTGCCGCCTATCGCGGCAACTAAATAGTTGGCCGCTCTAATCGGTCAAGGATAGATAAGGGAATCAATTGACCGGCGGAAAATCTATTCCATCTAGGCGCACGGCGACAACATTCCCGGCGTCGTCAAAGTCAACTTGGCGCGCCGCAGCAAAGCCGGTGGAGGCCGAATAGAGGGCACCATGTATTTCAGTGTATGACAAACGAAGATAGACCGTCGAGCGAACCTCGGAATTGAGTCGTGGCGAACTAACGCTGGCACCGTAATCAAGCCACACTCGAACGGTTTCACTGTTTGATGACGTCTGAAGTGTTCTCGCGCGTTGCGCATAGTAGATCAAAGCGTCCGATGTTATCGCATCAGCAAATAGGTAAAGTGGGTTTCCGTTTTCATCCACGACCCCCGGCGTCCGCGTTGAACTGTACCATGTCGGTCCAATGGTCGACGGAATGCTCTCGGCTATTCGGATCATTTCACGTTCAGCATCGTTTTCGAAGACTCTCCCTACGATCACGGTGACACATCCGGAAACGTCTTGGTCGGGAACAACCGGCTCCATGGTGGTGTCCACCATGACCTGCGGACCAGAGTTCTCACATGGGGTGACATAGCAGGAGCAGATTTGGCTGATCAAAGAGCTAACGTCGCAACTCATGCCGCTTGTCAGAGCACATAGGAAAGTGAGTTTGACGCTCCAACGACGCATAACGACTACTCCGATCAAATTGGAGGTTTGTCTTGTACAGCGGATTGGCCTCAACCCGCCAATTCAGCGAACCATGACACGTTCGCAACAGGATAATACCTCATTCCCTCCCCGTTGCTCCGCGTCGCGCGACCAAAGCCCACCGGCCGCCCTAGAAGTACATGCCTACTCCAGCCCAACCCACGCCCGGGCCGCAACTTACGAACCGCCAAAAAATAATCGCAAAGTCCCCTTGCCCCCGCAAACCCACGCGCTATATTTGTTAGGTAATAGTGCGTAGGGTGGGTCGTACTCGACCCACCTCGCTAGCCGCACCGCGAGGCATTCGATCAAGATTACATCATCCGCCTCGCCCGTCTCCGTCCAACGAAGATCGAGTCCCTCCTGAAATCCTTCCCGCCCCAACCCACGCCCGGGCCGCGACTTGCGCGCCGCTGAAAAAATAATCGAGAATCCCCTTGCCCCCGCAAACCCGTGCGCTATATTTGTTAGGTAATAGTTAGGCATCGGCCAAAAGGAAGCCCGCCAATGACGGCCCGCGCCCAATCCCTGCTCTCTCAGTCCCTGCTGGAGTGTGTCAGCAAATGTCAGCAAGCCGAAGGTCCGCTGTGGTGGATGTCAGCTGTTTTCAGAAAGCGTGTCAGCTTGTGTCACTTTCTATCAGTTCTTTTCTTTTCCCAGCCCAATCTGCGAAACCTGCGGTTTCAACTCCGACAGTGCAAAAACCGTGCAAACGGTTTGTGCGTTTTTGCACGCGGTAAAACGGTTTTTTGCACTTTTTTGTGGGGGTAGTTTTTTTTTTGCGGGATCGCGAGGCCGTGAACCAACTGTGTCCGCAAGTGCTGCATTCGCTGGTGCGAGTCGCAGAGTCGCCTTGGAGACAATCCTTTCTCGCACCCACTCGCATGGGGAATCCTTTCCCCAGGACGCTGCGCCTCGAGTCGAAAGGCCGCCGGTCACCGCTGAAAGAACTGCACCACCGCCAACGGAGAGGGAGGGATTCGAACCCCCGGTACGCTTTGACACGTACACATGCTTTCCAAGCATGCACCTTAAGCCACTCGGACACCTCTCCAAAACGATCGCAAGCCCCCATTTTCGCGGCGTAGGGCCAATCGTCAAGCAAGTGGCGGTTTCACGTCCGAGTTCCTAGAATCGCCCCACAACACCACCCAACGGAGCCAACCACATGGTCACCATCGGCATGAACTACAAAGTCCTCCCCGGCAAGGAGGAAACCTTCGAAGCCGCCTTCCGAAAGGTCATCCACGCCATGCGCGACATGACCGGCCACACCCAGTCCAAGATGTTCCGCGACATCGACGACGCACAAAGCTACGTCATCCTCAGCGAATGGAGCGACAAGGCCGCCTTCGACGCCTTCATCGGCTCCGACGCCTTCCGAAGCGTGGCCACCTGGGGCAAGGAACAGATCCTCGCCGGCCGCCCGTCGCATACTTATTACGATCATTAAGAATGGGAAAAACGAGGCGCACGCTGACCACGGAGCTATTCCAAGTGGAGCGGGCGTCCCTGCCCGCTGTGTGCCGATGGAAAACGGGCACGGCGGCCCACTCCACTGATTCATCCTCAGCGCAGCAGCGTCCGCGGTGCGAACCATTCGCCACGCGCGAGTGTTAGACGAAGAAAAAGATGATGTCGATAATCGCGAAGATCAACTGAAAGATAATGTCGAAGATACTCATGGGCTGACTCCTTCGCGGGCGAGTGCCGCATACACAATTATAGTTGTCCCACCCGTCGCCGGCCGATTCCGAATCGCGCGGCGGGGGTTTCACTCACAGGCAATGACAGCCGTCGCTCTCCGTGGTTAGTTCGATTTGCGGTCAGGGCAAAGGCAATCCCCCCGGGCTAGTCCTCGTCGCCCGGCGGCTGGCCGGGGGTTTCATCGCCCCCTTCGAACTCGAACTTCTCCGGAAACCGGTGCATGGCCCAGACATCCCCGCTTTCCGTCGGCGGCGATTCATCCCGCAGGATCAACGTCCGAAATCGCATCGAAAACCGAATAATCGCCCCGGCCGCGACGATGAGGATAAGGAGCAACACCACCGACCAGAAGAAGATCTGTCGCCACTGTTCCATCCGCGGGTCGTGGGCCAGGTCGCGTTCCGGCTGAGTCGCCGCCGGTCCAATCGTCTGGGCGTGAAGGACGGTCACGAACTGGCAATTCAACAGCGCCGCCGCGCAACTCACCCGTGCCAGTCGAGCCGTTAGCGCCACAGCCCGGCCCTCGGCGACGTGGTGTCGACGCGCGCCAGCGACTCCAGCGCCGCGCGTTCCTCGGGCGTCGGCTTGGCCGGCGGCACGATCTTGATGACAGCGTACTGATCTCCACGTTGGCCGTCCTTGGGGTTTGCAATGCCGAGTCCCGACAGGCGCAGCTTCGCGCCGCTTGGCGTGCCCGGCGGGATCGTCACGGTGCGTACCCCATCGAGCGTCGGCAGATCGACCTTCGCCCCCAGCGCCGCCTCGCCGATCGTCACGGGCACATCGAGATAGACATCATCACCCTCGCGGCGGAAATACGCATGGGGCCGAACGCGGCACGTCACCAGCAAGTCGCCCGCCGCGCCGCGCGATCCCTGTCCGCCCTTGCCCCGCACGCGAATCGTCTGCCCGTCGCGCACCCCCGGCGGCACATGCACCGCGATACGCTGGTGGGTGCGGCCGGTGGAAACGTCGACGTCCAGCGTGGTGCCCTGCACGGCCTGCTCGAAGGAGAGCGAGACTTCATGCTCCACGTCGCGCGACGGGGCTGCGTGCGCCGCCGCGCGGCCGCGCGACCGACCACCGAGTATCTGGTCGAAGATGCTACCGGCGCCACCGCCGCCACCGCCGCCGAAGAACTCGGCAAAGTCGCCCATGTCGATCGGTTCGCCGTCGGAGGTCGACCAGGTAAAGCCGCTGCCCGGTCCTGCACCGGCCGCGGCGAATCGCGGATCGACGCCGGCATGGCCGAAGCGATCGTACTTGTCGCGCTTCTCCGAGTCGGTGAGCACGGAATACGCCTCCTGCACTTCCTTGAAGCGCTCCTCGGCATCCTTCTTGCCCTTGTTCTGGTCGGGGTGGAATTGCTTGGCGAGGCGGCGATAGGCCTTTTTGATATCGGCTTCGCTCGCGCTGCGCGTCAGGCCGAGGACTTCGTAATAATCGCGTTTATCCATAATCGGATGTGGTGGACCACTCAGGCATTTTCAAAGGCACGAATGAAATCCGCCCGGGCGATTCCCGACTGGGAACATAACGTTCGAAGTGTGCAGCTCTTGATCGTACGGTGATTCGGCATCGTAAGCGGTGTCACGGAGCCGTCTTCGTTCAGTCTTCTCATGGCGATGTGTTCCGCCTCGCGCACCACCTCGAACCCCAGCGTGCGCAACGCGCGAAGCACACGATCCTTCTGCGCATCCACGGGGAACTTCGGCATCAGATCGCGACTCCGGCCTCCGCTACAAACGCTTCGAGTACCGGTGGGTCAGCGTTTAGCATGTCCGCGCCAAACGTCTCGACATGGAAGCGAATTGCCGACGCGACATCCGCCAACGCTGCGTCATAGGTGTCTCCCTCGCCCACAACGACACCTTTTATGCCAAGCGGATAAGCGACATAGCCGTCCGGGTGTTTCTCCACGATTACCTTGAACTGCGTCATAATTGGGTACCCGTGTACGGCCGTGACTACAGCATCCGGCCGTCCTTTCCTGATATTCTAGCTCTTGACCATGTGTTTTCATAGCCGGCAGGAGCCTCATGTCGGAAAGCGTGAATCCCGTCGTGATTTCCCGTAGCATTATCCTATGATGTCTTCGCATCGTTAAAGGGAACCGCCCATGATTGCCGCCTGTGGACAGATGGAAGCCGTCACGCTCGATCATGCCGACACCGTTTGGCCCGTGATTGACCGCCTGGCGACCGGAGCGGCCAAGGCGCATGCGGATCTGCTGGTTCTCCCCGAGACGACCTACCCGGCCTACTGGCTGCATTCCATGGAACGCTACATGCAGGCGGACATCCTGCGCAGCGCCGCTGTGCTGGCACGATTCTCGACGCTCGCCAGGACGCACGGCTTCTTCCTCGCCGCCGGATTCGTCGAAGAGCGAAACGGAAAACTCTATAACAGCGCGGCGCTGTTCGACCGCGCCGGAGAACTCGTCGGCATCGCCCGAAAGAATTTCCTCTGGGATTGCGACAATCGCTGGTTCGCGCCCGGCGACTCCATCGCCGCGTGGGACACCGAGCTTGGCCGCGTGGGAATGATGATCTGCGCCGATTGCCGCGCGCCCGAGATCATGGCCACGCTCGTCGCTGACGGCGCGCGGATGATCATCCTGCCCACCGCCTGGGTGAACGCGAGCAAGGTCCGCCGGACCTATCGCAACGTGCATCCCGAATTTCTGATTCGCGCCCGGGCCATGGAATTCGGCGTGCCGATGGTCTGTTGCAGCAAGGCCGGCCGCGAGGGCGAGCATCTCGAATACGTCGGCCAAAGCCGAATCGTCGCGGCGGACGGGCATACGCTGGCTGAGGCTCCAACGGGGGGAGAGCACCTCATCCTTGCCGACGTCACGCCAGGCGACGGACGACCAACCGATGCCGATGACAAAGTGCGCTCACGCATCATCGACGGAAACCCGGCCTTTCGGGCCAAGACTCCCGGCCCAAGGGTCACCATCGCCCTTTCATCGAATGCAGAGTCGATTGCCGATGCCCTGGATTCAGCCGGAGGTCGTGTCGGTCGAATCACGGCTGCTGAGTTAAAGAGCTTTGCACCAGCCCGTTACCACGCACTGACCGGCGCGCAGGTGGTGGTGGTAAGCGGCCGCGTGTTCGAAGAGTCTTTCCTTCGTGCCCGCGCCGCGGAGAATCGAGTCTTCGTCGTGTCCGCGGACAGCGCCGTTCAATACATCGTCGCCCCGGATGGTTCTGTGGTCTTCCGCGAGGGCGACTGGAACACGGTCTTGGAACTCGATCTCGCCCTTGCCGATGTGAAGCAGTACACGCCCGAGACCGACCTGTGGGCACAGCGTCGCGTCGAGTGTTACCGCCTGCCCGAGCCGGCCTGCGCGAGTTGATACATGGTCTGGCTGCAACACGCCGCGATGATCGGGCTGGCCGGCTTCTTCGGGGCCATCGCCCGATTCGCCGTCGCCGGGCTGGTCACGTCCATCGCGCCGCGCGGCTTCCCCTATGGCACATTGCTCGTGAATCTAACGGGCTGTTTCCTGCTCGCATTCTTTCTCACGCTCATCCGGGATCGGGCCGTGTCTGACGCTCTGCGGCTGGCCGTGGCGATCGGCTTCATCGGCGCGTACACGACGTTTTCCACGTTTGTGTGGGAGCTGTATGAAATGACGCAAGAGGGCCATGCCCTGCGCGCGTCGGCCTATCTCGCGGCGAGCGTTGCGCTTGGCATCGTCGCCGTGATGGTCGGCGTACTCGTTGCAAAGCAATTCGAGCGGGCTTAGGGAACCAGCAGCAGCGCCACGAATGGATCGACGTCATCCAGCGTCACGCCGCAGTTTTGCGTGATGTCCGCCGCACATTGTTCCTGGCTGGTCGCCGCGGTTGGATTCAGCAGCACGCGCACGAACGCGGCGACATCGGCGCCGTCGATCTTGGTATCGTTGTTCACGTCGCCCAGGGTGATACCGCTGCAATTCAGCGACGCCGAGGCAATGATTTCCACGTCGTCGATGTTCCAGCCGCAACTGTTGGTGTTGGTGTCGCTGGTGCCCATGCCCCAGCGAATGCGGACTGACGGCATGTTGTCGGCGACCGAGGCGATGCTGTAGGTCTGGAGAGACCACGATGTCTCCGTAAAGGTCGGGCCGTTGTAGCTCCAAATCGTGGTCCAGTTCACGCCGTCATTCGAGGCCTGAATGTTTGAATGATCCCACTGCGACGACTCCTGCCCGTGCCAGCGGCGGAAACGAAGCGTTACGCCGTTCATCCCTGTGCAATTGATCGGCGTTGTTGTCAGATATTGAACGGTCGCGATGTTGTCGGCATAACAGCCGGCAAGGTTGTAACCATAGACGTTGGGACCGGTGAAGCCCGACGTCGGGTCGCCGCAGATTCCCTGCGGCACGCCGTAGGCCCACTGGCCTTGCGTCGTCCATCCCGGGTTGGCGCTCAAGCTGTAGCTGAATACCGTGGTCGGCGGCTGAATGTTCTGCACCGATGCCGAATACACCGCCGTCGGCGCGTTGCACGGCGCACTCGCGAGATAGCCGAGGCTTCCCGATGCAGTGGCGTAATACTGAAGCGTTTGCCCGCAAAGGCCCGCCGGGATCGTGCCCGAGTAGGTCTGTCCGCTCACCAGATTGAGCGGCACGCTCGAATATGGATCGCCCGGGTTGTAGCGATAGTACAACAGGCCCGAGCCGCCGACGTAGGACTCCTGCGCGTTGTTAATCGTGAACTGAACCGCGGTCGGCGAGCCGGCGGCAATCACGCTCGGCGGAGTGCCGACGATGTCCAGCAACACACCCGTCGATGCATACCGCGACAAGTAAAGAATCGCCGGAAGGTTTTCTTGACACGTCGGTGTGATCTGATCGGCAGGTAGCTGAAAACCCGTAGCGCCGGTGTCACGCAGCTCAATGGTGTATGCAAACTTGCCGGCCGCACCATATGCGTAATCAATCGAAACGCCGTTGGCCGGATAGATCGTTGTGTTTGTCGGTCCAGCCGTGTAGGTCATGCCATGCACGGCCATGATCTGCTGATTCATATAATTGCCGATGGCCGCGAACTTGGCGTTGTCGGGCGTCAGCGACGGTGTATAGCCCCAGGGCCACATCAGAAGCTGCGAATAGCTGTGATAGTCCATGTATGCCTTGATGTTTGGATGGGCGATCAGGAAGTCGCGGATGGCCGCGGTCTCGGGTTCGCTGAATCCGCTCGTACCGCGATACGTATCGCTGCTGGCGGTTCCGCTGGAGCCGCTGTTGTCGAAGCCCCACTGGTAGCCGAAATTGCGATTGAGATCGACACCGAAGCTGCCGCCGGCATTGGCCCGGCGATTCTTGCGCCAGAGCCGCGTTGTCGTCCATGTGTAGACGTAACCATCCGGATTCACGACAGGAGCAATATAGAACTCCATCCCATTCACAAGACTCTGAATACACGGATTCGTGTCGTAGTTGTTCACAAGGTACTCGGCCAGATACAAAGATACCGGGCCGGTAATCCACTCGCGCGCATGGATCAAACCGTGATAAAAGACCGCGGGCTTGGGCCCCGGGTTCGGACCGGTGATCTTCAACACATAGAGCGGTCGGCTCTGAATGCTGGTGCCATAGGTGGACACGGTGCAAAGATCGGGCCGCGTCGTGGCAAGGTTGTTGATGTATGCTTCGATACCGGCAAAGTCTTTGTACGCGGTAAAGTCGCCGGGGCTTCGCACGGCCAACTCTGCCTGCTCGCGCAGATTCTCGGCGAAGAGGTCGGCGTTTTTGACCTTCCACGTCAGGCCGGCCTTCTGCAACGCCTTGCGCTCGTCGACCGACGCATGAACATCCATCGGGCCGATGCCGTACTCGTGCGACCAGATGTCAAGATCGAGATTGAGCAGCGCCTTGAGTTGCTCCGCGTTCTGCACATCGACGGCAACAACCTGATCGCCCGGCTTGATCGAATGGTCGACGGCCAAGGCCGTTCCGACCGTTCCCGCGAAAATGAATAATGAAACGATTCCCCACCGAGCTGTTTTCAACATGAAGAGGCTCCACCCCTAGGTACCATGGACATGCCGGCGATTCCGGCCTGCCTATTTTAGCCGATTTCCGGGGTGGGATGTACGATGGATCGGCCCGGTTTTTCGAGGTTTTTTCGGTACCACCGGCTGCAATGCCCGGGAAGGGTCCGGCGGCCTTTCCGAAGCGGATTATTGCTCTACAATCCGCCGCACCATGGAACACCACAATGCATCCACTCCGGCGTCGGCCTCGCAGGGCTTCACCCTCGACCCGAACGTTCTCGACAAGAAGTACCACTTTCTGCTCCGCAAGCTGCACTCGCTGACCGGAATCATCCCGATCGGGGCCTTCCTGACGGAGCACATGCTGACCAATTCGATGGCCTTCATGGGGCCGGAAAAGTTCAACGACTCGGTGCATAGCCTTCACAAGCTGCCCTATCTGTGGGCGCTGGAAACATTCGGCATCTTCCTGCCAATCGCCTTTCACGCCATTTACGGCATCAAGATCGCCATGAGCGCCGAGCCGAACACGCACAGCTATCCGTACATGGCCAACCGGCGATACACGCTGCAGCGGATCACGGGATACATCGCGTTCTTATTCATCATTGTTCACCTGTTGAAGTTCCGGTTTGCACACTTGGTAGGATGGGGACCGGAGTTCATGGCCGAAGCAAACCCTGATAAATTTGAAATGACACGGAGGGGGCTGACTCACTGGGAGATTACTCAACTGGGATTTGTTGTTCCTGCGTGGATAACTTTGTCAATGTATGTCGTCGGCCTCTGGGCCGCGTGCTACCACTTCGCCAACGGCATCTGGACCTTTTGCATTAGCTGGGGCATCACCGTCGGTGAAAAAGCACAGAAGCGCGTCGGCGCTCTCGCCGCCGGAGTGGGCATTATCCTCTTCGTCTGGGGTAGCCTGAGCTTGTACGCTTTTGCAAGGACGCCGGAAAAGACCTCGCACGACGGGGTGAAGGCCGTGGCCGAGAACTGATCGTCCGCTTCATCAAACGACCTCAACTATGAAGGCCCGCGACGTCGAACGCCGCGGGCCTTTTTTTGTTCAGTCAAGATCGTAGTGGCCGGCTCAGGTCGTCAACAAGACCATGATGAACTGCGCGATGTCCGCACCATTCGCCGTGCCGTCGAAATTAACGTCGCTGCATGCGCAGGGTCCGATGTTGAGCAGGCAATCGACAAACGGCGCCACGTCGGCCAGGTCGACCTGGTTGTCGCGATTCGAATCGCCCCAGCAACTGAAGCGTGGCTCGATCTGACCCCGTATCTCGCCGCCCGGATTAGCCGCCGTGTGGACATTGTCATAGGAAAGACCGTCCAGGTAGTTCGGTTCATCCGCCGCTGGATAAGTGAAGTTGCCATTCTTCGGTGTGCCAAGTGCATAGGCGAACTTTACGCCGGAGTTGATTCCTCGCGGCGAGAAGCCGTGAATGTGCGACGCCGACTCAGCTCCCGTCAGCCCGCCGTAACGAATGAAGTACCCGATTCGATCTGCTGCCAGGTCGTGCGAGTGATGAGCGATACCAAGACCCGGTGCACCATTCGGCGGCACCTCCTGCAGGCCCTGGAGGGTCGCCAGGCTGTTCACCACTTGGCCGCGAATTTCACCGCCGGGGTTAGGTGTCGTGTGAATGTTCACGTAGGTCATGCCGGCGAGGATTTGGCCCTCTTGGGCTTCGAGGTAGTTCCACACGCCGACCTTGGGGCTTCCCGCGGGGAGTGGGAGCAATACGCCCGCATTGACACCGCTCGGCGCCATGCCATGGATATGCGCGGCGGTTTCATTCGCGCTGAGGCCGCCATAGGCGATGTAATACGAGAGCGTATTCGCCACGGGGTCCATAACGAAGCAGCCGAACCCCGCCGCCGTGGAGGCATTTGGCGGGTTCTCCTGAGCGGACGAAAGCGTCGCCACATGCGTCACCACCTGCCCGCGAATCTCTCCGCCGGGAAATGCCGCAGAGTGAATGTTGACATAAATGCGGCCGCCGAGGATGTCCGGCTCCAGCGCGGCCGGGTAGTTCCAGACACCGGCCTTCGGGTTGCCGGCCGGAAGTGGGAACAGCACACCCGCGTTCACGCCGGGACCGGCCGGTCCGTGAAAGTGCGCCGCCGTTTCGGCCGCCGTGAGTCCGCCGAATTCGATTCGATAAGAGATCGTGTCATTCACCACATCGATGACAAAGATTCCCGTACCGCCTGCGGGCGATGCGTTGGGCGGCACCTCCTGCATCGCTTCGAGATTTGCAACGTAACCGTAGTACTGAAGAGTTTGTGCCGACGACATCGACGGAGCCGCCGCGATGACGGTGAGTGCGCAGAATGACCAAAGTACTCGCTTCATGGAATTACCCTCTCGTTCTATTAATGGACCGCGCCGGAGATGGGAGACTGCCGGAAGAGGCCGCCGACGCCCGAACACTAGTTACAGACCGTAGCGTAACGGATCAGGTACGTCAATTTCAAGGTTGGGACGCATGAAGTTTGCGAGCAGCCGCCTCGATTGCCTCCTCGGACGGAAGAACGAGGTTTGCCGCCGGGCCGAGCGGGATATATGTATCCTCCCCGACGACTCGATCCACTGGAATGTGCCTTTTCGCACGTTCAGCGATGGTTGTGACGATTCCCTCTCCCACGCCGCCCGATCGTCGGCCTTCATCCACCACCAGGACCTTTCCACAGGCCTCGGCGTGGCGAACGATTTCATCGGTGTTCAGCGGACTAAGCCATCTTAAATCCATGATCCGAACGTTGATGCCGTCCTGCGATTCAAGCCGCTTCGCCACACGGAGGGACATGTACGCGCCGTTGCCAAAGGTGATGATTAATAAATCTTTTGCGGATTCGTTGTAGATGCGTGGCTGGCCGAGCGGCACCGCGACCTCCGGCGACGGATACGCAAAGGACCACGCGCCGTCGTTTGGCTCATGCAGATCCTTGGTCATATACAGCGCGATCGGCTCCAAGAACGCAACAACGCGGCCGTCGACCTTGGCGAGGGCGACACACGTTCGCAGCATCGCCGCGGCATCGTCGCCGCGCGACGGACAGGCAATGACGAGTCCGGGGATGTCGCGAAGCGCGGCGATGCTGTTGTCGTTGTGAAAATGACCGCCAAAGCCCTTTTGATAGGCCAGCGATGCCATGCGCACGACCATCGGATTGCGGTACTGATTCTGTGAAAAGAACTGTAGCGAGCACGCCTCACCGCGAATCTGATCGCAGGCGTTGTGGAAATACGCGAGGTACTGAATCTCCGGCATCGGAAGCAGGCCGACATTCGCGAAGCCCTGTGCGAGACCGAGGATCGTCTGTTCATCCAGCAGCGTGTTGAACACGCGGGCGGCCTTGAACTTCTTGAACAGGCCCGCCGTGACGTAATAGACGCCGCCTTTTTGCGCCACGTCTTCGCCAAAGACGGCGATCTCCGGATACTTGGCCATCAGGTCGAACAACGCCGAGTTGATTTGCACGGCCAAGTGCCGAGGCTCCAATCGCTCGGGCAGTTTCGCTTCGCCGCCGAACACGTCGATGCGCTTCGCCGGGTCGATGGTGCGCCGGGCCTCCTGGTTTACGGCGTCCGGCGTGTACGGAGCGAGCGGCTTGAGCACCTCGGCCGCCGTCGTAAGTCGCGGACGAGTGACGACCTTCTCGGCCGCCTTCGCCGTTCTCGTGCGAAGCGCTTCATATCTCGCCAGCACTTCCTGCGCGCTCATCAGCCCCGACTCGATCACCAATCGCGCCGATGCCAGCAGTGGGTCCTTCGCCTCGGCCGCGGCGATTTCTTCCATCGAGTGATAGGCCGGCTCGAAATCCGATCCCGCGTGGCCAAGCATTCGCACGGTCTTCAAGTGCAGAAACGTCGGCGCCCGATGCGAGCGGCAATAGGCAACCGCATCGGTGACGACCTGATGACACTCCACCAGGTCCAGCGCATTCCCACGGAAATACTTCAGCCCCGGCCGACTCGAGAACGATGTTTCCACCCAGTTCGTCGGTGTATGCACAGAGATGCCGATGCCGTTGTCCTCGCAGACGAAGAGCACCGGCACGGGCAGATGCTGAAACGCCGCCCACTGCGCCGAGTTGAATGCCCCCTGCGCCGTGCTGTGGTTGCAGCTCGCATCACCAAAGCTGCACACCGTGATGCTGTCTTCGGGGATCGGCAACGTCTTACCGAGATGCCGCGCCCGTTGGATGCCGATGGCCGTGCCGACCGCCTTGGGAAGCTGGCTCGCAATCGTGCTGGTCTGCGGCAGGATCCAGAGCGGTACCGAACCCCACACCTTGTGCCGTCCGCCGGCGATGGGGTCCTCGGCACTGGCTGCCTGCGACAACACCACGTCATAAATGATGTCGATGCCCGGCACCTTGCGCGATCGCTCCACGACAAATCCGCCGCTGCGATAGTGGAGAAATGCCGGATCGGTGTGCCGCGTCGCGCGACCGACAACCGCATTGCCCTCGTGGCCTGCCGAGCCGATGGTGTAAAATGCCGCGTCTTTGCTTCGCAGCCACCGCGCGATCAGGTCCAGATGCCGACAGGTCATCTGCGATTCCAGCAGTTCCACGGCATCGCGGCCGATCAGGGTCGCCCCCGGCGCGACGGCCTCATCCATGCCGACCCGCCGCGCGGCCGGCTCGGACCAGTTTTTCAACATCGCGACGAAGTTGTCGTCGATGACTTGTGCTCGATTAAACGTGCTCATATCCCCTGCCAATAAGGGGCCGCTCGCGAATTGTCAAAGTCGCCCTCCCTGCTGCGGACGCCCGGCTACAATCCCGCCGCGTGGCATCCTCTTCACCATCCTCGGGCACTTTCCCCGGCGCCTTTCGCCTGTTCCAATTCGCAGGGATTGACGTGTTCCTGCATTGGACGTGGGGCCTCGTCGCCCTGTTCGAGTTGCAATCGCGCAAGAGCATCTACGATTCGCCGATCTGGAATGTCGCCGAGTATGTCTCGCTCTTTTTGATCGTGCTGCTCCACGAATTCGGCCATTCGCTGGCCTGTCGCTCGGTCGGAGGCCGGGCCGACCGCATCCTGCTTTGGCCGCTCGGCGGCGTTGCGTATGTCGATCCACCACAGCGACCCGGCGCGGTTCTCTGGAGCATCGCGGCCGGCCCGCTGGTGAACGTCGTACTCGTCCCGATTACGCTCGGCGTGTATTTCTTTGCCAACGCCTTACTGCCCGGGGCATCCGACGATCTACTCGCCTATCTTGAAATGATCGCCACGATCAACATCGCCCTGCTCGTGTTCAATATGCTCCCGATCTACCCGCTCGACGGCGGGCAGATTCTTCAGTCGATTCTCTGGTTCTTCGTGGGGCAGCCGCGGAGTCTCACCATCGCCTCGGGGATCGGCTTCCTCGGCGCGGCCATTGGGTGCGGGCTGGCGATCTACATCGGCGATTGGTGGCTCGTCATCATTGCGATCTTCGCCGCGTCGCGCTGCCGCGCGGGGATGGCTCGGGCGAAACAACTCAGCGACATGCTTTCGCAGCCGCGCTATGGCGGATTGAAATGTCCGTCGTGCGGCGAAGCGCCCATCATCGGCGGCGTCGTGGCACGTTGCGCCTGTGGGCAACAATTCGACCCCTTCAGCACCGGCGGCGTTTGCCCATCCTGCGGGCGAGGCGGCGGGCACGTTCCATGTGTGATGTGCGGGCGAGCGGGGGACGTGATGGCGTGGAGAATGGACAGTCGTTAGAAGTCTCTCAAAACTGTCATGCCATCTGCAAGACAACAATTGCACGCTTCGAATTGACTCGTCCGTTCGATCAGACCCGCGGCAATCGTAAAAAATCAGCGACACTTTGGGACCTCGCAGGTGACCTCGTTGAGCCTGTGCCCAGTCATGCGTTTGGTATAATGTCGGATTACGAGTACTGGTCTCTAGTCGTCGGGAAGCCTGGATCATGCCCGATCATGACGTCACTGCGAATCCCCTCTTGTCAGACTCCGCATCGGCGTGGGACAGTTTGATTGAATCGCTGAATCCGGCCTCGCTGCTCGTGGTCATCGATTCTCGAATGAGCACGATACTCAGACGCCATCTTTCCGCTGAGGACATCTTTCAGGAGGCGTTGCTCCACGCTTGGCGCGACCGTCATAAATGCGAATGGAAGGGCGTCCGCTCCTTTCGTTCGTGGTTGCTGACCATCATCGACAATCGCATCCGCGAGGCAGCCGATTACCAGTCTGCACAGAAGCGCGGCGGAGGGCAGGAGCCGATCGCCTTCAGTGCCATGCGCTCCGACTCCGGCGAAGCGGCGTTCGGCCCGGTAGGCTCGACCACTCCGAGCCGTCTGGCCATCTATCAGGAGCAGGCGGCCGCCATGCGCGCCGCGCTGGAGCGTCTGCCGGACGAAGTGCGCGAGGTCGTCCGCCTTCGCCTGTTCGAGCAATTGGAAATCTCCGAAATCGCTCAGCAACTGGCCATCGGTGAAAGCGCCGTCCGCCATCGGTTTCGCCGGGGCGCGGAGCGGTATCATCAGCTCCTGAAGGAGGCCATCGCCTCACGGGCCACGACGACCGGAGTTTCCTCGCCAATCGTGGCGGCCGATTCCTCTCCAATCAGGTAGAGGCCGTGAAACCCAACGCACCCGATTCACAAGGCGACGCTCAGGAATTCCTTGATGACGTCTTCGAGCACGCCGTTCGGTTGATTGAGGAGGGCCGACCGGCCATCACGGATGAACTGCTGGATGGACGAGAAAATCTACGCGCAGACGTCGAGCGATTAATTCGACTCGCGTCGCAAATCGCCTCCGGTCCCGTCCGCCGCATGCCCGTCATCGGCGGCTACGACGTGCTGCACGAACTCGGCCACGGCGGAATGGGCACCGTCTATCTCGCACGGCAGGAATCCCTCGGCGGCCGTCCCGTCGCGCTCAAGGTCTTGCCGGTCTCGACCGGCCTGTCGCCGCGGGCACGCGATCGATTCACCTTCGAAGCCCGCGCCATCGCCCGCCTGCGACATCCAAACATTGTCGCGATCCACGATGTCCTCGATGAAGACGGCCTCTGCGCCTACGCGATGGAATGGGTCGATGGAACATCGTTGGCCGCATGGATCGACGAGCGTAGGGTCCGCTGTGCGGACCATTTGGACGCGAATAAACCCATGCTGGTGCGAGAATCCCTTCTCGCACCCAACTCCACCGGATTCCCTTCTGGTTCATCACACAGTACCGACTTTCCTCATCTTGACGTCCCGTTCATCTGCCGTCTCGGCATCTCCATCGCCCACGCCCTCGCGGCCGTCCACAAGACCGGCATTCTGCATCGCGACGTAAAACCCTCCAACATCCTGCTGCGCCGCGACGGCACTGCCCTGCTCGCAGATTTCGGCCTCGCCCGCGAAGTCGATTCGTCGATCCACACGCAGGACGGGCGCTTCGCCGGAACTGTCGCCTACGCTCCGCCCGAACAGCTCCGCGGCGACACCGCCCGCGTTGATGCGCGCAGCGATCTCTACGCCCTCGGCGTCACCTTGTATCACGCACTCGCTCTGCAACTTCCGTTCGAGGCTCGCGAGCCGGTCGCCATGCTCCGCCAGATCGAGTCCGGTCTGTCGACTCCCCTGCGAAAGCTCAACCCGCGCGTCCCCCGCGATCTCGAGACGATCATCACCAAGGCCATTGATCCCGATCCGGATCGTCGCTATCAAATGGCAACGGAGTTTGCTGAAGATCTGGAACGCCTGCTCGGCTTCCAACCCATCCACGCCCGTCGCGCAAGCCTCGCCACTCGCAGCGTCAAACTCCTCCGCCGCAACCGCGCCGCCGCGATCGGTCTGACTATTGGAAGTTTGCTTACGATCCTGATCGCTACAGGGCTGGTCACCTACTTCTTCTTCGTCCCAGGCTGGGTGGCGGGCCAGGTTCGCAATGCCCGCCTCGCCCTGCTCGACCCCAAGCAAGCCAATTCCATTGTGTCGGTCCTTTATTGGGGCCCTGATAAGCCCATCGCACCGGCGGAACAGGACGCGCGAAAGAAAGCGTTCACCACTGCACTAGCCTCGTATGACAAGGCACTGTGGTGGGCGCCGTTTGACAAGGACATTCGTCGAGAGCGGGAAGTCGTCCAATCAGCGTGCGATCCCGACACAACCCAACGCAGTGACAGATCGCGTTTTCCAGACCCCCGCGACCGCGGGTTATTTGCATTCCTGACCAATGATTTCGATGCCGCGATCAAGTCATGGGAACAGTATGAGCAGCAGCGTGATCCGCTGGCGCAGCCCGACCCGCTTGTCGACGCTGCACTCGGCGTGCTCTATCTATTCAATGATCAATCGGCAAGGGCATATCCGCGATTACAGCAGGCGGTCATGGCGTTTCCGGGAGTCGGCTTCCTGCTGGAGTACCTCGCCGACGCAGCAGCCAAGTGCGGCGACGCAGAGCGTGCCGAACGATGGCTGAATGAGGCTAAGAAGCTCTCCTTGAGTGATCCACGCGGAGCCCAAAATCGTATCCGCGCAAGCATTTTGGCAGCCTCCGATCGCGATGATGACGCCGAGGCCATTCTGCGCAAGGCACCGCCTAACACTCCAGCCGCAATCGAATACGCCCTTTTTCTCGAAAAACGCGGACGACTGCCCGAGGCCTTGAATTGTTACGCCGCCTCTGCCAGCGCGATGCCCGGCGAACGTGTCCAACGCTTGTTCGTCGACGCCGCCGACCGCTGGTGGGCCGACCTTTCACCAAAAAGGCGACTTCACAAGATCCGCACCACCCTCGACGAATCGCCATTTGCACGAGAATCTTTTGTCGCCCTCCTCCGGCAGTACCAGACGGCGACGGGTCAGAAAAGGGCCTCTATTTCGCCAACCGCTGAACCCTTGGCCCCTTGGCCCCTCGACCCCTCGGCCCCTTTTCTTTCTTCGCTTTTCATGACGCTCACCGAATCCTTTTCCTCTCCTTCCCTCCAGAGCCTCTCCCTGTCGGAGCTGGCCGAACAAATGGAGGTCATGGACATGTGGCTTTGGAGTCAAATCTCGACTTACCCGCGCGTTGTGAAAGAATTTAATCTCGCGGCTTTGCGCTGGCCGGTTTTTCAATCCGCTGCACAAGGAATGGACTTCGTCGTATCTCGGCTTAGCGTTGCAGCGACTCAATTCCACAACAGGAAAATGCACCATCGCGCGATCGCAATAGCTGCACTCACGCTGGGCGTCATGGCCTCGCAACCAGCAAATGGCCAATGCACAACGCCCCCGTGTTTTCAGGGCCTCGGCGATCTTCCCGGCGATTTGTACTTCAGTCGTGCGCTTCAGATTTCGGCGGATGGACAAACCGTCGTAGGCGACAGCCGCTCAGCCAATTCGACTCATCCCAGTTTCGGCGAGCCATTTCGGTGGTGCGCCGATACGGGTTTGGTCGGCCTTGGCGACCTGTCCGGACATGATCACGGCGGACCTGCATATGGTGTCTCGGCAGACGGCTCGATTGTCTCAGGTTGGAGTTCGTCGGCCGATGGCTGCGTAGCCGACGCCTACCAAGAGGGATTCCGTTGGACTCAGGCCACCGGGATGACAGGCCTTGGTGTCGGGGCTCCGGGCTGCTGCGAGAGTTACGGATTTGGAATGGCGGATGATGGAAAAATCTGCGGTGGCGTGATGTTGCCAGGATGTACGATGGCAATGTCGACTTGGACAACTGTAAACGGCTGGGAGCCAGTTACACAAATCCAGAGCAACGGATGGGGCGTCTCTCGAAATGGTCAGTGGGTCATCGGCGACGGCAATAACAACGGCAACATGATGGCTGCGCGATGGTCTTCGCAGAGCGGGTTTGAGTTTTTGAGTGGTGCGTCGGCAGGTTCATTTGCCTATGGCGTCGCAAACGATGGGTCTGTAGTCGGTAGAAATGGCGCAGAGGCGTTCCTCTGGACCTCAAACACTGGCATGATAAATCTCGGTGACTTACCCGGTGGCGCGGTTAGCAGCCTCGCGCGAAAAATTAGCGCTGATGGCACATTCATCGTTGGCGAAGGAAACTCTGCCATCGGAACAGAAGCGGTCCTATGGGGCGAGACCCGGGCAATACATCGTCTTGCAGATGTTTTGGCCGACCGGGACGTAACAATTCCCGCCGGTTGGCTGCTGCAGAAAGTGACGGGCATCACGATTACGGGCAGTATTGTCAGCCTCTGTGGAATTGGGGCAAATCCCCAAGGCAATACAGAGGGCTGGATCGCCCGATACACAATCTGCAATTCACCGCCCTGCTTCCAGGGCCTCGGCGATCTGCCGGGTGGTGCGATAGCTAGCCACACAGATCATTTCGGCGGCACATTGTCATCGGACGGTTCGACCGTGGTTGGAAATAGCACGTCTACCTCGGGAACTGAGGCATTTCGGTGGACCGCATTAGACGGCATGGTCGGACTCGGTGATGGCTCTGGTGGTACTTTCTTCAGCACGGCATTCGCGACAACTCCCGATGGCACTTATGTTGTTGGAATGACGGATACAAGCCAGACATCATGTAGCAATCAAGAGGCTTTCCGTTGGTCCCAATCCACTGGCTTGGAACTGCTCGGCGATGCGCCGGGCGGCTGCTTCTGGAGTCTTGCTACAGGCATAAGCGCCGATGGCAGCGTCATCTGCGGTGTTTCGTATAACGACACGGGGTATCTGGCTTCGTATCTGACCATGGGCGGTAGTTGGGTGCAGATCGGACCGAATCCGAGTTCGTTTACAGGGGTAAGCGCCGATGGATCGAAAATGGCCGGAAACTACGCCGGTGAGTTGTTCTATTGGACCGCCTCAACAGGCATCGTTAACATCGGCGACCTGCCCGGTGGATCAACCGAAGCATATACCTACGGCATTACACCGGATGGAAACGTAATTTTCGGTTATGGAGCCACTGGCGTCGGACGTCAGGGATTGCGTTGGACGCAGGCCACCGGCATGGTTCCGCTCGATGACCTACCTGGCGGCGTTACAGACTCAATCGCTTTCGCCGTCGCGCCAAATAATTTGCTTACCGTTGGATGGGGCAGTTCCACAGTTGGTACAGAGGCTGTTATTTGGGACGAAAACCTATCCATCCACCGTGTCGCTGACGTGTTGACCAACAACGGGGTCACGATTCCATTGGGCTGGACGCTTTTGGATGCGACAGGTGTGACAGTAGTTGGCAACGTTGTTGTGCTCTGCGGAAACGGCACAAATCCGTCTGGCGACGCTGAAGCCTGGATCGCCCGCTACACAATCCCGTGTCCCGGCCATACCGGCGACATGAACGGTGATACTTTCGCAAATGGCCGCGATATTGCCAAATTCACCACGGCCGTGCTTTCGTCATCCAACCAATTTGAAGATACCTGTCCGGGTGATTTCGACAATAACGGAACTATGGACCTGCCGGACATCCCCGGCTTCGTCAGTATTCTGCTTACCCCATAAAGGTGATAACGTGGACATATCAAGGCCCGGTCGCGCGGCTCCTTCTCGGGCCGCGCACCGGGCCGAATGGTTCGCACATTACATTCCCGGAAGCGTCTCGCGCACCGTGCCGCAATAGATGCACTTGGCATGGCGCGGCGACAGCGATCGATTGCATTGCTTGCAGTCCGTGACGCCCTGCATGACTTTGCCGTCGAGCTTGCCGTCGGACAGGTCGATGTCCTGAATCCGCTTCAGGAGCTGGTCGTCGGTCAGCGCGAATTGGTCCTTCATCAGCGACCACAGGGCCATCGACATCAGGGCCTGTCGATCCAACCGTTCGCGCAACCCGGCGGCATCCATCCGAGCCTCGCGCGCCTGGGTTCGGGCTTCGGAGTCATGGCCGTAGAGGCTGTCGTAGAAGTAGTGCAGGCCTGTGTACATCCAAACGGCTCCTTTTCTAGCAAAGGCAGGTGTCAACACAAGGACAATAAGCGTTGCCTAATGGCGAGCGTCATTCATTCCCCGGGATCACCGGCGAGTTTCTCATCCAAGTCCTTTGCCGGGCGAAAATGCATGACACGTCCGACTTTGTATTTGTGAAGTAATCCACGTTTTTCAAGATCAAGCAAATCACTGCGGGCTGTTTGATAGACCACGTCGTGACTCGCTTGATGCGCATCAATGGTGTATTCCGAATCAGGATGCCCCAGTGCGTGTTCAACAAGCGCACGTTGTCGATGATTCAAAACATCGATACCACTGAGTCTGGATCGAAGCGCGTTCATTCGTTGCGTTTGTCGCTTGATGTATTGATGCAGATCTTCGGTAGCCCTTAAGACCACATCCAACTGGTGTACGATAAAGTAGGTTACATCATTATCGTCCGTCTCGGCATGAAGGAACGCTTTGTAGTATTGAACAGGGGCCTTCAGAATCACGTTTGAGATTGAAATGAACTCACAGAGCCAATAACCGCTCCGAAGCATGGACCAATAGAATAATGCTCGCGCCATCCGACCATTTCCGTCTACGAATGGGTGGTCATAGGCGAGCCAGAAGTGCAGGATGATGGCTCGTAGGGCCGGATGGAGAAACCCGTCCGGCGTCTTGCCATTCGCAAACGCACACATCATCTTCATTCGTTCTTTCAGTTCGCCTGCGGGCGGCGGATCGTGAAATACTGTGCCCTCTTCGTCCATCACACGGATGCGTTCGTCCTCTTTTCTCAGTCTGCCGGCAGCCTTTGGATCGTCAAGTGTCTCATCCGTAATCATCCGGTGAAGTTCAAGGACACGTGCGGGCGTGATCTCTTCCTTCTGAAGGTCACGAATCTTTCTCATCGTCAGATAATTGTTTAGAATCATGCGCTCGCTTTTGTCGCGAGCCGGACGCCGCGTGCGGATCAGTTGCTTGGCCACCTCTCGCGTCACCACCGCGCCTTCGAGGAGGCTGGAGGTGATTGCCTCTTCCGAAAGGCTCCGGATCAAATATCGATCTCGCGTTTCCGGATGCGTCACGGCCTCGGGCGTGTGCATCGTTCCGCCCAGGCCGACATCGATTCGATGCAATGCCTCTGTAATCTTGTGCCACGGTACCCAACCAAACGAACGCCCTCCCACATCCCGAAGCGGCACGACCTGGGCTTGTGACCGCCTCCAAAGCTTGAGTAATAACCACCAATCCTGAGGCGAAAGTCCCGCGGGAGGCGGCTTGAATCGAAGTTCGTCCCAGTGGAGGTAAGACGATTGACTTTGAGAACCAACTTCATTTAACCGCATCAAGACTGCATGGCGGCCACTTTCAGCGGCTTTTCGGAATAATAGGTCCGCATCCGGAGGCGTCTGAGGGATTTTCATTTGCAAACCGTTGCAGCGCAATCACTTATGAACTAATTATAAACTAATCTATCGCAAATTAGTATAAGGGGCGGCTGCAACACCGTCAAACTAATTCTGAATAAATTAGTTTATGATGAGCATGCGACGTCAAATGAAACGGCAATGACCAAATCCAAGGTCAGCTACGGTGTAACTGGCCTATATCGGACTTGGGTTCAGAAATATCGGAAACCAACGGCAAAGACCGCGGCCCTTTACGCCAAATTCATCGTCATCAAAAACTCGGCGTTGCTCTTCACCTTCTTCAATCGCGTCGTCAGAAGCTCCATCGCCTCGATCGGGTTCATGTCCACCAACACGCGCCGCAGTTTGTAGATCAGTTCCAACTCCCGCGGATCGCAGAGCAGCTCTTCCTTGCGCGTGCCGCTCGCCGCGATGTCGATGGCCGGCCAGATGCGCTTTTCCACCAGGCGGCGGTCGAGGTGCAATTCGCTGTTACCGGTTCCCTTGAACTCTTCGAAAATGACTTCGTCCATCTTGGAGCCGGTATCGACCAACGCCGTGCCGATGATCGTCAGACTGCCGCCCTCTTCAATCGCTCGGGCCGCGCCGAAAAATCGCTTGGGCTTCTGCAACGCGTTCGCGTCGACACCGCCGGTGAGAATCTTGCCGGAGTGCGGCACTTCCGTGTTATACGCACGGGCCAATCGCGTGATGGAGTCGAGCAAAATCACCACGTCGCGGCCGTACTCGGTCAGGCGCTTGGCCTTTTCGATGACCATTTCGGCGACCTGCACGTGGCGGCTGGCCGGCTCATCGAACGTGCTGGAGACGACCTCGGCCTTGGTGTGCCGCTGCATTTCCGTCACTTCTTCCGGCCGCTCATCGACCAGCAGGATGATGACATAGGCATCGGGGTGATTCGTTGTGATGGCGTTGGCCATCTTCTGCATAAGCACCGTCTTACCAGTGCGCGGTGGCGCGACGATGAGCATGCGCTGGCCGAAGCCGATCGGCGTGCAAAGGTCGATGACCCGCATGTTCACTTCTTCCGGCGACGTTTCCAGATAGATGCGCCGAATCGGGTGGTGCGGCGTGAGGTCTTCGAAGACCGCCTTGTCGACAACCTTGTCCGGCTCCTCAAAGCAGATCGCTTCCACGCGAAGCAGGGCAAAGTACTTCTCGCTCTCCTTGGGCGGGCGAATCTGCCCCGCGATGATGTGGCCGCTGCGCAGGCCGAAGCGGCGAATCTGCGACGGGCTGATGTAGATGTCGTCGGGACACGGGACATAGTTGTATTCAGGGCTGCGGAGGAAGCCGAATCCGTCGGGCAAAATTTCGAGCACGCCCTCGCCATACATGAGGCCGTTCTTGTTAATCCGCTCCTTGAGAATCTTGAAAATCAGGTCCTGCTTTTTCAGGGCGGCGAAATCGCTCACCCCTTCGACCTTGGCCAGCTCGTGAAGTTCGTTGATGGCCATCTTCTGCAATTCGGTGATGTGCAGGTCGCCGCGCTTGATCTTCTCATAGCGCTCGTGCGTCTCTTTATCGAGGCCCCGGCCGGCCACCTCGGCAGCGGAGGGTGCATTGGCGGGTGCCGCTGCGCCGCCAGTATCCGTGCCGACCGGCGCGGTCTGTACGGCAACCGCTTCATCCCGGAAGAAATCATCGGCCTCTTCCACGCGGGTGGTCACGGCGACGGGGGCCTGTGCAACCGGCTCGCGGCGCACCGGCGGTTCATCGTCATAGACCATGGGGGCGGGTTTTTTCTTGGGCTTGTTGGCGTGATGCTTCTGATGGTGCCCGTGAGGCTTAGGCATGATGTGTTTCTCCGAAGATAGTCAGACGTGTTTGCATGAGTTGCAGGGTGTTTTTGCCGTGGCGCGTCGGACGGCAGAACTAAGCAGATGCGCCTCGCCCGCAATTCAGCGAGCGACCGGTATGAACAGGTTCCCTAAATGACGATCTCGATCAGTCGTTTTCGTCGCGTGGGGAGTTGGCCCGCGGGGTTTCGTTCGTTGAGAGGATTTCGGCGAAGATTCGCTCGACATCCTTTCGCAGATCCGCCAGGCTGGAGTTGTTGCTGCAGATATAATCGGCCCTCGCACGCTTCGTGTCCAGACTCTGCTGGAATTTTTCACGGCGAACAACCTCTCCCTGAGGCCAGTTCCTTTGTTTCTCGGACCTCTCGCTGCGGGACCCCAACGGTGCATCCACGAAGATCACCGCGTCACACAGCAAATCCAAATCCGTCTCATAGAGCAACGGGCTGTCCAGCACGATCATTTGGATCCGCGGCTGGCCCGCATAGTCATCAATCATCACATTTCGGCGTACCGCAATACGGGGGTGGAGCAGCGCTTCCAACCGGTGACGCTGCGCCGAATCGCCGAAAATGATCGCCGCCACGCGCGGCCGAACAACGCTTCCGTCGGGCCCGATGACATCATCGCCCCACCATTTGCGGAGCGTCGCTTTCACCTCGTCCGACTCCAACTCGTGTCGCGAGAGGGCGTCGGAATCAATTACCGCCGCGCCCAATTCGCTCAGCAGCTTCGCCACCGTGCTTTTGCCGGAGCCGACGCCGCCGGCCAGGCCGACGATGGGTTTGCGATATCGTGCTCGGTTCGGATTGCTTTGCGTACGGCGGTACTCCATCACCGCGACGGACCAACCGTCCGATCAGACGGCTCGCCGATTGCGAATCAAACATCCTGACGACGTATCGGCCTTCATGGGAACACGAATCGGACCGGGACGGCCCTGACAGGATGTCCAACGCGGTACATGCTAGCAGGGGCTTTTGCGCGAATCAAGAAAAAAGTTGAATGCGGTGAAACCCCAGATCTCTCAGACGCCCTATAGTTTAGCTCAAGTCCAAGATAATTGCAAGGACTTCATTGTTCCTTTATGGAAGCAGGCCACGATTTATCAAGCCCACCCCAAAGGGTGTTCTTTTATCGTACAAGCGAGTATACTGATCGACAATGAAAATGGCGTCGCAATCACTGGTCATCGTTGCTCTTCTCCTCACTTGGGAGCCGATGGCAACGCTCGTGATCGGCCCGCTTCACTGGCATGAAGGCGAGTCGGTGCCGCACCGCGACCATGAGAGCCAACCGGATGCGTCGATCGTTGCGATTCCGGTTCAACTTGCGGTACATCGCCCCGTAGAACCGTCATCCACCCCCTCCCTCCTGTTCGTGCATGTATTGCCGCCGAACGCCTTTATCGATTCAAACGGCAGTGGACGGGGGTTGATCAATGGCTCTCGATCACCGCCGTTCTGCTCTGTCGCCTCGCCAACACCTCTCTTGATCTGAACTCACAGTCATGTTCCAAGCGACCGGGCACGGTGAAGCCGCGTCCGGCTATTTTGCTGCGCGCGGCTGAATCCGCGCTATCGATCAACGATCGTGACCGTGAATCAACACGTACACTAACGGCATAATCCCTATGAAAAAGACACTCGTCGCACTTTCCCTGATCCTGGCCGGATTCTCCGGAGGGATCTCGTGCACCCGCGACTCCACCGAGTCATCGTCGGATGCCGAACCAGAGGCTGTTTCACTAACATTGTTCACATCGAAAATAGAACTCTTTATGGAGTATCAGCCCCTTATTCGCGGGGAGGCCCGCAAGTTTGTCTCTCACTTCACTGTGTTGGCCACGGGTGAACCGGTGCGGTCCGGCACACTGAAGTTTGAGGGCGTCTACGAGAACGGCCAAACCGTGTCTTTCAGGTCGGAGGGCCCTGCCCGTGATGGGCTATTTACACCGGTTCACACTTTTGACAGGCCGGGGAAAATTAAGGCTCGATTTCTCGTCGACAGCCCTCAAATCACGGAATCGATCGATCTCGGCGTGTTTGTTGTTTACGCGTCACGATCGGACGCGCTGGCAGCGACCTCGGCGGTTTCCGAGCCTGAGCCAACGGGAGCCATTCCGTTTCTCATGGAACAACAGTGGAAAATCGGAATGTTGCTCGCGACGGTGGGCGAACGGTCCCTTGTTGAACGGTTGCATTGCTCGGGTGACATCGTCACGGCCATTGACCGGTCGGCGGACGTGAGGACACCGATCGCCGGCCGACTTCTCGCGCCTCGCGGGCGACCGCTTCCACGGCTGGGCGACACCGTCAAGGCCGGGGATTTGTTGGCGGTGATTGAGCCCACTACCCCTTCCCTCAACGAAACCGCCACATACGCCATGGACCTTCGCACCAAGGCGGTCAGTATTCAGCGCGATATCGATGACGCGCTCGCGCAGATTAACTTTGCAAGGCGCGAACATGCCCGATTGACGGGACTGCATTCACAAGGAGTCAGTTCGGCTCGCGAATTGTATGAAGTCGAGCGAGATCTCGCACTGGCCGAATCCCAACACAACGCCGCCATGGCGATGAAGGCCAAGTACGATGAAGCGGCCGATGAACTGGATGTCTTCCTGGAGGCCGCCCGAAAGCCAAATCCCGACCGCCCGCGCCACGATCCTCTGCGCATCCAATTGTCCTCACCCATCTCGGGCGTTGTCGTTGCGGCGGCCCACGTTGAGGATGAGCAACTGAACGGCAATGACCGACTATTCGGCATTGTCGATCTGAATCGGGTATGGGTTGCCACCCACGTTTCAGAGTTTGATCTTTCCAAATTGCCCAAGAATCGAAATGCCCAAGTGGTTCCGGCGGCTTTCCCCGACCGGCGCATCGACGTCCTTTCGGCCGGTGGGAAAGAGATTCACTTGGGGAGCATTGTGGAATCTGCCACTCGAACCGCCACGCTCTATTTCGAAATCCCCAATCCCAATAACGACCTACGCGCCGGGTTGCTTGTTGACGTCTACCTCGAAACAACCCGCATTGAGAAGGCCATCGCGGTTCCCGAATCCGCGATCGTTCACGACAACGGCATCCCAATTGCTTTTGTGTTGTTAGAGGGCGAGCGTTGCCAGCAGCGTGAACTTGAGCTGGGCATCCGTGATTCAGGCTTCGTCGAAGTACGGAGGGGGCTGGCCGTCGGCGAACGAATCGTCGCACGCGGCGCGCAAGCAGTGAAAATTTCGTCCAAATCCGGCGCGGCCTTTGGCCACGGTCACGTGCATTAACCCGAGGAACCGAATCATGGTGAATTGGATCATCCGCTGGTCGCTCGGCAACCGACTCGCGATCATCATTGTCTCGTCGATATTGCTGGTTGCCGGTGCTTTTCTGGCCACCACGATGCCGGTCGATGTTTTTCCCGACCTGACGGCGCCAACCGTGACCATCCTATGCGAGGGGCGCGGCATGGCACCGGACGAAATGGAAACACTGGTGACGTTTCCCATTGAGGCCGCCGTGAACGGAGCGGCCAACATTCGACGTGTTCGCTCGGCGACGGCCGTGGGCATTGGTGTGGTGTGGGTTGAATTCGAATGGGGAACCGACATCTACCGCGCTCGTCAGACCGTGAACGAGCGATTGGCGACGCTTAGCGAGAAGCTGCCTCCACAAGTGGATACGCCCGTCCTCGCGCCGATTTCGTCCGTTATGGGGGAAATTCTTTTTATATCGCTTACCTCGGACCGGCACGATCTCATGGACCTGCGCACGCTCGCAACAACTGACATTCGCAGAAGGCTCCTGTCCGTTCCGGGTGTGTCTCAGGTGACACCGATTGGCGGCGAGCAGAAGCAATACCAAGTGGTCATATCACCCGCGCGCCTGCGCGCCTTTGATTTCGATATCGACGACATCTGCGACGCGCTTCGCGATACCAACGAGAATGTCTCCGCTGGATTCACGATTGAGGCGGGGGAGGAATACATCGTTCAGGGTTTCGGGCGCATCCGCACGATCGACGATATCTCCAAGACAGTCATTTCGTTGCGAAACGGCGTGCCGGTCCGAGTCGCCGATGTCGGCGTGGTCCGTTTGGGCGCCGCCATCAGACGCGGCACCGGTGCGGCCTCCCGACGCGATGCAAACTGGAAGCCGATCATCGAACAAGGGGTGATCATCGCGATTCAGAAGCAACCCGGGGCCAACACCCTGGAATTGACCCGGCGTTTGGAATCGGTGCTCGAAGAGATTCAGGCATCCCTGCCTGCCGGGATGTTTATTAACAAGAACCTCTTCAAGCAGTCGAGCTTCATTGAGGCATCGCTCAATAACACCCTCGCCGCCCTATTAGATGGTGGCGCGCTCGTCATTGTCATTGTCTCCGTGTTCTTGTGGAGCGTCCGCGGTAGTCTGATCACGCTGTTGGCAATACCCCTTTCGCTGGTCACAACCATCATCGTCCTCTATTTCACGGGCGGCACGATTAATACGATGACACTCGGAGGCATGGCCATTGCCATCGGCGAATTGGTCGATGACGCCATTATCGATGTCGAGAACGTTGTGCGGCGACTGCGGGAAAACGCCAGCCGCTCTTTCGATCAGCAACGTCCCGCGCTCGAGATTATCTTTCGCGCCAGCGTGGAGGTGCGAGCGTCCGTCGTCTTTGCCAGTTTTATCATCCTGCTCGTTTTCTCACCGATCTTCTTTCTGTCCGGCGTCGAAGGCCGCCTTCTTCGCCCGCTCGGAATTGCATACTGCCTCGCCATCGCCGCATCATTAGCTACAGCCTTGGTGGTGACGCCGGTCCTGTGCTACTACCTCTTTCCCGGAAGCAAAGCGATCCAGGCATCGCATGACCCATGGATCGTTCTTTTTCTTAAGCGGATGTACGCAAAGCCGTTGCAGTGGGCCCTCCGTCATCCGTGGCTTGTCTTGTCGCCGACGATGGCGGCGTTTCTTGTCGCCCTGTTCGTCGGAGCAACACGCGGACGGGGATTCCTGCCGGAATTCAACGAGGGCGCAATGGTAATAGGGCTGGTGACGTTGCCGGGCACATCCCTCGAAGAAAGCGACGCACTCGCCCATGTTGTCGAAACGACTCTCATGCAACATCCCGAGATCGCTGCCATCGGCCGGCGCACGGGCCGTGCCGAAGAAGACGAACATGTGCAGGGAGTCGAGGCCAGCGAAATCGACCTGACCCTCGACATGGATGCCCCGGTTCGACTCGGCAAGCCTCGTCGCAGCAAGGCGCAATTGCTCGAGGCGCTTCGGCGGGATGTGGCATTGATCCCAGGCATTCAGGCAACCTTTGGTCAGCCCATCAGCCATCGAATCGATCACATGCTCTCCGGTACCCGCGCCGGAATTGCCGTAAAGATCTTCGGCGAGGACCTGACCAAACTGCGCGAACTCGCCAAGCAAGTAGAAGGCGAGATGGGGCGCATTCCCGGCGTGGTCGACCTTTCCACCGAGCAGCAGGTCAATATTCCTGTGCTGCGCGTGGACATCGACCGTGACGCCATTGTTCGACATGGACTTCGGGTCGCCCATGTCGCCCGCGCGTTGGAGGCGGCATTCCGCGGAACGAAGGTTTCCACCGTAATCGAAGGACGAGTCGCCTTTGACCTTGTTCTTCGTGTCGGACCGTCCGACCCGGACGGCTGCGAAGTCCCTTCCATTCGCACCGCTGGTGATATTCTCGTCGATACTCCAAACGGTCCAAAGGTTCCATTGAAAGCCCTCGCACGAATCAGCGAAGATCGCGGTCCGAACTTTATCAGCCGCGAAAACGTCCGCCGAAAGATCGTCGTCATGTGCAACGTCGCCGGGCGAGCCTTATCCAGCGTCGTTGGAGACATTCGAACCGCGGTGACGAAGAACGTCCAACTGTTGCCCGGCTACTACGTCGAGTATGGCGGCCAGTTCGAAAGCGCCGAGCAGACTTCTCGCGTGCTCGCAATCCTTGCAATCATCGTTGTTTTGGGAATCGGCTTTCTTCTCCACGTTGTGTTCGGCTCCATGCGCGACGCATTGCTCATCATGATAAACCTCCCATTGGCATTGATCGGCGGAATCATGGGTGTCGTTATCACAGGCGGAGTCATGACAATCGCGACGACGATCGGTTTTATCTCGCTCTTCGGCATCGCCGTACGAAACGGAATCATGCTCGTTTCACACGTGCGGCATCTTCAGAAGCACGAGGGTGTCACTGACTTTGTGGAAGCCGTGCGCAGGGGCTCACTTGAGCGGCTTGCACCAATTGCAATGACGGCGTTGGCGGCCGGCTTAGCCATGATTCCGTTGGCGATGGCCCGCGAGAAGCCAGGCACTGAGATACTGTCGCCCATGGCACTGGTGATCGTGTTTGGGCTGCTCTCGTCGACCGTTCTTAATATGCTGATTGTGCCGGCCCTGCTCGTTCGATTCGGCAAGCCGACGTTGGATAAATGAATGCCAAATGGCATTGCCCCACCAACCTAAAAGGCCTTGTGAGAATCCAACAGAATATTAATTGGACCCGCATTTTCGGAGGACACCGTCATCATCGCGCCAAAGCGGCCCATCTCCACGGGAACGCCCAATGCCCGAATCCGGGCCGCCACCCATTCATACAATCGCTCCGCCATTGCCGGGTCCGCGGCGTCGGTGAACGCCGGCCGCCGCCCCTGCCGAATGTCGGCGTACAAACTGAAATTACTGATCAGCAGCACGCCGCCGCCGGCCTGTGCCACGTCGAGATTCATCTTGCCCGCCTCATCAGGAAAAATGCGCAGGTAACGAATCTTGTTAGCGACATAGTCGACGTCGGTCTCCGTGTCGGCCGGCCCCACGCCGAGATAGACGAGTAGCCCGCGCTCCACCGCGCCGATGGTCGCCCCATCGACAACCACGGCCCCTTTGGAAACTCGTTGAATGACCGCTCGCATCGGCGTCCTCATCCATAGGCCCGAAACAGGCTCGTCACCGACGCGAGCAGCAACACCGCCGCCAATCCGAGAAACGCGCGACGATGCTCGCGGCTTCCCGCGAAGCCGTACAACGCACCCAGCAGCGCGAGCGTCATCGGTTGAATCCACTCCGCAGGCTGTCCCGGCCGTTTCAACTCCACCAGCGCCCACGCCGGAAGAATCAGCAGCGACAACGTCCACAGCGGCCATGAGAATGACTTCCACTTCGACGAGGGAAGCGTCTCTGCAATCACCAGGACGGGGAGCGCCATGCAACTCAAGACAACCTCGTCGTGCTGCATGATCCAGCCGCGCAGGGACGACGCCGGCGCACGAACAAAGACAAACAGGATGCCCGCGAGCAGGAACGCAACCGTCAATCCTGCGATAGAGGCTCGATCCTCGTACCGCGCCCGCCTGCCGTTGATGAGGGTCAGCATCGCAATGGCCAGGAGCCCCGCGATCATGCGGCCGCCCGTGTTGTCATCTCCTCCAACCGGAGTGGAGTTCGGCCACAACGCCATCTGAAACGCGAGAAGCACCGCAAGGGCCCCGAGAAAAAACGCGGTCATGCGCGCATAGGGAATCATCCGCCCGGTCGTGGTCCAGCCGACGCCGTCATGCAATTGCTGCACCCAGAATCGCCCCAGCCACGACCACAACGCAATCATGATCGCGAGACCGAACAGCGCCGCGTTGAAAAAAACCGGCATTCTTGCGCCGTAATCCGCCTCGTCCTGCGCGGGCAGAAACAAAAGGGCGAGCGTGCAGCACAAATCCACCATCGCCAGGGTGAGCAACGCCATTCCGAGGCCCGACGTATTGCCGCTCCAGCGTCGATACGCCATAAACAGGCACGTCGTGCCGGCCACGAGGCACGCACTCGTGCTGGCGAACCCCAGCCACACCGTCGGCGTCACGCTGCGAACCAACTGATACACGCCAAGAATCAGAATCACGCCGGCCAGGATGGACTCCACCTGCACATAGGCCGGCCATCGCGAATAGGGCGCGAGCAGATCATCCAGACGATCGGGCCAGGCGGCGTGCCGACGCCGGCGATAGCGCACGTCTTGCACAACCGTCGCGGCGAGAAGCAGCAGCGCCAACCCGATCTGCAAATGAAACGTCCAATCCCACCACCCCGGCCGCAGCGAACCGCCCTCGGCCGATGCGCCGGCGAACACACCGGCCGGAATTGGAATCATCAGGCTCGTCCACCATGTTGCGAGGGCGCCCATGCAAAGGATCATCACCGGCTGCGATGGTCGCCGATGGGCCAATCGCCAAAACGCAATCGCGCCAAGAATCGCCAGTAGATCCACAAGGCCGTATGACCACGTAAGCCCATAGCCCAGCGTTTCTGGATCGACGATGCGCCCCCATGAACGAAACACCAGGATGTAGATCGCCTGAACGACCGCCACGACACCCGTCACCATGGCCCATGCCAGAAACGTTGCGGAGGGCGCCACACGATCACCCGACTCGTCGCCGCGCGACGCAAGCCATCCGAAAAAGGCCCAGACCATGCACAGCACCGAGGCAACGCGAAGCACGAGATATTCATTTGTTGGAAACTGCCATGTGTGATGTCCAACCGAGATGCCGACACCCAGCGTCGTGGCTCCCACGAAGATGGACGTACCCAGTCCCGCAGGCAGGCTGCGATGCAACAGGTGACAGCACATGCCCGTGACGATCAGGCACGCGGCCACATAATCAATACTGGTTAACACGCCGCCCACGAAGTATCTCCATCAAACGCAATGCAAGTATCCGCGCCATTGGCACGGCCGCAAGTATTCACGTCGATGCAAAGCAATTCCGGTGCCGCCACACCCAGTTCGGATTGGAATAAGCGATGACGTTGATAGGAATGGAGTTTAGGGCTGCTCGGACAGCACGACGTTGTTGTAATCGAGCAGGGTGCCCTTGGCTCGCTCGACATCGACAATGCCCTGATTGTAGTTCACGGCGGCCTGCAGCAGCGACTGGCGCGAACTGAATAGATTGATCTGCGAGCTGAGGACCGTATCCAATTCCGCGGGACTCTTGCGCTCCTGCCGTTCCTGCAACGATCGCAGGTTCTCCGATGCGGCGATCACACCCTCATAGCTCGGCGTGAGCTGCCGGAAGCTCGTCTCCAGGTTTCGCATGGCCACACGGCAATCGGTGATGACGTCGTCGAGGGCCTTCTTGTATCGTGCCACGGCCTGCGACTCCTGCAAGGCCGCAACACGAATGCCGGCGCGCTCGGCGCGCTCACCGAAGTTCCAAAGAAACTCCACGCCTACATACTGATCGATGAAGTTGCCCGTGGTCTGCTGGTCCCATGCGTTGGCGGCGTTGCCATCGACACCGTTAAACGTCGCCCGATAGACGGCATCCAACTGCGGGAGGGCCTGATTCTTGGCGACGCCGAGGCTGATGCGCGTGGTGTCCACGGCGACACGGGCTTGCACGATCTCGGGCCGTTTCTCAAGGGCGATCCCCACTTCGTGGAACCGGTCGCGAACCACCTCGGTCGTGGTCGGCGTGTCGATGGGGATGATTTCATAGTCCGCCGACAACGGCATATCGGGGTCGTTGATGAAGTTGAGGAGCTGATCCTCGGCATTGCGAACGCGGTTCTTCACCTCGATGTAGCCGGACTCGCGTGCCTTCACGGCGGCCTGGCTGCGGTAGAGCAGCGTCTGGTAGGCGTCGAAGTCTCGCCTCGCCTCGATTTGCTTGTACGTTTCCTTGGCCTCCGCGAGCAGTTCCGCCGTCGCGACGACCTCGCGCCGAGCGCCGACCAGCGTCCAATAGGCCCGCTCGGTCTGGTTCAGTGTGTCAATCACGCGCGCCCGGAAGACCTCCTGATTGATCATCCGCTCATTCTTGCGAATGTTGATCTGCGCACGATTGAAGTCGATGCCGAAGTTTCTCAGGAGCGGCTGACGCATCTCCGCGATGAAGTTCATCGACCACGCGGGAAGGTACTGGCGATAAACCACCGACGGGTTGTCCACCCGCGTCATCTGTTGCGTCAACGCTACCTGGGCACCTGTGGCAAGCAGCTTGCGAATGCCGCCGTTCACGATCGTCGTGTCCGTCTCAAAGGCCCGCTGCTGAGCCGGCGTCTTTCGCAGGAAGGGTTGCGGCTGATCGGTATTGTTGCGATTGGCATTTGCGAAAAACGCCATGTCAAACGCCGCCTCGGCCTGCACGACCTGTGCCGTGCTGATCGCGGGGGCAAATCCATCGACGGTGATGGAGTAGTTGTGCGCCAAAGACCGTCGCAGGGCCTCGGCCAGCGAGAGCGGGAACTTGTTCGGCCGCTCGATGTCCTTGATGAGAATCAGCGTCTCGTCGTAGATCTTCTCATATTCACGCTTGATCGGCGGAGAAAACCGCGTGGTCCTCAGCCGATAGTCGAGCACTTCCTTCGCTTTGGTCGGGTCCGGCAGGTGAACCCAAATGCCCTCGTCCATCGAAGGCTGCGTCGAAGCAGGTTGCCCCGAAAGGCTCACCGGGGGTTGATCGATGGGAACCAGTTTGGGCGCTTCGATGAACCGATCCGATTCGGCCGGTCCCGGCTCGGCATGCATGGTTCGCGCATCCTGGACTTGAGTTTGCGATCCCTGACAGCCGGACCACCCCAAGAGCGCGGCAAATCCGAGGGCAATCACCCCTTGACATGAACGGCGACAAATGGGCATTACGCGATCCGAATCCTTCCACTCACGGTGTGATAGCGAGACCGACGCCTTCGGAGGAATGCATCCACTCGGCTCCCCCGACCAAAGCTCCCGCATTCTACGAACAGGCCAGCCCCTGTCAAAACGTCCGCAAACTATGTTAATTACGGCACTGCCGACCCGCAGACTGTAACCTAATGCATGGATTGGGAACGCTTTACGCCCTATTCGCTCACGCGACTTTACCCCGGAGGCGCAGATATTGCGCTTCTTGACATGCAATTGACCTTTGCACGTACAAGCCCGCGAATACTTACGAAGCAGGCGTCAGCATTTCATTCTTCAACACATAGCCCAGCTTACATCGCGGGCACGCGACCTTGTCCTTCACCGCCGGCAATTTCTCACCGCATTCGCACATCCACCCCACGCGCCGCGCCGGCACGCCGACCATCATCGCGTAGTCCGGCACATCCTTTGACACCACCGCCCCCGCGCCGATGAACGCATGTCGCCCAATCGTATTTCCGCAAACAATCGTCGCGTTCGCCCCGATGCTCGCCCCCTCCTTCACCAGCGTCTTGCGATAAAAGGTCGTCCCTCGCTGTGGATACTTCGACCGCGGGTCCATCACGTTTGTGAATACCATCGACGGCCCGCAAAAGACATAGTCCTCCAGCTCCACGCCCTCATACACGCTGACGTTGTTCTGAATCTTCACGCCATTGCCGATGCGCACGTTGTTCCCCACGTTCACGTTCTGTCCGATGGAGCACTTCTTCCCGATCTTCGTCCCGCTCTGCACGTGCGAGAAATGCCAGATCTTTGTCCCTTCGCCGATCTCCACCGGCTCATCCACGAAGCTCGTTGGATGCACGTAGTACGGCTTCTCTCCACTCGCTTCCTTCTTCGGCGGGGCCTTGTCCAGCAAGCTCGCCGTCGCCTGTTCCAGCACCTCCAACACCTCCACGCCGTTCTGACCGTTGGCGATCTCAACCTTGCCCCCGCCGATCCGCTCGACGAAATACGTCAACTCCTCGGTCAACGGCTGCTTGCGGTCATACGGAATTGCCTCCGTCGGGCCATCGCGCGGGATCGGCTCGCCCGCGACAAAATCCACGCCCTTCTCATAGAAAAGGATGTCTTTCGCCTGCGACGAATCCTCGAAGCTGAACATCCCCTTCGTCCCGATCACCACCAGCCGATGCTCCTTGAACGGATGCAGCCAGCTCACAAAGATGTGCCCCACGATGTTGTTCGGATAGCGCAGGATCGTCATCGTCGAATCATGAATGTGCGGCTGCACGAAGGCCCCGCCGCGCGAAACGACCTCCGTCGGCGATGCTCCGATGAAATACTGAAAGATGGAGATGTCGTGCGGCGCGAAGCTCCACAGAATGTTCTCCTCGGTGCGGATCGTGCCGAGGTTCAACCGGTTGCTGTAGAGATACTCGATCTTCCCGATCTTCCCACCGTCGATCAACTCCTTGATCTTCCGCACCGCCGGGTGAAACAGCAGCACGTGCCCCACCATCAGCGGCACGCCGCGCTGGTCGGCCAATGACTTCAACTCGCGCGCATCCTTCGCGTTCAACGCCAGCGGCTTCTCCACCAGCACCGCCTTGCCCGCGCTGAGGATGTACTTGGCGATCTCAAAATGCGTGTCCGCCGGCGTTGCAACGGTGAAGCCATCGAACCCATCGGCCACTGCATCCGACAGCTTGGCATACAGTTTCGCTTTTGGATAACTCGCCGCGAGTTGCCCGCGCGTCCCCTCATCGGCCTCCACGACGCCGGCCAGATGCCCGAGCTTGTCGAGCGTGGCCACGTGGTTCTTCCCCCACCGCCCGGCGCCCACGACACAAATCCGCTTGCCCATAACGTTTCCTTTTCGAAGCACGACCGCGAGAGTCGGACGATTCTAACTTCAACGCGATTTCGAAGCACCGGCCGTCGTCCGTGGCGATCGGCCGCCCAATTCAATAAAAAAACGGCCGACATCCCATGGACGCCGGCCGTTCTGATTTACAACCACACGCAAGACCGACTACTTGAAGTCGAGCAACTCGACTTCAAACACCAGCGTCGAGTTCGGAGGGATTATCGAGACGCCGCGGTCGCCGTAGGCCATCTCCGGCGGGATCACGAGGTAGCGTTTGCCACCCTTTTTCATGCCGCCCACGCCTTCGGTCCAGCCGCGAATGACCTGATTCAGACCGAAGCTCGTCGGCTGACCTCGATCACGCGAAGAATCAAATTTCGTACCGTTGGTGAGCCACCCCGTGTAATGAACGGTGACATTGCTCGACGGCGATGGATTCGGACCGGTGCCCTCGACCATATCAAGCGACCAGAGTCCCGTCGGGCTGACCGCGCCCTTGGTGACATCGCCTCCCTTGCTCTTGACCAGATTCTTGCCTTCTTCCATCGCAACCGCCTTTCCAGCTACCGCCGCATTAGCGGCATCCTGTTCCAGTTTCGCGGCCGACTCGGCAGCCTTCTTGCACGCCGGATCGCTCGGATCCAACTTCGTCATCTTCTTGATCGCCACCTGCTCCAACGGTGCGGCCATTTCGCCGCCCTCGTTCGGCTTCACAGCGACGCCGCGCAACTTCTCGATCGTATCCCAGCCTTCCGCAACGCGGCCGAACACACAATAGCCCCAACCGCCCGCGTCCTTCGAGCGGAAGTTCAAGCGGTCGTTATTAACCGTGTTGATGAAGAATTGGCAGGTCGCCGAATTCGGATCGCCCGTCCGGGCCATCGCGATCGTGCCCTTGGTGTTCTTGAGTCCGTTGTCGGCCTCGTTTTTGATCGGTGGATTCGTCGGCTTCGGCTTTCCGGTTTGGTCCATGCCGCCGCCCTGGATCATGAAATCCTTGATGATGCGGTGGAAGATCGTGCCCTCGTAATGCTTGGCATCGACGTAGGCGATGAAGTTGTCCACCGTCGTCGGCGCTTTTAACCGATTCAACTCAAGGGTGAAGTCCCCCAGCGTCGTCTCGACTCTTACATAAACCATGTCAGGCAACTTCGGCTTTCCTTCATCAGCGACGGCCACGGCCGACACCACACCCGACAAACACAGCGCGGAAACCAACCGACGAATCATGATTGAACCTCTCCATTCGTTGGGATATGTACATGAACCCTGCAAGCCGCCGCTCGGCGGGTAAAGGAGAATAGGGGGCGATTCGTGGGGCGTCAAACCTGCGTACTCAGCCGAACCTGCACCGATTGGCTTTGAAATAACCCGATGCCGCGGCTGGGCGCAAATCGTGACAAGTGGTTGTGGAAGCAGGGGTTTGGAGCGAAATATGCCTTCGCGCGATACCGGGAATCGTTTGACAATCGGCCGATGATTCCTATAGTCTTCCGAAACGACTCCCCGGCTTCTTGCCGGTTGGGCAGCCTACACGGCTGCCTGTTTTTTTGCGCTTCGGTCGATATGCTTTTCGCATGGGTCGGCGGAGCATCCTCTACATTGACGGGTTTAATCTCTACTACGGCGCCGTCAAGGGGAGCGCGCACAAGTGGCTGGACATCCAGCGCATGTGCGAGCGTCTTCGCCAGGATGACGACATTCAGCTCATTCGGTATTTCACCGCGATCGTAAATGGCCCGACTCGACCCAATCAAGAGGCATACCTTCGCGCTCTGGATACAAGCCCAAAACTCACGATCCTTCTCGGGAAGTTCAAAAACAAGAACATCAGGTGTCGTGTGTCGGCGTGTTCCTACACTGGGAACCGTCACTTTGTCGCCACTGAAGAGAAACGCACGGATGTGGCCATTGCCGTGAACCTTCTGGATGACGCCTATCAAGACAAGGCGGATCGATTTGTGATCGTCAGCGGGGATTCGGACCTGGTACCAGCGGTCCACCTCGTCAAGCTTCGGTTTCCACGGAAGCGCGTGTATGTGTATGTACCCTTCGCGAGATCCCACGCGCGGTGCGGCCGTGGAGCTGCGCTCGTCGGCCGACCAGGCCCGAACTTTGCCGATGGCGTTAATAGCAAAATGCCAATTCCCGGCTACCGTGTCGGATGGACACGGAGGGACGATTCAGAAGCCTGCGGGTTGGTGAACGAGTCATCTCAGTCTGCCCACGTCCTCGGCGAACGCCCGACACGCCGCTTCCACGGCCTGTTCCCACGTCATCCCCTGATACTCTCGCCGCTCATTGGCAAAGATCACGCTCCGGCCCGCCGCGATGATCGCACCGGTGCCATCGGCCTTGAAATACGGGCGAAAATCCTCCGCCGTGCCGCCTTGTGCCCCATACCCCGGCACAAGAAAAATCGAGCGCGGCATCGCACCGCGAATTCGCGCGGCATCCTCCTTGTTTCGCGTCGCCACCACCGCGCCAACACACGAATACCCCCGCGCGCCCATGGTGCGAGGGTCCTCCGCCCATCGCGCCACTTCGCCCGCCACGATCTCATGCACCTTCCGTCCGTCGACCGTCGGCACATCCTGGATCACCGCGGCCGACGGATTCGACGTGCGCACCAGCACGAACAACCCCCGCTGATCGCGCACGGCCGTGTCAATGAATGGCTTCGCCCCGTCCAAACCGAAATAACCACTGATGGTCACCGCATCCGGCGTGTGTGATGCATCAACGCCCGGCGCGTCGGGCCGCGCAAGCTGTGCCTTCGCATACATCTCCGCCGTATGGCCGACGTCGCCCCGCTTGACGTCGCCGATCACAACCAGCCCCAGCGCACTCGCCGCCCGCACCAGCTCGTGATAAAGCCCAACCCCTTCGTCGTAATAGCGCTCGAAGTACGCCGAATTGATTTTCACACTTGGGACAATCGGCGCGATGATCGTCAGGACACGCGCAGCGAATCGCCGAATCGCATCCAGCGGCGACGCCGACTCGCGCACCGCGGCAGGTAGATTTTCGTATACGGGGTCCAGCGCCACGGTGCACGGCGCGCGCCGGGCATCGATGGCCGTCAAGAGTCGATCGGTAAAGTGTGGTGAAGTCACGACGCGCCCTTTTGCGGGGTAGTGTCGCGGCGGCGCGTCGAAAATAAAAGCGATCCGCTACACGCCAAGCGACTTCATCGCCTCGCAGAACTCACGAAGCAAATTCGATTGCTCGCGTGCGAATCGCTCCGGCCACGGGGCCACGACTTCGAGATCCATGATCCCTGAGCGGTCGTTGGTCGTATCGAGTTGGAATCGAACGATGTCGCCCCCGTGCAGCGTGGTGGCGGCGGATTCGTCGCGCACGCAAAACGCCTGCCCGGTTTCGGAAATGATGGTTGCTTCGCCCCGGTGGGGTCGCACGCTGAGGATGTAACCTTGCATGGACGGACGTCTCCGGAATCGGCGATCAGACAGGAATCCGTTCCGGGGCCGCCGGCTTGGGGCGGCGAGTCGCGTCCTTGACCCCCGTCACTTTACCAAGCGGCCAGGCCCGTTGCACGCAAAATCTCACAGCACTCCAATCCGCGCGCCGCGCTCGCTAAGTCCAGCACTAATCGAATGTAATAAAAAAGGGGCCGCCGGGGGCCCCTTGGAATGCGGACAAGGATTTCGCGTTGAACGATTACCGCTCTTCGAAGATGACGGTCGTTCCGCCGGCATCCGTCACACGCCATACGGCTTGGTTTCGCGTGTTGGTGAGAGCGTCCGTCGCCCGGTCCAAAACCGTCGCGACGATGGTTCCGCCGGCGGCAAACTGAAACGATGCGATGGTTCCGTTGTTGGGCGTCTTGTCGAGTCGCCACTCAGGAGCCGTGCCGAACTGCTTGTTCGCCACCGTGCCCTGAATGCGAATCGCTTCGACGGCCTTTCCAATCGGAAGCGCGGCAGGCGGCGGCGTCGAATAGACGAAGCCGCGTTGCGTGGTCAGGTCGCCACCAAGACAGATGAAATCCGGATCGTCGTTGCCAAAAACGATGACTTCCGGAACCGGAATATTGGAGCTGCCGTTGCCAAGCGTTAGCTGTCGCTGCGGGAAGCTCGTTCCCGTGTTCGGCGCCGCGGGCAACGTGGCCACCACGCCTTGATTGACGCCGAAGTCGAGTCGCAAAAGTCGAGTTCCACTACTCAACGTGATCGTGTCGCACCCGACGGAGATCGTGCTGCAAGTCCCGGGCGTGCACGCGTCGTGATAGCCGGCCTGTTCGTATCGCGTGATTTCGTCGCTGCAGCTTACAAAGCCACCGGGACCGGCCGACACAAGAAACGTCATGGAAAATCGAACTTGCTGCTGCGCCTCGTTGATGATCGAGACTTGGATATTCCGCAGATTCGCCTGAAGGTCGCAGACGGAGGACACCGGAATATTCGAATCCGACGAAGGGCCTGAACTCGTCGACGGCTGCGACGAACCGCCCCCAACGGCCCCGACAAACGGGCCGATGTTCGTCGCGAACTGCGCGGCGAGGAACGGGCTTGCGCCCCGACAGCCAAACGCCACCAGACATGCGATACACAGCAGCCAGGCGACACCGCCGAAACTAGCGACCGAGCGAACACGATTCAACATGGATCAGGCCTCCAACGGCTTTGCGGGTTGTCAGGCGAGGGCACGCGATTCGGCGGGACCGTGTAGCAGCCTAAATCGCCATTATCCTCTGGTCACGGCTGCCGTGGCAGCAGCCGTTCCGGTCGGGCAGGGCGGTCGATACTTCCCCGGTGTGCATAAACTGATCGCGACCGCTGCACCCGATTCTACCCGCCCCGCCCCCCGGAAGCAACCACGCGAAGGGGCTGAATTTATCCGCAAGTGTGAATTCGCCCGTGTGCGGCATCGGGCCGGTAACACGACCGAAACCGAGGGCGCGGAATCGCCCCGATGGGCATCCGCGTTACCGGATGTTGAGCCGCGCGAGTTACGTTGATCGGGTTACCAAGACGGTTACGGGACCACGACAAGCTGCCCCGTCGCCTCGACCGTCACGATGTCATGGGCGTTGTCGTCGATCCGGGCGAATACGCGATAGGTGCCCGCCGGAACGGCGTTTCCATCCGCATCCACATACGAGAAACCAAACGTACCGGTATTGCCATCCGTCGACAACGGCTCATTTCGAAGCAGCGTGATTTCGTTTCCGTCGTCGTGGGTCGCATCGGTGTCGAGACCGAGCGTCAGGATGGCATCCGCATTCGATCCACCGTTGTCGTTCCACGTCAGGTTCACGGCCGTCGGCGCCGTCGCCGTGACATCCGTCGCACCCGGATTGGTGAACGTAAACGTCGGTGTCGGAAGCGCGGTCGTAACGGTGATGACGCCCGCGATGCCCCGCGCATCATCGCGCGAGACGACCGACTTGGAATCGCCTTCCGGCGACTCAATCGTGATCGTGATCACATAGTCGCCGATGCGAACGTCGGTGATATCCCAATCAAAAATATCGCCGTCGCCGTCGGCCGCCGCATCACGACCGGAACCAACCGTTCCGTCGCCCAGAAGTTGGAGCGGATCACCGATGTCGGCCTGCAATGAATCCTGTCGTTGCGCCGTCACACGAACCGTCGTACCCGGAACCTTGGCAATGTCGGCCCACTGAATAATGGTCGGCGCGCCAAGCGCGGCCGTCACCGCGGTTCGCGGCTGAACGATCGAGATTTCCGTCCTCAGATCGGTGTTCGAATTATCAAGTTGGGCCAGTTGCAGAAGCGTGTCGAAACCCGGAGAAAAGATCTGACAACCACAAACGAATCCCAGCGCCGCCGGAAGGATCAGCCGACGCATGGTGCGGACAGTTTGTCTGGAGATAGTCAACGAAGGCATACACCTCTCCCGTAAGCGGACAGCGATCCTCGTATTACGAGGACGGGTTGGTAATGGCGAGGTGAATCAGGAGGTCAGACAGCTATTATAGCCGCCGGTGGCCCCCCCGGTTCATTTTTCGACCACTACCTGCCCAAAGTCAATCGGTCAGAAAGGTCCGCCTCTTTGTCTTTCGACCGGGAATGAGGCCGGTGCCGCGCGCCTGACCCGGCCATGGTTGCCCGCTTTCTCGGACCTCCATAAACAGATGGGCGAAATCGCCAAAAGGCTCAAAAAGTTGCCTCATGGCAGGGTCGTTAATATACTTTTAAGCGTTGGCGCATGCTCCGATGACTCCCACCGATGCCGACGACGAACCCCTCGCGTAGAATCTGTCGCTGCCGAAGCCTCGCGGTCAAACGACAAATTCAGACACCGACGCGCCTCCCGTCGATGCTGTCTGACACGAAGGAGTATTTCTTTTATGAATCACCTTGGAGAATCTCGTAGGAACTGGATTCAGATTCGCGCCGCATCGTCTTTGACCCTGATCGCTGCCGTGTTCATCACGACGGGCATGTCCGGCACCAACTGCAACGTCGATGGCGGCGGTGGTGGTGGCGGCGGTGGCGGTGGCGGTGGCGGCGGCGGCACGAAACCTCCGATCCTTGCCAGCGACCACATCATGGGGAATGCGAGCGCGTCCATCACGGTGGTCGAGTACGCGGATTTTCAGTGACCGTTTTGCGGGCGATTTGCCCGGTCGGAGTTTCCGACCATCAAAGCGAACTACATCGACACCGGCAAAGTGCGCTGGGTCTTCCGGCACTTCCCGCTTCGCAGCATTCACAACCGCGCCGAGCCTTCGGCTCGAGCGTCGGAATGCGCCGCCGACCAGACCGATTTCTTCGCCTATGAAGCATTGGTCTTCGGCACCACCGACGGTTCCAGCAACCCCATCCTCACGGATGCACAGCTTCGAACCCACGCGGAAACGCTCGGCCTGAACCTGACGACCTTTGACGCCTGTTTCCCACCGGGCGATGGCAAGTCGACCCGTGTTCAGCAGGACGTCAACAGCGGCACGGCCCTCGGCGTCAACTCCACGCCGACATTCTTCTTCAACGAAGAAAAACAGGCCGGCTTCATGACCGCTGCCGAGATGAGCGAGATCATCGAGCGCAAACTCGCGGGCGGTTGATGTGCGCCGCCGAAGAAGGGCGGACGCAACGATGCGAACCGTCCGCCGGTTGAATGTGATACACCACGGGCGACGCGCCAACCGGCGCGCCGCCCGTTTCTTTTCGCCCATCGGGTTTCCACCTATGATGCACCGCATACGGGGCGTAGCTCAGTCTGGTTAGAGCGCCTGGTTTGGGACCAGGAGGTCGCAAGTTCGAATCTTGTCGCCCCGATTGATGTTTCACGTCTATGTTCTCCTCAGCGAGAAAACCGGCCGACATTACACCGGCTCGTGCGAAGACCTTGACGACCGGCTGCGACGCCATAACGCGGGAGAATCCAAAGCCACGCGGCACGGGGTTCCGTGGAAACTGATCCACTCAGAAACATTCCAAACACGATCCGAAGCCATGGTTCGCGAACGATTCCTTAAAACAGGAAAGGGCCGGGCTGAGCTTCGAGGGATACTCGGTTAGAGCGGTCGCCTGGGCGACAGGTCGCAAGTTCGAATCTTGTCGCCCCGAGTCACCTTTCTGTACGAAACATCTTTCCCCAGGGAGGGGTTGGAAGCCGGTGAAGGCATCAACCTTCCTCGCCGACGGCCAGCGTCGTCGCGCAACCGGGCACGAGGCCGATCGCAGCGCTCAGGCGACATAGCAGATCGCTCAGGTCCTGCGAGCACGTGCCGACAACCGGCAACAGGCCCATCGAAATCCAGCGGGCCAGTCGCCAGCCCATGCGCCGCCGAGGCCGACGGCCCAATTCGCCAATAAAAAGTCCGGGCAGGGGCGTGCCTTTGTCATTCGGCATACAAATCTCCGTGGACAAGAGGCGAGGGTTTCAGCGAGGCGTGTATTCAGAAAGATAGATATTATGATGGGCGAAGTCAACCCATTGGGCCGTGAATCCGGCGTTCAAAGAGTGTACGATTCCGGGGCGGCAGCCAAGCGCGTCCGCAATTCCAAAGGAGCAACCATCATGAGCTATGTCGATGGATTCGTATTACCACTTCCAAAGAAGAACCTCGCTGCATACAAGAAAATGGCGACCCTGGCGTCGAAGGTCTGGCGTGATCACGGCGCACTGGATTACTGCGAATGCGTCGGCGACGACCTGGATGCGAAGTTCTGCACGCCCTTCCCCAGGCAGATGAAGGCGAAACCGGGCGAGACCATCGTCATTGCCTGGATCGAGTTCAAGTCGAAAGCGCATCGAAACAAGGTGAATGGCGCGGTCATGAAGGACCCGCGCCTGGCGAAGATGATGACCAATCCGATGCCCTTCGACTGCAAGCGCATGCTCTACGGCGGCTTCAAAGTGCTCGTGCGAAAGTAGCGCACGCCGGCGCCCGATTCGTTGGCTACTTCATCCACCGCGCCGCAGCCTTGGCCAGCGCCGCCGCCTTGTCAGTCTTCTCCCATGTGAAGCCGGCGCCGGTGCGGCCGAAGTGGCCATGCGCCGCCGTCTCGCGATAGATGGGTCGCTTGAGCTTCAGGTGTGAGACGATGGCCGCAGGCGTCAGATCGAAGTGCTCGCGAACCAGCTTCTCGATCTTGTCTTCAGAGATTCGTCCGGTGCCTTCGGTATCGACCAGCACGCTCACCGGCTCCGCAACGCCGATCGCATACGCAAGCTGCACCTCGCACACGTCGGCAAGCCCCGCGGCGACGATGTTCTTCGCCACATACCGGGCCATGTACGTCGCGCTTCGATCCACCTTGGAAGGATCCTTGCCGGAGAACGCGCCGCCGCCATGGGCGCCGCGACCGCCGTAGCTATCCACGATGATCTTTCGACCCGTGACGCCCGTATCGCCGTGCGGGCCGCCGATGACGAATCGGCCGGTCGGGTTGATGTGGAACTCAATGCCGGGCTTCCAGAGCTTCGGGCATTCCTTCATGCAGACCGGCTTGATGACCTTGTCGATGATAATCTTCTTGAACTTGTCATTCACGTTGCCGTTCTTGTCGAGCAGTTCCTTGCGCTCCTGATGCTGCGTGGAGATGACGATGGTCTTGAGGCGAACCGGCTTGTGGCCGTCGTACTCGATGGTTACCTGGCTCTTGCTGTCCGGGCGTAGCCAGGGGATTTCTCCGGACTCGCGCACGCGGGCCAGTTTCTCAACCAGTCGGTGCGACAGGTGAATCGGCAGCGGCATGAGCGCCTTCGTCTCGCGACAGGCGAAGCCGAACATAAGTCCCTGATCGCCGGCGCCCTGCTTCTTCTTCTTGGTGGCCGTCACGCCCTGGCTGATGTCGGCCGACTGGCTGTGCAGCACACGAATAACGGCGCAGCTCTTATGGTCGAACTGGCAGTCGGGGTCGGTATATCCGATGTCGGCGATGGTCTGGCGGATGTTGCCTTCGATGTTGTTGAGGGCCAGCTCGGCCTCTTTGTTGTGAACGGTGATTTCACCGGCGACGACCACCAGCCCCGTCGTGACCAGCGTCTCGCAGGCCACACGGGCGTGCGGGTCCTTGGCGATCAGGGTATCGAGGACAGTGTCCGAAATCTGGTCGGCCACCTTGTCGGGGTGGCCCATGCTGACGGACTCTGAGGTGAAGAGGTATTTGCCACGGGTCATCTTGCCGTTCGCGCTCACTGCGGACTCCTTGGGAGTATGGGTTCGGGCAATGCAAATGCCGGATTGTGCAAACTATCCGCCCGCCGGGATCGGCGATTTCCTTCACATGGAATGCGGAATAACGAGCCGGGCATGGTAAAGGGCGGCTCAACACGCTGCAAGGTCCGGCGATGACCGGAAACCAATGGTGCCTACCAAGTCGCAGTGCATGGCGCGGACGCGACGTGCCGGCGCGGGTTCGGTACCCGCGCCGGCGATCCCATTCGACAGCAAATGTCCGAACTTGCTAGGGCATCGTCAAACCCAACTCCGCGAGCTTGTTGACATACGCCGCAAACTGCTCGCTTGTCGTCGCCCCGCAATCGAGGCCCCAGCACTGCGAGAAACTCCACTCGTAGAACGTCTCCCACGCGGCCTCTTGGTTCGGCGATTGCATCATGGCCGCCATGCCGGACTGAGCGTTGTCGTCGTCCGCTTCGCTTGCCTGGCCCATGTCGCCTCCCGGGGTGGCATGGGTCAACTTGTTGACCCGTGATTCACCGGCCGTGTCGGATTCGCTCGCGGTGTCTTGAGGCCCATTGCCTGAATGGCGCGGGCCACGACCGCCGCCGGCGGCCATCATCTGCCCGGCCTCGCATTCGTCGGGAATGCGATTCGCGTTGGCATCCTCGCTGTATTCCGAGGCAATGTCACATTCGTCGAGCACGCCGTTCTCGTTGCAATCGAAACTCCCATAGGGCGGCGGCAGAGCCATGTTGCATTCGTCGGGCATACCGTCTGCGTTACAATCGTCGCTGACTTCTTCGTTGCCGTCCGGATCAAGCGGGTCGATGTCGCAATCATCGGGCACGCCGTTTTCATTGCAGTCAGTTTCGCATTCGTCGGGCGTGCCGTTTGCGTTGCAGTCGTAGCTCCCCACGATGCTGTTGCAAGTGTTTCCACCACCGCAGGCCACGTCGAGATCATCCGGTCGGCCGTTCTCGTTGCAATCCTTCTCGCACTCGTCGGGAATGTCATTGCTGTTGGCGTCATAGCTGCCCGCGATGCCGCCGCAGGTGTTGCCGCCACCACAGACGATGTCAGCGCTGTCGGGCCGGGAGTTCACGTTGCAATCGGGCTGGCACTCGTCGGGCACGCCGTTTTCGTCCACGTCGGCCGAGACGAGTTCGTTGCCGTCGGGATCGTTGGTGTTGATGTCGCATTCGTCGGGGATGAAGTTGTTATTGCAGTCCTGGCTCGTGCCGTCGGCAATGTCGTTGGCGTCGGCGATGCTGTTTCCGTTGCAGTCGGCAATCCCGCGCGAGGGGCTTCCGCCGCATTCTCCAACCAGCAACAACGTCACGAAGGGAGCTATGTCGTCCACATCCAACACTCCGTTTGAATCAGTATCCGCCGGGCAGAGTTGGACGATGTTGAGGACTTGTGGATTCTCAAGAAACAGTAGGTTTTTGAACGAAACATTTTCGGGGCCGTCGAAGATGTCTCGCCCGTTGACGAGGCCGTCAAAGTTCACGTCGCCTTTGCAGCAGGAGACGCTGGCATCGAGCGTATCCGCCGTGCCGTCGGGGATAATGGTGAGCCAGACTTCTCTACCCGTATCGGAGTTGACCTCCTTCTTGGTATAAGCAAGGGCGACATCTCCGTTGGGTGCGAACGCCACGGTATGGCGGGCACTCGCAGAGAGAATGCGGCTCTTAGTATTTGAGAAGTTTTTCGTCATGCGAAATTCGCAGCCCATCGGCCGACCGTCGGTGTCGAAGTATTGGCCGTGGATTTCATCGCCGGAGAAGCTGGGAGGGGCCTGCGAGTTCCAGGCGATGATGAAGCGGCCGCGATGGGCGGTCTCGGCGGACAGAGCAACAGTTGGGTTGGTGTACGAATAATCCGCTGGTACTGTGCCAACCTGATTGTTCACAATGAAGTCATTCTTGATTCCCTCGCCTGCGGCGGGGTTGGGGTCGCGCAGATGGGCGGTGGTTGGCGGACTGTTGCCCGGTTCGAGAATGAATCGGCGAGCATAAATCGCGCGAGCCGTGTTGGGAGGATTCGGGCCCACCCAAGTTACGACGACGTTGCTTCGGCCGAATTGGTCGGGGGCGTCGACGGCGACGGCCGGGGATACTTGGCTGCTCGGATGAGGTTCATCTATTCCGGGACCGGTGTCGTTCACCCATTCTTGATCTCTGGTAGTTCCGTTGGGGTCGAGAAGCCGGAGTTGAATGTTCATGTTGGATTCTTCGAGAGCAGGGGCTTCCGGATCAGCCCATGCCACAACCGAATACCCGTCACTGCGTTGCACAATGCATGGTTGGAGGTCAGCGACATCGTAAGCGCACGGCGCTGTTGAATTGTTGTCACATGCGTATGGCAAGCAACCACGAATCGTATCGCCGTTATCCCAGTCGATTCCGGCCATCCATCCAAATGGGGCATCGACGCCGCAGCTCCCCGAGTTGGCCCACGCCAGGCGCGTGCCGCTGAACGTAGACCGGGAGGCTGACGGGCTTCTGTTCACCACGCGTCGTCCCAGCACCTTGGGAACCGTGATCGGGCTTGGCGTCGTGCCGACTGTGAACTGGCTTGACAATATGAAGATAGAATCCACATCGTAACGGCAATTGTTCGGGCCAAAGTTGCAGGGTGGAGGTTCCCCAAAGTCGCAGGCCGCGTCATCGCAGTTCAGCGCCTCGCAGGGCGTCTCGAAATCACATTCACCGGCATAGAGATAGCCCTTGTCGTGCGTCCCTAGGAACGCCACGGTCGCGATGCTTCCGTCGATGGCTACCGTTGGATCGGACTTCACCTGCCCAATTGAGTACAAGTCCGGATCGGCGTCGTACGCAGTGAGAGGAAGCACGCTCCCCTGAAGCACTCCGCTTGACGAAAGCACTGCCGCCATGATCTCTCGACGATCGGGCGTTTGCGATGTGTCCAAGCCTTCAAAGGCGATGAGGATTTGGCCACTGGAGGAAATCGCAAGGCTGGGTTTGTAAGCGTCGTCCGAGGGCTGCGTCGTTCCGGCGACGTGAACGTCAACAAAGACATCTTGCAACGAACCTGGCGGGCACTGGGCTAACGCAGTTCCGATAAGAAACGTGAACGCAGCGGCAAGAAACATGGAATAAATGCGCGGGGAATCTCCGGCAGAGTTCATGAGAAGCTCCTCAAAGCAATAAGTCATGCAAACAAGCGATGATTACGAGACAAGAGCGCGATCGTGTGTCATGCAGCAGTCCTTCGTGAACGAGTTCTCATGATGCAAGCAGCACCAAACAAAACGAGCGACGTCGGCTCGGGTGAGATCAACTGGAAGGCTAAATCACCTTGAGTGTCTGTGAATGCCCAGTCAGGCACATTTCGATTAAGAAACGCAAGTCCGTTGTTCTCTGTTACCGATGTTTCCCATCTAAAATGTGTCGTGATATCACCAACTTGCACCACCTCGAGCCAATATCTGTCATTGGCATTAAGGGTTACGGGGGCGACTAAAGGCGCCTCAAAAAAATATTCGTTCGGGGTAATCCCAACTTGAATTTCGCGTCCTGTTGCCGTCCGATTTGGGTTGAGAATAACTTCCTCATGAATGACTTGTCCCGGCAGACCGTCGGATGAACGAGGCAGGTACAATCGCAAGCGAAACGTTTCATGAATCGGTGGATTGTCCGCGTTGTAGAATCCCCAGTAGTTCACATGAGTTAACTGCTCGTTGGTGGCCCACACAAAATCATCCGCAAGCCATTGCCAACTTGTTTGTCCTAAGGTAGTGACATACTGTGTATCAGAGCCAGGCCCGCCAGTCGGAAACGGCTGATGGTCGACAATGATCCCAGCGTGCGCAGCTTGGCTTAATGCGAAAAACACCGTGCAAACCAGAATCGTGAAATACGCTGTTCTCATTCGTAACCTCCCCTGCCACCGAGGGTTGCGTGGCGGCCGATAGAGATTTTATACGTGCGAAGGGGCCGAGGGCGCGCAAATGCGGCTTGCGGCGCTGATTCGGATAGCCCTATGCTCACCGGCCCTACCTCACATGACGAATCCCCCATTCGTCGTGATCAACACTACCACATTATGGGCCGTCTGTCAAGAGATTATCCGGTTTATCGATAACTCACACTGCGCAAATAGGTAACAACACATGCTCCGGATCACCCATCTTGAGAAACCAATCCAAGGCCCCGAGCGTTTGATCGCGAAACCACGATTTACTCGTGGATTTGCCCCTCGCCGCAAGCTCCGTTGGCCGCTGAGTTTGCAGCCGGTCGCCGAATTGCGGGGTTTTTCCAAGGGGCTATAATTGCCCAAGCTAGCCGCCATGGACGGCCGGGTCGCGGCGTTGGTCACTTACATGCGACGACTTCACTACAAATTGATTCTGCTCAGCGTGGCATCCATCATCGGCTGCGGATATTCCGCGGATCGGATGGCCGTCGCGCGAAAAACCAATTCCCGAAACGATCGCATCCGCACCGTCGCCCTCGACATCTTCGAATCGAAGGAGTTCCGCCGCGGTCTGGAACTGCAACTCACCGAGGCATTGGCCAAGCGCCTCGAGGGCGAATCCCCCTACAAGCTCACCGACAAGAAGCGAGCCGACACCATCCTCACCGGCGAGATCAAGGAAGTACGCCAATCCACTATCGGACGTGATTTCGAGACCGTTCGTCCGCGCGAAACCGCGGCCACCCTCCTCGTCAGCTTTCAATGGAAGGATCTCCGCACCGGTGAAATCCTCGTCGATCGGCCGAATTTTGTGCAGACCGTGGATTACATCAGGCCCCTCGGCGAGAACTTCTATCATGCCAGCCAGCGCGGCATGGACCGGCTGGCAGAGCGCATTATCGAGGAGCTGGAGTCCGAGAATTGGTGATCGTGGGGCGGCCTCTATAATCCGATGATGAAGGCGGCAGGCCGGACCTCGGCGTCGCCTCTTTGAACTCAGAACGGCGATGACCAGTACAAACGCCGGAAAGACCCAAGGTAGTCAATGGTAGATCAAGGTTTCGAGCCGGATGATCAGCAATCAGGGCGACCGCGCAAGCCGCAGGGCGGCAAAGGCGGGCCTACGCCACCACCGCGCATGAAGATGTCGCGCGGCGTCATGAGTTGGGTGGGCTTCGTGCTCATCGCACTGATGATCGCCCTGGTCGTATCGCAAGGCTACCAACCCGCTGAACCCCTTTCGATTGATGCCTTCTGGAAAAACCTGGCGGCCGATCAATTCTCCGAAGTCGTCATCCTCGATGATGCCATCGCCGGCAAATATCGCGAAACAGCACAGGGCCGCCCGCACGGGCCGCGCGCGACCAACACCTTCAAAGTGAACTATCGCGCCGACCGCGTAACGGAACTCGAGGAAAAGATTCGCAAGACCTCCCCTTCCACAAAAGTGAACTATGAACAGAGCAGCGCACCCTATATCAACATGCTGCTCTCGATCATCCCGTGGATTCTGATTTTCGGATTCATCTGGTTCTTTGTCTTCCGGCAGCTTCGCTCCTCAGCGGGCGGCGCGGGCATGCTCGGCAACTTCGGCCGCAGCCGTCACCGCGTCAGCAATAAGGAACTCGTCAGCATCACCTTCAAGGATGTGGCCGGCGTCGAAGAAGCGAAGGAAGAAGTCACCGAGATCATCGAGTTCCTCAAGAACCCCAAAAAGTTCCAGCGCCTCGGCGGGCGCATCCCGCGCGGCGTGCTCCTCGTGGGTGAGCCGGGCTGCGGCAAAACGCTCCTCGCCAAGGCCATCGCCGGCGAGGCCGATGTGCCCTTCTTCAGCATCAGCGGTGCCGACTTCGTAGAAATGTTCGTCGGCGTCGGCGCCAGCCGTGTGCGCGACCTCTTCAAGAGCGCCAAAGAGAACTCCCCCTGCATCATCTTCCTCGATGAAATCGATGCCGTCGGCCGCAAGCGCGGCGCAGCCTACAACGGCGGCGGCCACGACGAACGCGAACAGACGCTCAACGCCATTCTCGTCGAGATGGACGGCTTCGACACGTCGGACCAGGTCATCGTCATCGCCGCGACCAACCGCGACGACATCCTCGACCCCGCTCTCACGCGGCCCGGCCGATTCGACCGGCGCGTATTCGTCCCGTTGCCCGATGTAAAGGGCCGACTCGAAATCCTCAAAGTGCATGCCCGCAAGATCAAGCTTTCACCAAGCGTCGACCTCATGCGAGTGGCCCGCGCCACGCCCATGTTCAGCGGTGCAGAGTTGGCCGCCGTCATCAACGAAGCCGCCATTCTCGCAACCATGCAGAACAAGGACATGGTCGAATTGGAGGATCTGGAGGAAGGCCGCGATAAGGTGCGCTACGGCCGCTCCAACAAGAGCCGCCAGATCGAAGAGCGCGAGCGCGTAAACACCGCCTATCACGAGGCCGGCCACGCCGTCTTGCAGATGATGTTGCAGCCCGACTGCGACCCGCTGCACAAAGTCACGATCATCCCGCGCGGCCGTGCCATGGGATCGACCATGTCCCTGCCGGATAAGGATCGCTACGGCTTCGGCTCGAAGTGGCTCTTCGCCACCATGCGCGTCCTCTGCGGCGGACGAATCGCCGAGATGCGCCCCAGCGGCGAAGTCAGCAGCGGAGCGGCCATGGACATCGAACAGATGACCCGAATGGCCCGGACGATGGTCGTCGAGTGGGGCATGAGCGACAAGCTCGGTTTCGTGCGCTATTCACCCGATACCGGCCGCGAGTCTTTCTTCCCTGAGAAGTCCTACTCCGACGAAACGGCGAAGGTCATCGACGACGAGATCAAACGCTTCGCCGACGAGGCCTATCGTGATGCCGAGCGCATGTTGAACGAAAGCTGGCCAAAGGTTCAGGCCGTCGCCGAAGCGCTGCTCAAGTACGAGACGCTTGACGGCGACGAAGTGCGCCGACTCTGCCTCGGGGAAGTGCTCGACAAGCCAAGCCTGTCGGGGCTTCTCGCGGACCAGGGTGTGCCCCCCAAGCCGCCGGTCGCACGACCGGTGTCGCAACGTCCGAACACGGACATTCCGGGCGGCCTGTCAGGCGGATCCATGCCGCAGCCGGGAATTGGCTAAGGGTAACGGGGTAGACTCATGGCCAATGCAGAGGTGGTCGTTGTCGGTCCAGGCGAATTACCGCTTATCACCGAACTCTATAACGAGATGTTTCGCCCCGCGCGAGACGTCGAGTTTTTCCGCCGCCGATTCCTCGGGCGCTACAACGGTCTTATTCTCGTAGCCAACGTCGACCGACGCCCCGTTGGTTTTTCCTTGGGGTTCGAGCTGAAGCCTTCGGTCTTCTTTGCCTGGCTGACGGGCATCCATCCCGATTTCCGCCGCACCGGCGTCGGCTCGCAGTTGCACGAGGCCCAGGCGCAGTGGGCCATCGAGCACGGCTACCAATACCTCCGCATGGAATGCCACAACGGCCACCGGGCGATCCTGCACATGGCGATCCAGACGGGCTTCAACATCGTCGGCGTGCGCTGGGATCCGGATCGATCCGAAAACCTGATCATCTTCGAGAAGGCACTGGTGGCGGATTAGAAGCGCCAAACAATACGTCTTTAAGCACGAAATCGTACATGCTGGTACCCGCCCCAAACTATTCTGTTCTTACCTGCTCCACGCTCGCATATTCACAAATGTCCATTAGAATGACCTCGTGAAGGCAAGCCAAGCACAGGTACTACGAATCACATCCGTAAAAGTACGGAACTGGAAGAACTTCACGAATTTCTCTGCGCCACTTCAACGTCGAGTATTCTTGGTTGGCCCTAACGCATCAGGAAAGTCGAATCTACTCGATGTCTTTCGATTTCTAAGGGACATCGTAGCTGTAGGGGGTGGATTTCAAGATGCAGTGCAGAGGCGAGGCGGTGTGTCCGCCATCCGTTCCCTCGCCGCAAGACAAAACACGTCAATCGACCTCACTGTGACTCTTGGAACCGATGAATCGCCTGATACTTGGACCTACTCCCTGGTATTTCAAGGCAATTCTCGCGAGGTATTCATCGAGAAGGAGCGCGTGCTTCATCATGGCAGGGCGCAGCTCGATCGACCAGACGAAGAAGACACGAGCGATCGTGCCCGATTGACCCAAACGCACTTGGAACAAGTAAACGTAAACAGGTCATTTCGAGAGATAGCAACTTTTCTCAAGACTATCGACTACTTACATCTCGTCCCCCAATTGGTGCGCGAACCTGATCGCTCAGCAGGTAAGAAAGGAGATCCCTATGGTGGCGATTTTATTGAGCGAGTCGCCACAACAACTAAGCGAACGCAAGAAAGCAGACTCAGGAGTCTCGCGAAGGCTCTCCAGTTTGCCATCCCCCAACTAAAAGACCTTGAACTTTGGAAAGATGACGCTGGTCGCCCCCACCTCCGTGGAAAATACACTCATTGGAGACCGCAGGGCGCATGGCAAACTGAGGACCAGTTTTCGGATGGATCGCTTCGCCTACTTGGCGTCCTTTGGTCCCTGATGGACGGAGACGGCCCACTCTTACTGGAAGAGCCGGAACTATCTCTTCATCCCGAGGTGATCCGGATTATTCCTCAGCTACTTGCCAGATTGCAGCGACGCGTTTCCCGTCAAGTCATAGTTAGTACACATTCTCCCGAATTGCTTTCGGACTCAGGAATCGGATTAGATGAAGTTCTACTCCTAGTCCCGGAAGGCGAAGGAACTGTTGTAAGGGTTGCCAGTGAGATTAAAGAAGTAAGCAACCTGTTGAAAGGAGGATTGACGATCGCCGAAGCGGTCCTTCCACACACAAAGCCTCGGAATATTGAGCAACTAATGTTGTTCGATGCCGATTGAAGGTCATACAGAGTTGTTACCCCCTAAGCCAACCATAAATGCAGCTGTTGAAGGTATGGTCGATGGCGCTGTTGCATCGCGCCTGATCGCGGACGCTGGAGCTATTCCAGGTTCCATTCATGGCCAGAAGGGGAAACCGCATCTACTTGGGAAGCTTGATGCATATACAAACGCCGCCATATTCGCTCCTTGGCTTATCCTCGTCGACATGGATCGGCAATTCCCTTGCGCCCCATCAGCGAAAGCCTATTGGCTCGCCCGATCATCGCCGAAATTGTGCTTCAGAATCGTGGTTCAAGAGATTGAGGCTTGGCTCTTAGCTGACAGAGTTGGGTTATCTAAATTTTTATGTGTCAAAACTACATCCATACCTGTCAACCCAGAATCAATTGCCGATCCCAAAGATGCTCTTGTAAACCTTGCTCGTACTTCGAGATCCAGACATATCCGTGTCGATATGGTCCCAAGGCCTCAATCGGGACGGGTCGAAGGACCGGCCTATGCATCAAGACTAATCGAGTTCATCCGCGACAAATGGTCTCCAGCCGAAGCTGCGACTAAGTCGCCGAGTCTGAACCGCGCTATCAAATGCCTCGAACGGCTTATACAGTCATTCACAATGCGAGGATCGTCTTGAGGTCGTATATTCCTACGATCAGTCAACTCATCGCCATCCCGCCCGGACCTGTCGCGGGTTCGCGCATGCGCTCGGTGCCGATCATTGAGGGCGCAGCGATCGTTGTAAACGATGGGAAGATTGAGTGGTTCGGAAAAGAAGCAGACGCTCCCAAGGGCCCGTTTGATACGACGATCGATGCCGCAGGCGCCTGCGTCACGCCGGGGCTGGTCGACTGCCACACTCACGTCGTTTTCGCGGGCGACCGAGCCGGTGAATTCGTGCAGCGGATCGGCGGCGCGACCTACGCCGAAATCATGCAGGCCGGCGGCGGCATTCGAAGCAGCGTCCGCGCCCTCCGCGTCGCGAGCGAAGACGACCTCGTCGCGCAATCGCTTCCGCGGCTCAATCGTATGATCGCCGGCGGCGCCACCACCATCGAAATCAAAAGCGGCTACGGACTGTCTCCGGCGGATGAACTCAAAACGCTGCGGGCCATTCGCCGACTCGCGGGAATGGTATCAGCCGACCTCGTGCCGACCTTTCTCGGTGCCCACACCGTCCCGCCCGAATTCGACGGCCGACCCGACGACTACCTCGTCGCCATCACCGATCCGGCATTGCTCGATGCCATTCGCGACGAGCGCCTCGCCGAATTCGCCGACGTCTTCTGCGAGCGCGGCGCATTCACCGTCGATCAGTCGCGGCGCTTTCTCTCCGCCTGCAAGTCGTTCGGCATGACGCCCAAGGTCCACGCCGACCAACTCACGCGAAGCGGTGCAACCGCCCTGGCCGTCGAACTCGGCGCCGCCTCGGCCGATCATCTCGAATTCGCAAACGATGCCGACATCGCCGCGCTAAAAGCATCGCGAACGATTCCCGTCCTGCTGCCCGGCTGCAACTTCTTCATCGGCGGCGCGCCAGCCCCCGCGCGAAAGATGCTCGACGCCGACCTGCCCGTAGCACTCGCCACCGACTGCAACCCCGGCTCCTGCATGATCGAATCGCTCGGCATGATCATGAGCATCGCCGCGACGATGTTGAAAATGACGCCGCTCGAATCGCTCGTGGCCTGCACCGCCAACGCCGCCGCCGCCCTGCGCCGCGAAAAACGCATCGGCGCAATCGCCGTCGACCACGACGCCGACCTGCTCATCCTCGACATCCCGCGGATCGAGCTTTGGCCCTACCACGTCGGCGTGAATCCGGTGCGGACAATCGTAAAAGGCGGTGTACCCGTCTTGACTAATTGACCATACGTCTTCGTATTGAATTCTGTGCGCCACGTTGTGCGATGTCGTACGACTTACGACTAAAGCGCTTCCAGGGCATTCCTGTGTGGCAGGATATCCATCAGAAATCGATCTGCCGGGCTTCCATGCGTGATAAGTATGGGATCGCTAAGACTGCCATCGCTATACGCATCGACATATTTATTGGTGTCCGCCGCCGTAAGTTCTTTATGATAGCTGGGGTCATGCCAGTTAATAACGTAGCCGCTCGATCCTTCAATAAAGAAGAAACGATGCACCGTTCGCGGCACTTCATCCTCTGTGATCTGCATGACGATTTTGCTGCCGCTTGCACCGGCTGACACCCAACACGTCTGAACCTGCGGGCCGGTTCCCGTCAGATAAACCCATCCGCACTCGATTTGAACCACCTGCATGGAGGCGGTCGATGAAACATTTCCGTTCGCAATTTCCACCTTTGCCGGATCACCAACCACTCCCGGAATCGGCCCAAACAAGATGCGATAGGTGTGGGACGGGTCGCCAAACGCTTGAAGCACCATGTACTCGAGCGTAGAAAACTTGGTGCCTCGACCATACGGCTTGGATTCGTTGGATCCATTGATAAGGACTCTATCCAGTCGCATCTTGCCGTTTGGCGCTCCGTTCGAACCCTCTCTGCCCAGATAGCCAAAGGTTCGGATCTGCGATGGTCCTTTGGTTCCATTCATTCCGTTGTTTTCACTGCATCCAGTCGACAACATTGTCCCGACGATGGTCATGCCAAGCATTAGATTTCGCATTGGTGAGTCTCCTTCAAATCAAATGGACCGCTACCGAACCGCGCCTCGGGGGCGTGTAACTCGGGAAACAAACACTGTCAATATCGCGCTGATAATCATGCCCAGGACCGGCACCAGCGGATTCCAAATCATGTGAAATCGAGCGGCCACCAGGATGCAAGAAGAAGCCGCCGCCGCCGTCAATCCGCATACCATGAGCCACCCCCAACGAGGCGCGGAGAGCATGCAAACCATGCCGAGTAATGAGAAAAGTCCCGAGTCGAGAAAGCGATTGAATGTCAACGGCTGGACCAAGGATGCCTGAATTGCAGTTTCGTTCATCAGTTCTTCAATGACGGCTGCCTGTGCAAAGCTGCCGGAAATAATGCGATCCGGTGCGACCCGGTGGTCGTCAGCGCCTTTCCGGGCATCCGCCATGATCACAATCTTACCGGTCAGGAAGTCGTTCGTAGCCGTAGTGTCGATGTCATAAAGCCGGGAATACGCAAGGGTGGATTGCTGAACGACCGAGTCTGAGCGCAATTGAAAGCAGTGAATCCCAATTCGATCCTCCGGGTGAATGCCAGGCGTCGATAGCAGGTCCTGCTCGCCGGAATTCGCCACACGAAGCCCTGCCAGTCGGATTCGATCTTTCTGATTCAGCCACGATTTCATTTCCGGCATCTTCGGATCACGCTTGTAATAAAGGATGGTGACCGATCGTGTCAGGGCGTCCAGCAAGTAGGACGGTTCCCAGTTGGGTTGTCTGGCCGCGGCGACGGCCGACAAGGCCAGGGAAGGGAGCGCGTCGCGACCGCCGGACTGCATTACAAGTTGTACCTGCGGAGGCGAGGAATCAAACCCCGCAAAGATGGTCCCCCACCTCACCAAGTGTGCAAAACGCGATCCAAGGCGCGGAACCTGTCCGCCAGACCACCATCCATCCACGGCGCAGATAACAGGGATGTTGGCCTCACGAAGCGCGCCAAATCCCTCTGCCAGATCATTATCAAAGGGGCTGTCTCCAATGAATTTGATATCCCATACAACGACGAGCGGTCGCATTGCGGCAAGACGCTTCATCGTATGCCCATGCAATCGCCGCAGGCTTTGAGGGACCTTCGTCGAGACTCCCAGCAAACCCGCCGACGACGCGAGTGATTCGACATCAGTGGCGTCGGTCAATGCTACGATGGATACGTTTCTCAATTTGGCCGGCGTCGGCGGTGCCCCTGCGTTCGCCGTAATCCACTTCTCGATCCAGCGATTTGTTTCCAACCGACGATCCAAAACCGGATCAATCAGAATGAGCATTAAGAGCACCACCAACACCGTCACAGCAAGATGGGCGGTAATCGTATGCCGTCGCGCCGCGCGCTCCACCTGCTTTCGCGCGATATACAGCGTGCTGTCCGCCTTGGCATGAATGGCCTCGCCACGAAGATAGCGGCGCAGGTCCTCGGCAAGTTCCACAGCCGAGACATAGCGCCGCTCGGTCTCCTTGGCGAGGCACTTCAGAATGATCGTCTCAAGATCGCCGCGGATTTCCTTGCGTACCGCGGAGGGGCGCAGCGGCGGATCATGGATGATGGCCTGGAGCAGAAGAAAGTCAGGCTTGTCCGTGGGAAAAGGAAGCGCGCCGGTCAGCGCCTGAAATAAAATCACCCCGATGGCATGGATGTCCGTGCATTCCGCCGTATTGGGGTGATCGCCGCGCGCCTGTTCCGGCGCCATGTAGGCCAGTGTTCCCATGATCTGGCGGCTCGTCGAAATCGCCTCCGCCGGATTCGGGTCGAGGCTGCGCGCCAGTCCAAAATCGAGAATTCGCGGGTGACCCCCGCGATCGACGAGTATGTTTCCGGGTTTCAGATCACGGTGAATCACCCCCGCACAATGCGCAGCATCCAGACCATCACACACCTCGGCCGCAAGCGCCACAATCTCACGCGTCGTCAGCCCTCGGGTCTGAATGTGGGTGATCAGCGGGAGGCCATCCACATACTCCATCACGAAGAACGGCCGACCGTCGCTTGTTCTCCCCGGGTGAAAAACGGAAACCACATTTGTATGCCGAAGACGGGCCACCGATTCGATTTCGCGTTGAAACCTCGCCAGGCCGATCGTGCTGGCCAGCGCGTCACCAAGCGGAACCTTGATGGCGACATCGCGCAGCGTTCCATGCTGGCGCGCAAGATAGACGACGCCCTGTCCGCCGCGATTGAGTTCCGAGAGAACGTCATATCCGGGAAACGTTCCAGGAGCCGGAAGTGTGGAATCCGGAAACGTGCTGACGCCGCTGCTTCCGGCGTGCGTGCGCGTCGGCTGCGCATCCGACGAATGCGAAGCATCGTGATTCGGAATGTCGGACACCACAAGTCTCCCGTAGAGGTTCCCCGGGAGCTTCGAGCCGTCGATCGCAATTGAAGCTGTGGACTCGGCGAGTCAATTCAATTCTCGCGCGCTTCATGGTAACATTCGGACGCGGTAGGTGCAATTTACAACGAGGAAACAACACACTGGTCATGAGTGCCGTTGCCAATGGCCGCGACCCGGAGTGCCTCTCGGCATCCTGATTTGTCGCTAACACCGCACACGCTCATCACTCGGAAAAGAACGCGAGATCCCAATGGCCCGAATCGTCGAATGCGTACCCAATTTCAGTGAAGGCCGCCGGCCCGATGTTGTCGACAAGATCGTCGCCGAGATCACCGCCATCCCCGGCGCGACGCTGCTCAGCAAAGAACTGGACGCCGATCACAACCGCGCCGTGATCACCTTCATCGGCTCGCCCGAGGCCTGCGCCAAGGCGGCCGTCGCGGCCTGTGTGAAGGCAACCGAGCTGATCGACCTGAACACGCACAGCGGCGAACACCCGCGCATGGGCGCGACCGACGTCGTGCCGTTCGTACCGATCCAGGGCGTGACAATGGAGGAGTGCGTGGCGCTGGCCAAGCGCGTCGCGCAGGAAATAAGCGATCGACTCGCCATCCCCACGTTTCTCTACGAATACGCCGCGACGGACCCTTCGCGACAGAATCTCGCCAAGATTCGCGGCAAGGGCTTCGAAGAAATGCGCGACGTCATCGGCAAGTCCGCCGAAAAGTCGCCCGACTTCGGCCCCAAGCAGGTCCATCGCACCGCCGGTTCGACGGCCGTCGGAGCCCGAGACTTCCTCATTGCCTACAACATCTATCTGAACACGAACGACATCGAGATCGCCAAGACTATCGCCAAGGGCATCCGCGCCTCATCGGGCGGCTTTGCCTTCGTAAAGGCGGCGGGCTTCGAAATCAAGGATCGCGGCTGCGTGCAGGTCTCAATGAACCTCACCAGCCCGGCCAAGACGCCCATGTTCCGCGTCTTTGAAACCGTCAAACGCGAAGCCGCCAGGTACGGCGTGAACGTCACCAGCAGCGAGGTCGTCGGCATGGCCCCGCTCTTCGCCGTCAGTGACGCGGCTGAGTATTTCCTGCAGATCGAACGATGGAAACCCAGTCAGATCATCGAGACCGCGCTGCTCGGCCAGGAAACGATGGCTGGCTTCCTCGAGAACCTCGCCTCACGCGAACCGACGCCCGGCGGCGGCAGCGCGAGTGCGTATGCGGGCGCGCTCGGCGCAGCGCTGTGCAGCATGGTCGGCCGACTCAACGACAAGAAGTCCGGCGATCATGGTCCGCTGCATGACAGCATTGCCCCCGCCGAAGCCCTTATGGGCCGTCTCAACTCACTCGTGCGCGAAGATGCGGAAAGTTTCAATGCCGTCGTGGCGAGTTGGAAACTGCCCGACACCGATCCAAACAAGGATTCCGCCAAGCAGGCGGCACAGCTCATCGCGACGCTCACGCCGCTCGAAACGATGGAACGAGCCGTCGAAGTAATGAAGATGGCCGTCGTGGGTCTGGAGAAGAGCAAAAAGAGTTGCCTCTCCGACGCCGGCGTGGCCGCCTTCATGGCCCACGCATGTCTCGAAGGCGCCCGGCTCAATGTCCTCATCAACCTGCCGGAGATCAAAGACGAGAAAAAACGCGCCGAGATCAAGACCAAAGCCGACGCCCTGCGCGAAGAGGCGAAACGAATCCGCGCATCAGTCGATAAGGCGCTCGATACAAGTTATTGAGGGAGACTCCCTCTATCGAACCACAACAATCGTCCCCGGCTCGGCCCGCAGGCTTTCCGCTGCGTCGCCCTGATTGATCGCCACCTCCAGCATCCCGGTCGAGCCGATGATCGCCACGATCTCGCCCACCGCCACATCGCCATAGGTCCGTCGTAATGGGCCGACGCGCAACGGGCCGACGTGCACGTTCATCCGCGGGTCGGCGCCGCCGTGTCGGATGAGTTCTTCCTCGCTGATATTGCTGATCAAATTGCCGAAGTGATCGACGTACAGAACCTGCCCCTGCAGCGATCCATCCGCCAAGAGCCGCGGGGGATCAAGGTTCAGCAACTCCAACTGGTCGATCATCGGCCCGACATGGTCCAGGGTCAGTCCTCGCGCCAGATGCCCGGCGACCGGTGCGAGAATATCCCGACCATGAAACGTCGCACTGATCCGCGATCGAAACAGCGACTCATTCTGAATAACGCGCAACTCCGCGAGAACAAAATCCCGATGCACGAGCGTCACCAGCCCGTTGTCCGGCGCGAGAATCACCTGCCCACCATAGCGCGCCGCAATCAGCCGTCGCGTGGTGCCCACGCCCGGGTCCACCACGGCCACATGAATCGCCCCATCCGGGAAATAGTCGAACACCTGCCGAAGCACGAATGCCCCATGCACCACATCATGCGCACCGATCAGATGCGTCACGTCGATCAGCCGCGCGGCCGGCGCAAGCTGCAGCACCACGCCCTTCATGCAGGCGATGTAATGGTCGGCCTCGCCGAAGTCAGTGGTGAAGGTGACGGTGGCCATCTGCGTTTGGCAATCTACCCTGCGACGAGCGTTCGCGGTAACCGAGCCGTCATGCGATCGCCTTCCCGGCGGTTCCCACACTCTGTCCTGCCGGACAAACGAAAGGCCCGCTTGCCAATCAATGAAATATTCTCGGACGTTCCTCGATCCTTACAGAATGCCGCCTTGGATTCCCCCTCAATAACCCTTGTCTCCCCTCTCCGGACGAAGTCAGTGTACAACGGCCAGTATCGTAAAGCATTGGAAATAAATAGCTTATGGTGAGTTTCGTGCCCCGCCGCCCGTGATTTTACCGGACACCGAATTTGGTCAGGTACCCTCCGTCACCGGGCGATCTGTCTACTTGCCGCGAACCAAGTCGGCTTATAATCCTGCCGACCGCGAGTGATTGGGAGTCGTCGTCCGGGTGGAGGACGGCTTCCCCGCGGCCGCGAGAGCGCGACGGCGCGAAATACGTGGCACTAGGTCAATCCCGCTTTCTACGTCAGGCCGAACTTCGCCGGAAACTGTCCGATGGACAGGATTCCTGGCTCGAACGCGTGCGCGTGTTCCTTTGCTGGCCAGTCGTTATTGGTTTCCTTTTTTGGGCCGGAGCGTCGTGGACCGTCCTCTCCGGTCGGGCGCGAATGCCCTACTCCCTCAACGAGTCCATCCGCCAGCCCGTCCTCGCCCGGGTCAATTTCGAGCGCGTCAACGAGAACCGCACGGCCGAGCTGCTGACCAAGGCGCAGCAGGATGTCCCCAACTATTTCCGCCTGAACAAATCACTCGTCGACGCCGTGCGCGGCGAGATTCGCGATCTGCACGCCGCGGTCAAGTCCGCCGACAGTTTCGAAAAGTACAAGTCCTCGCCGGCGAACCACTGGTCGCTCGACGCCGTCGCCTTCACGGCCCTGAAGGGAATGACCCTCGGCGCCGGCCTCGATCAATTCCAGCGTGATCTCGACGAAGCGATTCGCCGGCTCATCGACGAAGAAATGGTCGAGCGCGCCGACATCGACCGCGAAATCCGCAGCACCGCCAGCGACGTCGAACTCGATCGCGGCACGGGTTCCTTCGTCGCTTGGCCAAAAGAAAAGCTGACCTATGCGGTAAACAGTGAACACGTGGACGCCCTCGCCCGAAGTGTTCCGCGCGATCTCTTCGTTCCCGAGATCCGCCCCGCCATCACCGCAATCGTCCACAAGGCCGTGGAGCCTTCCGACAAGGTCCTGCGCCCCATCTATGTCTACGATGAAGAACTCACCAAAGCCAAACTGAAGGATGCCGCGAGCCTCCCGCCGGTCAAAGACGCCTATCGCGCCGGCGACCGACTCGTGAAGCCCGGCATCCTCGACGGCGAAGCGATCGCCCTGCTCAAGGCCGAACACGACGAATACCTCCGCCAGCGATCCTCCAACCCCGAACTGCGCAGCGGTCTCCTCAAGGAACGCATGGGCCTGATCGGCGTCGTCATGCTGATCGTCGCGGGCTTTGCCATCTATGGCTATCGCGCCCAGCCGCGGGCTATGACGCGCACGCCGCGCGCCGTCGGCGTTGCAACGCTGCTGCTGCTGCTGCTCATGCTGGATCGATTCGTATTGATCGGTATCGGCACGTCCACGTCGTGGAGCGTCGCCTGCATTGTCATGGCCGCCGCCATCATGACGATCAGTTACTCGCAAATGTTCGCCATCGGCGCAACCGGCGCGTTGGCGCTGCTTATCGTCGTCTCGCGCGAGGCGCCGTTGGGCGCCATCCTCGTCTTCTTCACCGTCGCATCGGTCACCATTCTCTGCCTCAAGGAAATTCGAACGCGGCTGAAAATGGTGGAAGTCGGCGGCATCACCGCAATCATGGCCGGGCTTAGCACCTTCCTCGTTGGGCTTACGGCCGAGCAGCCGTTTCGACTGTTGGTGAAGGATTCCGCCATCGCCGCCCTGGCTGCCCTCACCGGCCTCAGCATCGTGCTGGTGCTGCTGCCGCTCATCGAGCGCGCCTTCCGAATCACCACCAGCCTCACGCTGCTCGAATGGGCCGACACCAGCACACCGCTGCTTCGCCAACTGATCGAGTCGGCCCCCGGAACATGGCAGCACAGCCACTTGCTCGGCTCCATGGCCGAAACCGCCGCCGAAGAAGTGGGCGCGAACGGCCTGCTTGTGCGCGTCGGCGCCTACTATCACGACATCGGCAAGACCGCCAAGCCGAACTACTTCGTCGAAAACCAGGCAACCAAAACCAGCGCCCACCGCGGCCTCGCGCCGACGATGAGTCTTCTGGTCATTCTCGCGCACGTAAAAGACGGCCTCGCCCTCGCCCGCGAACACGGCCTGCCGCCTGCCTTGCACCCGTTCATCGCCGAGCACCATGGCACCACCGTCGTAAAATACTTTCACTCCATGGCGGAGCGAGAAGCCAAGGCCAGCGGCCGCGACGAGCGCGAAGTAAGCGAGACCGAGTTCCGCTACCCCGGCCCGAAACCGCGCTCCGTCGAAACAGCCATCCTCATGATCTGCGACGGCGTCGAAGGCGCCGTCCGCGCACTCGCCGAACCGACGCCCAGTCGAATCGAATCCGTCGTGCACGACCTCATCAGCAAGCGTCTCATGGACGGCCAATTCGACGACTGCGACATCACGCTCAAGGAACTGGCCCGCGTCGAGCAAAGCCTCATCCGCAGCCTCTGCTCCATCCACCACGGCCGAATCGCCTATCCGACCGCGCCAAGCAACGAGCCGGAGCGACCGACACCCGACAATCGGCCGGGCGTGAAGGTCGGCGCGTGAGGCAACCTGCGGTGATTCAGATCGACGTGAATCGCGCGCCGCGCGGGTTGGCGGCCACGGTTCGTCGCGTTGCGCAGTTTGCATTGGCCTCGCAACGTGTTCATTGCGCGGCCGTCTCCGTTGCGTTTGTGAGCACGAAACAAATGTGCCGGCTGCATTCGGAGTGGTTCGACGACGACTCGCCGACCGATGTGATCACCTTTGATCTCGGCGGTCGCTCCCGAAAGGCACCCCGCGAGATCGACGGCGAGATCATCATCTGCCCCGCGATTGCAAAGAAACAAGCGGCCGCCTACGACGCGCCCCTGCGACACGAACTGCTCCGCTATGTCGTGCATGGCTGTCTGCATCTGTGCGGGTACGATGACCGCCGCGCCGTCGCTGCAAAAAAAATGCACGCCGAGCAGGAGCGCGTGCTCGCCGCATTTCTGAGGCTGAAGCGGTAACCACTCATGCTTCCGATGTGTCTCCTGATTCACGGGTCAATGCTCTCGCATGTCGAGGGAGCCTCAGCGCCGAATGTCCACGCGGCGGCAGAATTACCATGAGCATCGTCCGCGATGAAGCCATCGTCCTGCGCCGACTGGACTACAGCGAGTCATCGCAAGTCCTCGCCCTCTTCACGCGCGACCACGGCCAGCAACGCATGATCGCCAAGGGAATCAAGCGCGGCACAAAGACCCGCGCCGCCACCGGCATCGACCTGTTGGAACTCGGCGTGGTCATGTTCTCGTCGCGCCCCGGCAAGGAAGACGTCCTCGCCGCGCTCACCGAATGGCGACAGGAAGAAAACTTCCCCCACCTGCGACGCGATCTGCCTCGCTGCTATGCCGCGCAGTACGCCGCCGAAGCCACGTCGCACCTCACCGAGGTCCACGACCCGCACCCCGCGCTCTTCGACGCGCTCAAGTCCCTCCTCGCCTTGCTCGACGCAGGAGACCCCCTCGCAATCCTCGATGCCTATCTTTGGACACTTCTCACCGAGATCGGACTGCGCCCCGAGCTGGGCCGCTGCATGAACTGCACCCGATCGATTGCCGATGACACCGTGATCTACCTGAGCGCCCGTCAGGGAGGCGCGATTTGCCGAGACTGCGAACCCGCCGTAATTGAAAAGCGTCGCACGCGCGGCGACGTGCTGCGATGGCTGACATCGCAAACCGATGTCGTCCGTCGCGACGATGCGCCGCCCCGCGAAGTCAAGGAAGCCTTCGAACTCCTCGACTATTACATCACGGAAACAGTCGGCAAACCCCTTCGACTCGCGGATCCGCTTCGATCGCTGACCGGCCTCCCACGCCGTCCCCAACCGCGACGACATTAACCACTACGGCGTTACCGGTTCCAACACGATTCGTCGAAGCAGCGTCGCCTCCGGGCCGGCCGGCGCAAATTGAAACGTGTAAAACGTGCCAGCCGTCGCGGTGAAGGTCACCTCGCCGAGCCCGTCGATAATCGGATCATCCTGATTCGGCACACGCACCGCGAGCAGCATCGGTTTGTCGCCCTCCGCCCGCGCCTTCCACTTTCCCGGCGGCGGGCCGAAGTCATCCATCGACGCCAATCGGCCGCGCGCGGTATAGACCCCAAGCCTGCCCTTGTCATCGAGAACGGCCGGCGTGAACTCATTGCTCGCCGCAAACATCGCCGGAATCACGATCCGCCCGTTCTCCACTTGAATGCCGACCTTCGGGCTGTCGATGCGCACCCAGATAACCGTGAGCAGGCTCTGCGGCGGCGGCGTGCGAAACATCACCAGCCGATACGCTTGATGAAACGCGGGATCGGCGTTGAGTTGTTGCGCACTGGTGAAGAGCGGAATATTCGCCCCGGTCGGACGCGTCCAGAGAATGAAATCCGGCTTGCGTTCAAGAATATACTTCCCATCGCCGAGTTCGTGGCCGAGCACACCCTTGCCGAAGTCGGCCGTACGGGCCCGTGCAATGTGATAGTCGTTCAATCCCATCATGTCGATCGCATCGAGCCTGCTGAAATAGGGAATACACCCCGCCGGGTCGCACGCAATCAGCGGCTTCGACTCGCCGAACGCCGTGCGAAGCATTTCGCCAACGTACTTACCGTCCCACTCCCATCGCTCCTCGCGGGCGCGTTGCACTTCCGGATCGCGGGCAACGCCGAGGTGCGTAACCAGAAGTATTGCGCCGACAACGTACCACGCGACGTGGGCGGCACGGCCCGATTGTTGAAGCAGCCACTGAACAAGGTTCGAAACGATGAACGCCGCACAAACGAGGGCCGGAATCCAGTGCCGATGCGCGGGAAAAATGTCGCCGCCGACGAGCACCACGTAAATCAACCATGAAAGAAGCGGAATCCCAAGTAGCAGCGTGCGACGCCGCAACTCCGGCAGGCCGCAACCGAAGATCATGGCGAACACCGTCGGAATGAGCAGCCCCGCGAGATACGGCGCGGCTTGTCGAACATAGATCCACCCGTCACGCACCCGATCCATCGTGAACGCGACCTTCACATGCGCCGGGTTCGGCAGCCATTCGCCGTAATACGCAAGCCGAAAGACAATCTGCCCGCCGCCCAGCAGCACCGGGAAAATCGCCAGCGCAAAAGTCAGCTTGATTCCGCGCGCCTCAAACCCACGCGCTGCGATCAATCCCAGCGCGACGCCGATACACAGCACGCCGCCGTCCGAGCGCGTCAGGCAAATCAGCCCCAGCAGGAAGCTCGCCGTAAGCGCATCACGCCACGTCGGCGACAGCGCATCCACAAGTCGAAGACAGCAAACCAGCGTCCATGCAAGCAGCGCCGCCACAAACGGCTGCTCAAGTCCACCAACCGCCCACACCGCTATGGGCGCGGCAAGCGCAAGGCCGACTGCGCCGGCAATGGCGGGCAATGCGGTTCGCACATTGCGCGGTCGAAATGCAAACACAATCGCCGAAAGCGTCGCGCTCATCCCAACGAAGCCCAACACCCGCGCGGCGTCAACTAGATCAATGCCGATCGCCCCAAGCACCGCACACGCGAGCACCCACAGCAGATTCGTATAACCCTCGACGCGAACCCCGGAAGCCCACGTGAGGCCGTCGCCGTCGAGAAGTCGCTGCGAATAGCGAAGCGAGATCAACGCATCGTCGGAGATGAACGGCAGATGGCGCCACGCATGAACACCGAGCACGCCGATGGCCACCGCAAGCACACTCAGCGCCACGATGGACGACTCCGTGCCGCGCTGGCCTTTTGATGTCGGTACGTCGTTCATTCACGCTCGCGCAGACTTGTCAAATCGCTCAAATCGAATTGTCAATTGCCCTCCGACAATTAGCAATCGCGGCATCCCTGCACGATTCGTCCGCGTCCACGCACCTTGGCGCCACCCCCCGCTGTTCCCCGTTCCCTCTTCCCTCAGGACCTCTGTACCTCAATTCGCGTTATCCTTCACCCTCGATGAACCCCTGTCCGCTCATCTTCCAACCCCTCTATCGCCCAAAGGTCTGGGGCGGTCGCCGCCTCGCTGATCTCCTGGGCAAAACACTGCCCGGCACCGACGCCATCGGCGAATCATGGGAATGCGTCGACCTGCCCACCGTCGCGTCCATCGTCGCCCGAGGACCGGCCGTCGGCAAAACTCTGCACCAACTAGTCGGTCAATGGGGTTCGGACATGCTCGGCCGCGCATCAACCGTTGACGGCCGCTTCCCACTGCTTCTGAAATTCCTCGATGCCGCACAGCCACTGAGTATACAGATTCATCCCAGCGCGGCAGCCGCGGAAAGAATGGGTCTTCCTCACGCCACGAAAAACGAGGCATGGTTCGTCATTCACGCCGAACCAAACGCGATCATTTACCGTGGACTCCGCCCCGGCGTCGACCTCGCCGCCATTCGAGACTGCTTGTCGCGCGAACCCGCGCAGCTCCCCAACTTGCTCCAACAAATCCACGTTAAGGCCGGCGATCACGTCTTCGTGCCCGGCGGAACGATCCACGCCCTCGGCGCCGGCATCGTCGTAGCCGAGGTGCAAACGCCCTCCGACACCACCTTCCGCCTCTACGACTGGGGACGAGAGCGACCAGCCGCCGACGCCGGTCTACATATTGAACAATCCATCGCCTGCATCGAATCCTCGACCGACATCGCCATCACCGAGCGCAAGTCGCACACCACCAGCATCTTCACCACCGTCTCGCGCCTTATCACCTGCCCAAGCTTCGTGATCGAAAAGGTCCGCTTCGTCGAACAGTTCGAGCAGGACATCCCCTATGCCGAACTCGTCTGCTGGATCGTCCTCGATGGCAAAGGCGAAATCGCATACGGCACCGGCCAGCGCGAGACTTTCCAGAAAGGCGACGTCGTCCTGCTACCGGCCGCCCTGAAAAAAGGCCGCTTGAAAACGCTGACCCCCTGCACCTGGCTGGAGGTCACCATCCCCACCCGTTCGGACCTCTCCGAATTTGACCGCCCGACCACCCAATCATTGCGCAATACAACACCCGAAGGCCCAAAGCCGATCCAATTGGGGATCGATCGACGGCCGCACCCGTGACAAACTTGGGGCGTCCCCAACCCGGATTCGGCAATCCCTGCCGCCTTAGTGTCGATTTGCACGATGGTTACAGCTCAAGAATGGACTTTCCACGAAAGAATGGTACACTTATAGGCGTGCTTTGGAGGATGGCGATCGTCAAGGATCGGTCCCCGCGGCACCTCCTCGCGCCAGATGGAAAAGGGTCCCTCATGAACGCCACGCCTCGACGATGGATCGTCTCTGTCTGCGCCGCATCATTGTTTCTTGCCGCTGCCATTCCCGCATACGCCGAAGTGCTGAGCGTCAAAGGCAGCGCCAAGTCCAGCGTCGTCCAGTTCGCCGGCGTCTTCCCGATTCAGACCGATCTCAATCAGGAACTCGTCCCCGGCACCAAAGCCCTCCCGCCGGCCATCGCCCGCGCCAAGCTCGATCGCCTGCTCACCGACGGCACCATCACCGCCTCCGGCCAGGCACTCGCCATCTTCGATCAACCAGCCGACCCGACGGCCGGCCCGCCCAACGATGCCGGCCTCGACCTCGGCGCATTCTCCGACGACGAATTCACCGGTTGGTTTGTTGAAGGCAACGTGAACGAAGTCCGCACGTTGCGACTCACCCCCGGCGATATCAGTCCCGAAGCAATCAACGGCTCGGTCCAGAAAGTTCGCAACCGCATCCTTCTCTCCGGCGTCCTCCTCATTACGTCCGCCAAGACCGGTACCGATCTTTCCGGCGTCCGAACCAATTTCGCCTTCAGCGTCACGCTTCGACAGGAAGGCCGCGACGCCACCACGCCCATCGCAGGCGAAGTGACGCTGGTCGGCACCGCCAACGGCGACGCCCAGGTGCAAAACGCCGGCGGCGCGCTCGCCTCTATCTTTCTGCCGATCGTGGATTTCACCGATCAGCTTCCCGAACTCCCCGTGGTTCGCGCCCTGCCCTTTGCCGGCGTGAATCTTCCTTTTGACTACGAAATCATCGTCGGCCAGCCCTTCGAGTTGGAACTCACCGTCCGCAGCCAGGTCTTCACCACGCCCGGCGGCGTCGGTGCGGCCGCCGTCTTCGGCACTCCACAAGAAGGCCTCGGCTCGGTGCTTACGCGCGTGAAGGGCGACGACCGCGGCGTGCAGCTCGCCGACATGGTTTCGAAAAAAGTCGACACCACCGGCAAGGCCTACGCCAACACACCGGTCGATGCCCCATCGTTCACGACCTATTTCCCCGCGTGCGGTCTGCTCGGCTTCGAGTCAACGGGCCTGCTGACGGCGGTGATGCTGGTCAGTGCATCACGCCGACGCCGCAACCGCCGCCGATGAATGAGGACTGAACTCCATTGATCGCGTCGGGTCTCAAATCCTCGGCCGACGCCGTTGTCTGGAGCCTCGTGCTGATCGGCGGCATCGCCTTTCTCGGGGTTCTGGTCTTCTACATTCGACGCCGATTGTTCACCGACCGGCAACAGTCGCCGGAAGCGGTTCTTTCGTTGCAGCAATTGCGCGATATGCTCGCCGCCGGCCAGATAACCGAGGCCGAATTCGCCCGGCTCAAGGCCGCTTTGCTCGGCATCCCCGAAAGTCCTGCGCCGCGCAAAGATCGCCCGGTTGCATCGGCGCCCGCCGGAAAAGCCCGTCAACACGAAACAGGTCAAGACCCTATGTAAGCCGAGTCGATAACTTGGCAGCCATCGCCTAGAATGTCCGCGGTGGTCCAATCCTCCACGATTGGAATCGCCGACAGCCAGCAGGAACCACGCCTTGAAAAACGGATCAAAAAACGGCGGCCCCGGTGGGAACGAACCTCCTCGCGGGCCGGATAATCCCGGCAGCGCAGGCAGCCTCAACAAGAAGCGCCGCTCCAGCACGTGCAGCTTCTGCGGAAAGACCCATCGTGAAGTCGGCCCCATGGTCGAAGGGCCGAACGACACCTTCATCTGCGCAAGCTGCGTCGATCTCTGCCACAACATCATCCGGCAGGAGAAGCGCCGCTCCGGCGGTGTGAAGCCCATCTTCACCAAGATCCCGACACCGCGCGAGATCAACGAATACCTCGAACGCTACGTCGTCGGTCAGGACTACGCCAAGCGAAGCCTCTCCGTCGCTGTGCATAATCACTACAAGCGACTGTCCCACGTCGACATGGCCGATGCCGACGACATTGAAATCGAAAAGAGCAACATCCTGCTCATCGGGCCGACCGGCTCCGGCAAGACGCTCTTGGCTAAGTCGCTGGCCAAGTTGCTCGACGTCCCCCTCGCCATCGGCGACGCCACGACCCTGACCGAAGCCGGCTATGTTGGCGAAGACGTCGAGAACGTCCTTCTGCGACTCTTGCAGTGCGCCGACTTCGATCTTGAAACGGCCCAGCGCGGCATCATCTACATTGACGAAATCGACAAGATCGCCCGCTCCGCAGGCAACGTCAGCATCACCCGCGACGTCTCCGGCGAAGGCGTGCAGCAGGCCCTGCTCAAGATGCTCGAAGGCACCATCGCCAACATCCCCCCGCAGGGCGGCCGCAAGCACCCCGAGCAGCAGTACATCCAGATGGACACATCCAACATCCTGTTCATCTGCGGCGGCACCTTCAGCGGCATCGAAGAAATCATCAAGCGCCGCGTCGGTGGCAAGAACATCGGTTTCGCCAGCGAAGGCGCGGGCGAGATGGAATCCACCGAAGCACGAACCGAGCTGCTGCACAAGGTCGCCCCTGAAGACCTCATCGAATACGGCATGATCCCCGAGTTCGTCGGCCGCCTGCCGGTCGTCTCCACGCTCGGCCCGCTTGATGAGGCCGCCCTTGTTCGCGTGCTGACCGAGCCGCGCAACGCCCTCTGCCGCCAATATGCCCGCATGTTCGAAATGGCCGGCAGCGAGCTGGAGTTCACCGACGGCGCCCTGCACGAGATTGCCCGCAAGGCCCTCGCCCGCGACACCGGCGCCCGCGCCCTACGCGGCGTGATCGAGGACACGATGCTCGACATCATGTTCCACCTGCCCGATCCCGGCCGGGAAGGTCGCTACCTGATCACCGACTCCATCGTCCGCGGCGAATCCGTCGCCTCCCCCGGCCCGCTGAGCGAGCGCCGCAAGGAATCGGCGTAACAACACGCGCTCGACATTCATTCTAGAATCCCCCGCATGGCGACCTGCCCCGTCTGCCGCTGCCACACGCGCACATGGCTGCGCGTGATTCGCTCGTGGCCGTGCGAAACGTGCGGCTCGATCCTGCGACTGCGCCTCGAAGCCCCGCATCCCGTACTCATCGCCCTCTATTCGTTGATCCCGTTCCTGCGCCGCGTGGATGTCGTCATGCGGGCACCGGCGTACTGCGAAGGTTGCGGATACAATCTGGCCGGCATCACCAGCCATCGATGCCCCGAATGCGGCCTCGCAACGGAAACCGAAACCGCCCATTGACTCGCGCCTCGATGCAAATCAAACCGATCATCGGCCTTGAGATTCACGTCCAGCTTGCCACGCGCACGAAAATGTTCTGCGCCTGCCCGCTCGAATTTGCCGCCGAGCCCAACAGCCGCACCTGCCCCGTCTGCCTCGGCATGCCCGGCACCCTCCCGGTGATGAATCGCACCGCGCTGGAGTATTCCATCAAGGCCGGCATCGCCCTCGGCGGCCGCATCGCCCGCTTCAGCAAGTGGGATCGCAAGAGCTACTACTACCCCGACATGCCCAAGAACTACCAGATCAGCCAGTACGACCTGCCGATCTGCTCCGAAGGCTCCTTCGAGATTCCAAAACCCGACGGCAGCACGCGCCCCGTCGGCATCATTCGCGCACACCTGGAAGAAGACGCCGGAAAAAACCTGCACGAAGGACTGGACCACACCCGCGTCGACCTCAACCGCGCCGGCACGCCGCTCCTGGAGATCGTGACCAAGCCGGACATCCAGGACGCCGACGAGGCCTATTCCTTCTGCGTCGAGTTGCAGCGCCTCGTGCAGTGGCTCGGCATCTCCGAGGCCAACATGCAGAAAGGCCAGATGCGTTTCGAGCCAAATGTGAACGTCGCCATCACCGACGGCGGCGTCGAATACCGCACACCCATCAGCGAGGTAAAAAACCTTAACAGCTTCCGCTCCGTCCGGCTCGCCATCGCCTACGAGATCAACCGCCAGGTCGAAGCATGGAAGGCCGACCACGACTACACGCTCGCCAAGAAGGGCAAGATGAACTTCGGCTGGAACGACGCCAAGGAAGCCACCGAATTCCAGCGCGGCAAGGAGGAGTCGCACGACTATCGCTACTTCCCCGACCCCGACCTCGTGCCCGTGACCGTCGACGACGCCACACTCGCCCGCCTCGGTGCCGAAGTCGGCGAACTGCCCCTCGCCCGCCAACGCCGGTTCATCGACACCTACGGCATGACCGCGAAAGACTGCGAAGTCATCCTCGCCGACCGCGCGACCAGCGAGTTGTACGACGACGCGATCGCCCAGGTCGCGGACGCCAAGTTGCTCACCAAACAATTCGTCGGCATCTGGAACCACCTCGCCTCCGCGCGCCAATCCACCATCGCGGGCCTCGGCGTGCCGCAAGTCTCGGTCGTCGAACTCGCAAAGATCGTCGCCGACGGCACCATCAGCGCCTCCGCCGCGATGCAGGTCGCCGAAAAACTCTGCGAGAAGGGCGGCAGCGCCCTCGAAATCGCCCAATCCGCCGGCCTCATCCAGGAGCGCGACGAATCGGCCATGCAGGCATGGATCGATCAGGCCTTCACCGAAAACCCGCAGGCCGTCGCCGACGCCCTCAGCGACAACCCCAAAAAATCAAAAGCCGCCCCCGGCTTCCTCCGCGGACAAGTCATGAAAATCTCGCAGGGCAAAGCGGATCCAAAGCTGACGGGGGAGCTTATAGAGAAAAAGATACTGTCGCTGAAATGCTGATGAGGGCCTAAACGAAGCGACCAATCGTTGTATGTTCAGTCATGCTTCCGAATGAAAGCCAATTGGAGGACGATCTGGTTCATCCTGGGGCACCATTAATTCCCGAATCGCTTCGAACACCACTCGGAACTTGGCGTCGTATTTTCGTTCGAGTGTCTTGAGTTTTCGCGCCAGTTCGGCGTTGCTTGAGAGCAATTGGCGGAGACGAACAAATGCTCGCATGATCTCGATGTTTACGCGCACGGCTCGTTGGCTTCGAAGAACACTGGAGAGCATGGCTACCCCTTGCTCGGTAAACACATGAGGCAGATATTTGCTGTGACTGCCACGACCTCGTTTTATGATCACAGAATGTGATCTTAATGAGGCAGCTTCCGCTCTCGTCAGTTGGAACATAAAGTCCTCAGGGAAACGAGTGCGGTTGCGTTTCACAGCCTGTATCAGAGCGCGTACTTCGACCTGGTAAAGCGAAGCCAAATCCCTGTCGAGCATGACTTTGTGACCGCGAATAAGCAATATCGAATGATCAATCCGTTCCACGGGAATTATCGAAGTTGGCTTTCTTTGTCTTGCCATAGTCTTGGAACTCAACAACACGTATTTCGTTTGCCCGAAAATCCGTACAATCCGCACGACAAAAATATCGGAGTTCGAGCAGTATGGCAAAGACTACGATCCGCCGCCCCCAAGTCTCCATCATCGGCTCCAGCGAAGCCGATGCCGCCATGCTGACACTCGCTGCACAGGCCGGCGCCGTCGTCGCCAAGCTCGGCTTCGCCCTCGTCACCGGCGGGCGCGACGGCATCATGCAGGCCGCCTCCAAAGGCTGCGCCGACGCCGGCGGCATCGTCCTCGCCGTCGTCCCCGGCACCAGCATGAACGAAGCCAACGAATACTGTCACTATGTCATCCCCACCGGCCTCGGCTGGGCCCGCAACGTCATCACCGCCATCGCCGGCGACATCATCGTCGTCATCGGCGGCGCGGCCGGCACACTCAGCGAGATCGCCTTCGCCTGGATGTACGAACGCCCCATCATCGCCCTTTCCTCCAGCGGCGGCTGGGCCAAACAAGTCGCCGGCAAGACCCTCGACCATCGCCAGACCCAGCCGGTCATTGACTGTCCGACCATTCACGAGTTCGAGGCCGCCCTGCGACGCCTCCTGCCCACGCTTCCGACCACATTCGCACGATAGCCACCGCTTGCTACCATTCCACCGATGAATCGCACACTGCCAATCGCCCTCCTCGCGCTCTGCGCGGGCTGTTTCTCCGAACATGCTCACCCCATGCGTCGCGGCGACATCGTTCGCACCGAAAAGCCCGTCACCGGCACCACCCGCGAACGGCTGCGGCATACCCACGACCAGATCAAACATCTGCTCCCCACACAATCCCCCACGTCGCTCACCACCGAAGATCTCACCGACAAAGACGGCAAGCCCGTCGACGTCTGCAAGCACTTCAACGTAAACCCCACCAAGCCCGACAGTCTCTTTACCAATTTCTTTGGACTCTCCTATTCCGCCCAGCTCACCGGCCCCGACTACACCGGCCAGCCGGCGCGCTTCAAATGGGACAACTACGAAGACGTCTGGATTCCCGTCCGCGACGGCCTTTCCCTGCACGGCAGCCTCGGCCTCGCAACAAAAGACGGCGCAGTGCTCGATGCACCGTGCGTCGTGGTGCTGCCCGGCCTCCTCGGCTGGAACGACACCTTCCGCACGCGCGACCTGTGCAGCGCCCTGCGCGCAAATGGAATTCACGCCCTCGCCCTGGAAACACGCTCCCACGGACAAACCGTCATGCGCTACCCCGACGAGTCTTACGCATTCGGCTCACTGGAAGCCGCCGATCTGATGCGCGTGTCCGATTGGCTCACCGCCAAACCGCACATCACCACCACAGGCCTCATCGGCTTCTGTTGGGGCGCGAACGAAGCCATCATCGCCGCGTGGTATCACTCCGTGCAGGGCCGCCATCCCTGCATCTCCGAACGAATCGCCGCAAAGATGCCGGGCCTGCCGAATTCGCCACGCTTCACCGCCGGCGTCATGGCGTTTTCACCGGTCCTGAAATGGGACGACGTCGTCGACGCACTGGACACACCGCACACCATCTTGATGCATCCCGTGTACGCGAGCCTGCAGGGCACCGTGCACAATCGAATGGTCTTCAAGAAACACGCCAACCCCAACCACAGCCTGCGCTCGCTGATCGCAAAGGAACTCGCCCGCTCACCGCTCGATTACCCCGAGGCGTCGGACGACGTTTTCGACTTCCATCGCCTGCTGCCCTACAAAGGAAAAGACGACGGCAACAAACTCGCCGACATGAAGGTGCCGGTGCTCATCATTCAGGCCGCCGACGACCCGCTCGCCTCGCCACAAGCAATGGCCGAACTATTCGCCAGAATCAAAAATCCAAACGTCGCCGGCCTCGTCCTCCCCAGCGGCGGCCACGTCGGCTTCGCCGCCTGGGCACGAGCGTATTACTTCAGCCTGATCGTCAATTTCTTCTCAACAGGAAGTGCCCCTCTCGAAACCGGTTCGGCGGACCGATGACGATACTGAATCCTCCACCATCGCTCGGCCCTGTCAATTGTCCGACGGCGTGCGAGGTCGCTTGATCACGCGCGGACCTCTCGGCCCGCTCGTATCACCAGCCTCAACGTCCGGCACCACAGCCGCCCTTACCGCGCCTGCCATTTCAGTGCACAGGTCATCCGAGTCACCTTGATTACAAGCCACGGCAATGGCGACTCCGTCCTTGGGCCACGTCGCAAACGCCGCCGTGTATTGCCCGTCGCCACCGAAGAACATCGCGCCGCCACGATTCGCCGGCCCCATGTCCGCGGGACGCAACTCCGGCAGGGAGCTCAACGTCTTCTTGGTCAATCCCGCAACCGGATGACCGGCCTCCAGCTCAGCCTCGACAAAGGCAAACGCAGCAAAGTCCGCAATGCTGAGGCTTACTCCACCAGCAGGAATCATTACCGCAAGTCGCGGGAACGGCCGCGCGGCTTGAAGTCCGCCATTCGGCCCCTTCATGTGTCCGGCAAGTTGCACTCCCTCACCGCCCTCGGTCGCCGACTCCAGTCCAAGCGGGCCGAAGACTTCTTCCGCCACCAGCGTTTCCCACGGCTTTCCGGTTGCCCGCTCTGCCACCACGGCCAGTATGCAGAATCCGGCGTTGGAATACACGAATCGCTTTTTGGGAGGCGCTGCGGGAGCCTCATTGAGAACGTGTTTGGTAAAACGCTCGCGCTGCTCAATGGCCGTACCCTTGCGATCGAAGATGATCGGTGTGATCTTGGGTCCGATCTCGGTGTACGGCTGAATACCGGCTCGATGCGACATCAAGTCCGCGAGGGTGACAGTGTTGTACACATCGCGCATGTCGATGCCTTTGAGCAGCTCCGACAATTGCGAATCAGACTTGATAACGCCACGCTCCATTAACCGCGCGAAAACAAGGCGCGCCATCGGCTTGCTGCACGACCCGATCGGCCAGCGATCAGCGGGCGTCACCGATTCCCTCGTCTCGATCGAGCGAACCCCGCACACCCCCATCGCCACCAGTGACCCCTTCCGATAGACCGCAGCGGCAACCGCCGGAGCACCCGACCGCTTCAGGATCGGCCGAAGCACCGGATTGAGATCTATCACGTCCGGCGGCTCGTCGGCCTGCGCCTTAAAACAAAGCGCACTGATGAATAATGCAACCAACGTTCCAGCCCTCATCCCCTGATTGTGAGTCTTTTTCACAAAACCCTCCTGAACATTGTTAATTTCGCCACGGGGGACGACCAGAGAACAGTTCACTAGGGTAAAGCCAAATGCCGCACGGCAGGTTCCATGAATCGTTCGACCACCGCTGCCCACCGCCTTGTCATCCCGCGGCGAGGACCAGTCGGAAGCCACGCTGACAAGCGGACAATGGCTGCGACTCGTGCGGCGATTGGTTGAATGGGTGGCCCTCGTCTACCATTGCAGCGGGTTTGCTATGCGCCGAACCATCGCACTTGCCATCCTCGCCGCCGCCGTCCTGATCTCCTTCATCTATTACAAGAAGAGCCGCGTCGAACCCTTCGTCGTCTCCGGCTTCATCGAGGCCGATGAAATCCGCGTCGGCTCGCGCGTCGGCGGCCGCGTCGCCGAAGTCCTCGTCGTCGAAGGCCAGCGCGTCACGCCCGGCCAGCCGCTCTTTCGCATCGACCCCTTCGACCTGCAGGAACAAGCCGCTCAGGCCCGCGCGACGCTCGCCGCCGCCAGAGCCACCCACGAACGCCTCAAAGCCGGTTATCGCATCGAGGAAATCGAACAAGCCCGTGCCAAGCGCGACCAGATTCGCTCCACGCTCGAACGCCTCACCTCCGGGCCGCGCCCGCAGGAAATCGAAATCGCCCGCGAGCAGCTAAAGGTCGCACAGGCCTCCCTCGAACTCGCCGAATCGGAGTACGCCCGCCTCGAACGCCTCAAGCAGGAATCGCAGGCCGCCCCCAAGGAATTCGACGAAGCGATTCGCTCGTTGAAGGCCGGCCGCGCCAACGTCGCCGCCGCACAAGGTCAACTCGCCCTGCTGGTCGAAGGCACGCGCAAGGAAGACCTCGCCCAGGCCAAGGCCGCCCTCGCCGAAGCCGATCAAGTCGTGAAGTTGCAGGAGCAAGGCAATCGCAAAGAAGACATCGCCAAGGCCGCCGCCGAAGAGGACGCCGCCGCCGCCCGCGTCGCCGCGATGGAAAAACAATTGACGGAACTGACCGTCGCCTCGCCCGCCGAATGCATTGTGGAGACGATCGACCTCCGCCCCGGCGACATCGTCGCCCCGAACGCACCGGCACTCTCGCTTCTCGAACTCACCAAGCTCTGGGTTCGGGCCTACGTCCCCGAATCGCGCCTCGGCGAAGTGCGGCTCGACCAATCCGTACCCATCCGCGTCGACAGCTTCCCCGGCCGCACTTTCAACTCCCGCGTCAGCTTCATCTCCCGCGAAGCCGAGTTCACCCCGAAGAATATCCAGACGCCCGAAGAACGCAGCAAACAAGTATTCCGCATCAAGGCAACGCTCGAAGACGGCCGCGACATCCTCCGCGTCGGCATGGCCGCCGATGTCCTGCTGGGCGATAAGCCATGACGCAATCCGTCATCCAAACCGACCGCATCACCCGTCGCTTCGGTTCCTTCGTCGCCGTCCGCGATGTCTCCCTTTCCGTCGAACGCGGCAGCATCTTCGGCCTCCTCGGTCCAAACGGCTCCGGCAAATCCACGCTGATACGAATGCTTTGCGGCGTCCTTCGCCCCAGCGACGGCTCCGGCTCCGTCCTCGGCGTCGACATTCGCAAAGACCCCGAAGCGATCAAGCGCCGCATCGGTTACATGTCGCAAAAGTTCAGCCTCTATGCCGACCTCTCCGTCCTTGAAAACCTCCGCTTCTACGGCCGCATCTACGGCCTCTCGCCCGCGCGACAATCCGAGCGCGAAGCCGCCGTCATACAGCTCACCGGAATACAACCCTACACCGAGCGACTCGCCGGCCAACTCTCCGGCGGATGGAAACAGCGCCTCGCCCTCGCCTGCGCCTTTATTCACGAGCCAGAGGTGATCTTCCTCGACGAACCGACGGCCGGCATCGACCCGGTCGCCCGCCGCGATCTGTGGGACCTGCTCTTCGAACTCTCCCATCGCGGCGTCACCATGTTCGTCACGACGCACTACATGGACGAAGCCGAGCGTTGCACGCACGTCGGTTACATCTACATGGCGCGCCTGATCGCCCTCGGCAAACCGGCCGACCTCAAGGCCGCACCCGACGTTACGCCCACCGGCACGCGACGGTACGAAGTCTCCTGCACCAACCCCACCGCCGCCCTCGCACGTGCAAGAACAATCCCCTCCGTGCGCGACGCCACCATGTTCGGCGACACGCTGCACATCCTGCTGGATGACACGGTTTCAACCGACGCACTACTCGCGCAAATTGCCGCTGGCGATCCATCCGCCTCGGCCCGCCCCATTGCCCCAACGCTCGAAGACGCCTTCGTCATCCTCAGTCGACGACATGCGAGGGACGCGGCATGAACGGCTTCCTCGCCATCCTGCTCAAAGAGTTCTCGCACATCCGCCGTGATCGTTCCACCATCCTCTTCGCCTTCGTCGTCCCCGCTCTGCAACTCACCATCTTCGGCTTCGCCATCAAGACCACCATCGAGAACATCCCGCTTGTCGTCTTCGATCTCGACGGCAAGCAAGAGAGCCGCCGCATCGTCGAAGCATTGACCGCGTCCCGAACCTTCCGCGTGCAAGACCGTGTCCACAACGCCGACGCCTTTCGACGCGCCCTATCCAGCGGACGCGCCAAGGCCGGCCTGCTCATTCCCGCCGACTATTCCGAACGGCTGCTTCGCCGCGAACAGGCCCAGGTGCAGATGCTCATCGACGGCAGCGATTCACAAGTCGCCACCACCGCCCTTAACACCACCAGTCTCGTCGTTACGCGATTATCCATGGGACGCGCGCGCATGGTCGGCGAAGCAGCGCAGGTCGGTCCTGCACGCGATCAACACGGCGACTTCGCACCGCCGATGGATGCTCGCGTCCGCCTGCTCTTCAACCCCGACCTCGAAAGTTCGCACTTTTTCGTGCCCGGCCTCATCGCCATCATCCTGCAACTCGTACTCGTCTTCCTCACCAGCTTCTCCATCGTCAAGGAACGCGAACTCGGCACGCTCGAACAACTCTTCGTCACGCCCGTCGGCCGCGCCGGACTCATGTTCGGCAAACTCATCCCCTATGCCCTCATGGCCTTCGGCGAATTGCTCATCGTGCTTACCGTGATGATGGTCGTGTTCGACGTGCCGATTCACGGCAGCCTCGCCGCGCTGCTCACCTGGTCCACGCTCTTCATTGTGACAGCGCTCGGCCTCGGGCTGCTCATCTCCACCATCGCCAAAAGCCAGTTGCAGGCGATGCAGTTTTCATTCCTCGTCATGCTCCCCTCCGTGCTCCTCTCCGGCTTCATGTTCCCGCGCGAGGAAATGCCGACCATCCTCTACCTCGTCGGGTTCCTCCTGCCGGTCACGTACTTCATCGAAATCCTCCGCGCCGTCATCCTTCGCGCTGCGGACGCAATCGACGTGCTCCCCGCCGTCATCGGCCTGGCAACCTGCTGCATCGCGATTCTCGCGCTCAGTCTCACACGCTTCCGCAAGCAACTGGACTAAGCCCCGCTCGCCTTGTCCCCACCCGCCGCGCCCCCCTAGAATCCGTCTCTCCGGGGAACACCTCCCCCCTCAAGGAAAGACCCTCGAATGGCAAAACAACGCGTAGCGATGATCGGCGGCGGACTGGCGGGACTCGCCGGCGCCATGAAACTGGCGGAAATCGGCATCGACGTGGACCTCGTCAGCATGGTCCCCGTCAAACGCTCCCACAGCGTCTGCGCTCAGGGCGGCATCAACAGCGTCAACGACACCACCCGCGCCCAGGGCGACGACGAACACAAGCACTTCGACGACTCCGTCTACGGCGGCGACTTCCTCAACCACCAGCCCCCCGTCAAGGAAATGTGCGACTGGGGACCGGATGTCATCGACCTGCTCGACCGCCTCGGCGTCACCTTCAACCGCACACCCGAAGGCAAGCTCGATCGCCGTCGCTTCGGCGGCACCCTCTACAAGCGCACCGCCTTCGCCGGCGCGACCACCGGCCAGCAACTCCTCTACGCCCTCGACGAACAATGCCGCCGCTGGGAATCCGAAGGCAAGATCAAACTCCACGAATACTGGGAGTTCCTCGGCCTCGTCCTCGATGACAACGGCATCTGCCGCGGCTGCGTCATTCAGGACATGTTCTCGATGGAGTTCCGCACGCTCCGCGCCGATGCCGTCGTTCTCGCCACTGGCGGGTGCGGACTCATCTTCGGCAAGAGCACCATGTCCATGATCTGCACCGGCGGCGCAAACAGCCGCGTCTATCAGGAAGGCGTGAAGTACGCCAACGGCGAGTTCATCCAGGTCCACCCCACCGCCATCCCCGGCGCCGACAAGCTGCGCCTCATGAGCGAGAGCGCCCGCGGCGAAGGCGGCCGCGTCTGGGTGCCGCGCACCCCACAAGACCCGCGCGACCCGCTCACCATCCCCGAAACCGAGCGCTACTACTTCCTCGAAGAGCGCTATCCCAAGTATGGCAACCTCGTCCCGCGCGACATTGCGACCCGCGAAATCTTCGACGTCTGCGTCAACGGCGGCCTTTCCGTCGAAAAAGAAAACCTCTGCGTTTATCTCGACGTGACCCATCTGCCCAGCTCCACCCATCACAAGCTCGACGGCATCCTCGAGATCTACGAAAAGTTCCAGGGCGCCGACCCGCGCAAGGTGCCCATGAAGATCTTCCCCGCCGTGCATTACTCGATGGGCGGCCTCTGGGTCGACTACGACAAGAACCCGCAGACCGGCGGTCTTGTCCAAGGCTCGCCGAAAAATCAGATGACCAACGTCAAGGGCGTCTACGCCATCGGAGAGGCCGACTACCAGTACCACGGCGCCAATCGTCTCGGCGCGAATTCACTGCTCTCGTGCATCTTTGCCGGCCTCGTGGCCGCGCCCGGTATTGCGAACTATTTGGAATCAACCAAGAAGTCGAGTGCGGCCGACATGCCCGCGAGTCTGTTCGACGGCGTGCAGCGAAAGCACAAAGATCGCTACGACGCCCTCATCGCCCGCACCGGTGAGGAAAATCCCTATCACATCCACGCCGAACTCGGCCGCACCATGACGGAAAACGTCACCGTCGTGCGCTACAACGACAAGATCAAGCAGACGCTGACCAAGATCGACGAACTCAGCGAGCGATTCAAGAAGGCCCCGCTCTCCGACAAGGGCCACTGGACGAATCAGAACCTCTCCTTCACCCGCGCCCTCGGCGACATGCTCATCCTCGCCAAAGTCATCGCTCAAGGCGCACTGCAACGCGACGAATGCCGCGGCGCACATTACAAACCCGACTTCGACATCGAAGGCCTCGACCCCGCCGCCGGCGACCTCACCGGCCAGGCCCGCAAGTGGTGCGAACAATTCAAAGTTCGCAACGACACATGGCTTAAGACCACCATCGCCGAACACACGCCAAGCGGCCCCAAGATGTCTTACGAAGAAGTGGACACCACCCTCATCCCGCCGCGCCCGCGCACCTACGGCCTCAAGGGCGCCGAAGAAATCGAACGCCTCTGGAAAACCGAATTCAGCGGCAGCGCCGGCGTCCCCTCCGCCTCACGCCCCAAACAAGCCGCCGCGGCGGGTGTCTGATAATAGGATGTCAGAATACAGGGTGTTGTTTGCCCTCGCTGCGCACCGGACGACTGGCAATACGCTATAATTGGCAGTGGTACATTGAGGTGAATTGAAATGACACGCAGGCTTGAGGCAATTTTTGAAAACGGCGTGTTGCGACCCGTGACACCCTTGGAAGGTGTGGCGGAGTCCTCGCGCGTCGTGATCAACCTGGAACCATGTCAGGGGGCGGGCCACCCATTTGTCAATTCGTTCGGCATCATGCCCGACGAGGACGCCGCTGAAATGCAACGGATTATCGAAGAGGAATTCGAACAGGTAGACCCGCGTGACTGGCGATGAGTTTGCAATTGACACCAATCAGGCAATCGCCGTTCTGAACAAAAGAATTCCGTCGGGTGCCCTAGTATCCGAAAATTCGGTTTGCTATCTCCCGATACCCGTGATTGGCGAACTTCGATTCGGCGCGCTAAATTCGGATCGAGTCGAAGAGAATCTCGAACGAATTGATAAGCTCATCATGGACTGTCGCGTGTTGCCGGTCGATCTCGAAACGACCGAGTATTACGCGAGAATTCGCCGAGATCTGCGACAACAAGGCACGCCGATTCCTGCGAATGACCTCTGGATCGCCGCGATCTGTGTTCAACACAACATCCCCATTGTTACCGCCGACGGACACTTTGATCTTGTCCCGGGATTGGTCATTCGTCGCGACGACAAGCCCGACCGTTCGCAGCCAAATTCTTAGCCGCGATCACAATCTCTGGATATACTCCCGCGGGAGATATCCTTCATGAGTAACCGCACCGCAAACCGCCGCTGTTCTCCTGCAAGGGTATCTGCAACCTTGATGACTGTCGTACTGCTCGCGACCCTCACCGGCTGCCCCCCCCAATCCGGCATCAATCAAAACGCTTCCCCGCTTCCCCCGCGAACCACCGCCGCCATCGTCTCCACCATCAACGACAACGCCGCAAAACTCGACCGCGCCCTCTGGGCCGGCCACATCAACGTCAACGCTCGAATCCGCGACGACCGCAAAAAACCGCACGAATACAACCTCGAAGGCACGCTGCTTTTCCGCGCCCCGCGCGATCTGCGCATCGACCTTCGCCATGCCCTCAGTGAGCGCGTCATGGGCATCGGCTCCAACGAGAGCGAGTATTGGGTCTGGATCGAACCCGACCTCGGACTGCTCCGCTGGGGACGCCACGTTTATGCCGACAAACCCTGCGCCGAAAAAATCCCCGTCCGCCCCGATCAACTCGCCGCCATCCTCGGCTTCGGCGGACTTCCAGGCCCCGGCAGCGATCTCGTCGGCCCCACGCGAAAATCAGGCCGCGAGTTCGACATCCTTGCCTATTCCAAACGCATGCCTGCCAATGCAGGGCAGCTCAATCGCAAGTACTTCATCGACCGCAAGCCGCCCCACCTCGTCCGCCTCGTCGCCTTCTACGACGAATTCGGCCGGCGCGTGATGAGCGCGATGCTCGACGACCACCGCCCCGCATGGAAAGACGGCCCGCTCGTGCCGCATCAGATCAACATCAGTTGGCCCGCCGACGACGGCAACTTCAATCTCTCCGCACTCGCCATCGAAGGCCGCACCACCGTCAGCCCGCGCGCCTTCAATCGCCCGACGCCCGCCGAGCTTCCATCAGGCGTTCGCGACGTCATCCAGGTCGACGCTGCCTGCGACACTCAGACGCCCACCGCGCCCGCAAATTGACCCGAACCCCCCGTGCACGAATAATGCAACCAATGCCCTCCCAACTAAGAACCGCTCTCCTCATTTTCCTTGGATCAATCACCGCGCCCGTCATTGGTGAAGAATCGTGGAAGCCCGCGAAGCTCTGGGTCGCCGGGACCGACAACTCCACCTGGGTCGCCGCTCGAAACGCCGGCTCATCGGGCCTGCCCATCGTGCAACTCTGGTACTCCGCCAAAGAGAACACCACGCCTTCCCAATCCCTCTACCTTCCACCCGTCTCCGGCGACCCGTTGCAAATCGTCGCTGACACGCAAGCCCTTCGCGTCCTTTATGGCAACCTCACCGCCTGCGACTATTTCGGAGACCGACCCTACAGTCCCGGCGCGCTCTGGCGCGGCGAATGCCGCGGCCGCCCGCTCGCATGGGGCGGCGATGCCACCATGCCCATCATCTGGGCCATGGTCGCGACCGAACAACTCGAAAAGCCCGCCGCCACCGACGACGGCAACGACGACCTCGTCGTTCGCCCGATTCCAAGAACGCGGCTCACCCTCCTCAAGCTTCAATCCGGCCAGTGGACGCGCCACGACGGCCCCGACATTCCCGCCGGCGCATCGGCTCACTGGATCACATCCCGCGCCGGCTCACCGCGCGCGTTTTGGATCGCCGATGGAAAGCTTTTCACCGCCCGCCGCGCCGATGACGACTGGTCCAAACCGCAGGAAATCCCCACCGACTCCGCCGATCTGCGCTACGGCTGGGCCGGCACCTCCGCCGACGGCGCAGCGTTCATCGTTGGCAAGCGGCTGGACGCCAATCGATATGAGCTTCACCTGTTGCTCGAAAAGTCGGGCACTTGGTCCGACGCCGGCGCCCTGCGCGAAGGCAACGAGTCGCTCGTCATCGACCCCGAAACCGCCGGCATCGGCATCGCCCGCGGCCAGCTCGCCGTGGCCCGACCGACCACGACCGGCGAAGTCGAATTTGGCACCGCCGCCCTCGGCGTTTCGCCGGCAATGCGATTCAATACCCTTTCACTCAGCCGCGCTGATTTTCAACCGCAATCGCAGTGGGGCGAAGCGTTCACGCTCACCCTGTGCCTCGTCGTCATGACCATCGCCATGTGGACGCGCCGCGACTTGGCCGTGCAGGTGCTTCCACTGCCGAAGGGTCTGCGCCTCGCCATGGTCTGGAAGCGCGTGATCGCAGGGCTGATCGACATGGTCCCCGCCATCGTGCTCACCCTTCCGTGGTGGTATCCAAAAATCGTCGCCCTCGGTCTCGAAGGCCGCACCTCCTTCACGTCCGAAGAGCTGATCCTCATCGATAACCAGACAACCCTTGAGCGTTACGCCACCTACGCCGCCTACGGCCTCTGGTGTTTCATCTGGGAACTTTTCCTCGCCAGAACACCGGGCAAGCTCTTGCTCGGCATTCGCGTCATCAGCGTCGACGGAGCGCCTCCCGGCCCGCGCCAGTGCCTCCTCCGCAACGCCGTGCGCACGCTCATGGTCGCTCTCGGCGCAACAGGCTTCCTCGTCACCATCATGTCCATCGTCATCGTCACGCGCAATCGCCAGCGCACCGGTGATCTACTCGCCCGAACACTCGTCGTCGAATCGGGTGAGCCTCCACCGCCAGTGCCCGAGCCAATTGAAGACGACCGCATGGGCCCGTTCGACTGATATAATCAGCACCATGCATGAACGCGCGTTCACATGGATTGCGGTCCTCCTCTGCACCGCCGCCATGGCCGACGGACCGACCACCACCACCTCCGCGCCGACCTCGCGCCCCGCCCCGCCCGAAATCGCCGCCCAGCTCGTCGCCCTGCGCTCCAAGAGCTTCAAGACGCGCGAGCTGGCCCAGGAAAAACTCCGCCGCGCCGGCAACGAAGCCCTGCCCTTCGTCATTCCACTTATCGCCGACACCGATGACGAAGTCGCCTCCCGCGCCGTAGAGATCGTCGGCAAACCCGCCGACCCCGCCCTTCGCGTCGAAGCGGCCATTCAACTCCTCGCCACCGCCGACCCCGACCTGATGGAACGCGCCGTCCACATGCTCTACGAAAACCCCATCGCCGTCGGCGACCTGTTTGCCGCCCGTACCAAGAATGACAAGGGCGTGCAGCGCATCATCACTGAGCCGATCGCCCGGCATCTCAGCGCATCGATCAAGCGCATCCGAAACTTCCAAACCCATTACGACAAAATCGCCGACGAAAAACCCGAGGCCGCCGAGAAGCAAAAGAAAATGAGCGAAGAAACCAACGGCTACGAGGCCGAGGCCGCCTACTGGACCGCCTACGAAGCCCTCCTCGAATACCGTCGCCAACTCATCTCGGAACCAAAAGACCCGCCGGCCCCCGCATCACAGCCCGGCGAATAATCAAAACTTCATCGGCCGTCCGAGCATCTCCCCATACCCCTTCAACAACTTCCTCGCCTCCACGTCCCAGTTCAACTCCTCCGCCGCCTTCGCGCACGCCGCCCGCATCCGCGCAAGCGTTTCCTTATCCGCTGCGAGCTTGTTAATCGCCTTCGCCATCCCCTCGGGCGTCGACAAATCCCCAACCACCACGACGCCGTACCGCTCACCCATCTCGCGAAAGAAAACGAGATCATGCGCCACGATCGGCACCCCCGACTGCACATACTCAAAAAACTTGTTCGGCGAGCACAGCGTGTGATTCAGATCGATCGGCTGATACGGAATTACGCCCACATCCGCGCCCGCCGTCAGCGCAAGAATCCGATCCGGCTCCACCCGCCCCAGGAACTTCACCTTGTCCGCCCACGGCCTGCCCTCAACAATCGCCCGCAGGTCCGCCTCATGCACGCCGTATCCGATCATCAAGAGATACGTGTTCGCCGGAAGAAACTCTGCCGCACGAACCAGCGTCGTCAGATTCCGCTCCGCGCTGATCCACCCCTGATACAAAATCACCTGCGCATCCGCCGGCACACCCGCCATCGCCCGCAAATCCGCCCGACTCGTCGCATCAAACCCAATCGGCGGCGGATCGGCGCAGTTCATCAGCACCAGCGGCCGCTTGCCATACAGCGTCTTGTAATGATCGGCGATAGCCCCGTTCACCGTCATGAACAGCGACGTGGCGGGCACATGCCGCGCCTCCTCCCGCGCCAGTCTCCGTCGCACCCGCGGCGGCAGCGTCTCCTGCTCGTAGTAAATCTCATGCGCATCAAACACCAGCGGCACGCTCCACCGCCTCGCCAAGATCGCCCCGTGCTTGAGCAGCGGCAGATCATGCACATGCACCACATCCGCCGGAAACCGCTCGGCCTGCGCCAGGACAAACGTGTCATACGGCTTGATCGAAAGCCCGCGAATGATGAACTTCATCCAGATCCGATTCACCACCATCTTCAAGGTGTCGTTGTCCGGCAGCCTCGCCCGGATTCGCCGAAGCCGCGTGTCGTCCCAGTCGAACTGTGTGCGAACGATCCGCACGCCCTCCCAGTCATACTCCTCCGCCTTGGCGCATTCGAACCCCGCCAACAGCGTCACCCGCACCCCCGCCCCGACCAATGTGCGCGCCTGCTGCAACACCCGTCGATCGATCATCTGACAATCGGGGACCAGCATCAGGACGTGCATACGCTATTCCTATGGGAGCGTCGGTTGCGGGCAACTCCCAATGTGGCACCGGTTTGCAACCGGTGTTCAGGCACCGGTTTACAACCGGTGATCTGTACGACAGGTTTTCAACCTGTCGATAGGTGGTCCGTGCGAAACCCTTTCCTGCACCCCACTTCCCTGCAAATGCGGGCTGGTACGAGAATCCCTTCTCGTACCCCTACTTCCCTGCAAATCTAAGCGATTTTTTCTTGGCCCGCTCCGAAAACGAATGGTATGCTTGGGGTGTCCTACTCCCGCCGTGGGTTGGCGTGCACCGGGCAAGCCGAGCGTTACGTCAACCCACGCGATGTTATCAATTCCCCGAGCCGGCATATCGCATACATCTCCGGCATTTTCCCAACCTATGATGGGTCGCCTTGTCCCACCGTATCGCTCGCGTAAAATGCGCTGGTTGCACGATACACATCAACAGACTTTCAACGTCATGCGAACTCGGATACCCGCACGCCTTGCATTCATTCTCGCCGCGCTGATCCTCTGCCTCGCAAGCGAACCCGCCCACGCCTACATCGGCCCCGGCGCCGGCTTTGCCATCGTTTCGTCCCTCGGCGTCATCCTCTGGACGATGTTCCTCGCCTTTCTCACGCTTCTCATCTGGCCCATCCGCTGGGTGATTCGCAGCATCCGCGGACGCCGCGCCTTCGCCCGCGCCAAGGTCCGCCGACTCGTCATCCTCGGTTTGGACGGCATGGAGCCAAGCCTCGTCGATCGCTTCATGGCCGCCGGCAAAATGCCAAACCTCAAACGCCTGAAAGAGAAAGGCTGCTACCGCCTGCTCGGCACCACCACGCCGCCGCTTTCGCCCGTCGCCTGGTCCAGCTTCCTCACCGGCGTCAACCCCGGCAAGCACAACATCTACGACTTCCTTAACAGCGACCGCCGAACCTATCTGCCGAACCTCTCCTCCGTCTCCATCCACGCCCCGACGAAATCATTCCGCCTCGGCAAATACACCATCCCGCTCAACAAACCGGAGATCCGCCTGCTTCGCAAAGGCAAACCCTTCTGGAACACCCTCGGCGAGCACGGCATCTTCACCTCCGTCATTCGCGTGCCGATCACCTTTCCGCCGGAGAAATGCCGCGGCGTCGTCCTCTCCGCCATGTGCGTCCCCGACCTGCGCGGCACACAGGGCCTCTTTGCCTTTTACAGCACCCGAACCGACGCCGGCCACGAACGCACCGGCGGCGAGCAGATCCGCGTTCGCCGCGAGGGTGACACCATCCGCGCCGAACTCATCGGCCCCGACAACAGCATGAAAGAAGGCGCAGGCAACGCCCGCGTTCCCTTCGTCGTGCGCATAGCAAAAGACAATCGCTCCGCCACGCTCGAAATCGCCGGCGAAAAACACGCCCTTCGCCCCAGCGCCTACACCGACTGGATCACCATCCGTTTCAAGATGGGCCCCGGCGCGACCGTCACCGGAATCTGTCGCTTCATGCTCGTGCGCCTCGAACCCGAATTCGAACTGTACGCGACGCCGATCAACCTCGACCCCGAAAAGCCCGCCCTGCCCATCTCCTTCCCCGCGGCCTACAGCCCCTATCTCGCCAAGCGTTTCGGCCCCTACGCCACCCTCGGCCTCGCGGAAGACACCTGGGCGCTCAACGAACAACTCATCGACGACGACGCCTTCCTCGAACAATGCAACTCCATCGACGCCGAGCGCGAGAAACAATTCTTCGACGCCCTCGACAACACGCCGCAGGGACTCGTCGTCTGCGTCTTCGACGGCACCGATCGCATCCAGCACATGTACTGGCGCTATCTCGAAGACAAACACCCGGCCCACCCGCGCAACCTTCTCGGCGCCGCCTACAAAACATCCCCGCACGAAAAGACCATCGAGGAGCACTACGCCCGAATGGACGCCCTCGTCGGCGAGACCATGCGTCGCGTGGAAAAAGACAAAAACACCATGCTCATGGTCATCTCCGACCACGGCTTCTCCCCCTTCCGCCGCGGCCTCGACCTCAACGCATGGCTCCTCGAAAACGGCTACATGAAACTCAAGGCCCCCGCCGAGCGCGGCGACGCCCCCAACAAGTTTCTCGCCCAAGTCGACTGGGCCAACACCAAGGCCTACGCCCTCGGACTCGCCGGCATGTTCATCAATCAGAAAGGCCGCGAATCGCAGGGCATCGTGGAGAAAGGCGACGAGACAGCGCGGCTCAAGCGCGAAATCATCGGCAAGCTCACCCGCCTCGTCGATCCGAAGTCGCAAGAGATCGCTATCGTCCGCGTGCAGGACAAAGACGTTGCCTACCAAGGCCCATTCACCGAGACGGCACCCGACCTCGTCATCGGCTACAACCGCGGCTATCGCGTCTCATGGGAAACCGCCATCGGCACCATCACCGATGCTGTCTTCCACGACAACACCAAGGCCTGGAGCGGCGACCACTGCATCGACCCCGACCTCATCCCCGGCGTACTGTTCTGCACGCATAAGGTCACCAGCGAATCCCCCCGCCTCATGGACCTCGGCCCCACCGCGCTGTCCCTCTTTGGCGTCGACGTACCAAAAAACATGGACGGCAAACCGCTGGAGGTGACGGTGTGAGGGGAATGATGATGTCGGATTACGAATGACAAATGACCACGAATGGCGGGCGATGAACCGCAGAAGGTTTACTTGAGCTTCTCGGGATCGGTGAGGGCGAGCTTGAGCCACTGCACATAGCGAAGTGTGTACGGGTCATTTTCGTCCTTCAAACGACGCTCCGCGAATTCGAGCAACTGTTTCTTGTCCAGGTGATCGATGCCGGTGCTGGCGAGCCCGTTCAATGCACTTTGCCGCAGGTCGGGTTCAGAATCACACCCCTTTAGGATGTCGAATAGAACTTCTTGCCGTGTTGCAAGCGTTGGGCCCGGTTCGAGTGAATAGTCATCATTCTTAATGCCAAGTTCATACAGAATCTGACTGCGAATGAGCAGATCGCTCGGAGATTCGCTTGAGTGCGATCGATAGTCGGCGAGGAGGAGTCGAATGAACTCTTCAGAATGAGGACCATTCGCGCGGCCGTCTTTCGGGTTATATAGCCACTTCAAGTATCTATCGTGCTCCTTGAGGTCCGAAGGAAGACCGATCCACTTGGTTCGTAGGCTCTCGGCCATGCGGTTTTTGTATTCATGGGCATGGTCCAACTTGCCTTTTGGCTTCGGCGTACGATTGGAATCCAGTTCGTCCAAAGCGGACTCGATCATCAAGATAACGATGGGATGCTGTTCGCGGGCCAACTGGTCATTCAACAATCGGACAATAACAGCATCGCCCTTTCGGCAAAGCTTTCGTGAACAACCGTAGAGATACCTGCGTTCCTTGTAGGGAAGGCCGCTAAGGGGAATCCGTTTGTGTTGTTCGCCTTCGATCGCCGCACATAGCGATTGATTCTTGGCCTTGGTCGCCAAAATGTAGAGTCGAACCAATTGCTGCATGGCGGTCATGCGAAGCCTGTCATCACCGGGCCAATCGGTAGAGGGGAGATTCTTCCAATAGAAGTCAAAGAAGCGTTTGCAGTCGGCCTCCGAGGCCGTGGCTACTTTTTTCTCCAGGGCCTCGGACTCCAGTTGAAGGTTTCCAGCGTCGAAACCTTTCGCAAAACTCGGGCGTTGAGATAGTTTTCCAGTTGAATTGCCCAGCGCAATCACTTTTTTCAATGGGCGGCTGGGAGGTGGACAGATGACCTTGCCAACTTCATCGCCGAGGTTCTGGGGATGGCCCTGCCAGACGATTCGGCCGCCGGGAGCTACTAGCACTGCGTAGGGAATGCTAGTGACACCGGCATTACAATCGCGCGGCTGGCCGGCACAGATGGCGTAGTCCATCTGACGTCGCTTGACGTAAGCCTCGACCTTGCCTGCGTCTTCATGTGTCACCCCAATGACGACCAGTCCGTGGGATTCGTACTGCTTTTGCAGCGTGCGGAGGCTCTCCACGTTCGCCATGCAAGGGGCACACCACGTCGCCCAGAACTCCACCACTACGAATCGGTCACGCAGCAAGTCCCATGTCAAGGGCGAGGCAACGTTGAACCAAGTCTCACCCGTAAGGCTGGGAAGCGATTTGAACACGTCCGCTGGAAGGGTCGTGGCTCCGTCGGCGATCGCATTGCGGTTGGTCAATACCCAATATCCAGTAACGGTAAACGCGGTTGCTAATACGACAATCCCCGTACGCGCAATACGTTTTCGCATAGTTGCATCCACACATCGTGATTAAAGCAATCGCTTACTCGATTATCGCGGCGTAATTCGGATTCTGACTCACGACTTTGCGATACCAGTATTCTGTTGCGTATTTGTTGAACTCCTGCCGGATGCTCTCCGGGTCCGTTTGGCCGTTGGCCAGTGCTCTGGCAATGGCCCATGCATCAAACGAAGCCTTGTACTTTTCAAAAAGCTCCTGATCGACTTGGGATAGTTCGGACTGATGAGCGGTCACATCATTCAGCACCGCACACCGTTCGCAGGGCGTCATCGACGCCAATACTCCACGGGTATCTATCGTATCCATGAAGGTAGGAAGCATTTGAAAAATCTCGTTTGCAGCACTGGGCTGTGCGTCTTCGGCGGCAATGATCGCTGCTCCAGCGACACATCCTCCGTCTGCATAGCTGTTGGATGCAGACTGTGAATAGGTGTCGCCGCCGGACGCTGGTTGACCATCAATAACTGCTGAATACGCGTCGGAACCGAGGCGTAGCCTAATTATGGCAACTGGATGATGGGAATTACAAATTGTCTTACAATTCTGAACAGACCCGCTGCCTGGATGGTTCTGAGCTTTCGTATCGCAACAGTTATGACAATCAACGTTGTTGTCGCATACTAACGCACACGATGTGTTTGCACCTGGGCTTTGACACGCATGTTCATTTTCCCCCTGCGGCTCGGCCTCTTCCTGACAAATGGCTCCGATTGTAATAAACGGAGTGACCAAGATCAATGCGACTACTTTCAGCCGATTAAAACGAGTGGGGGGGGGGGGATAGACATGACGAACACTCCTTTTTCGAATAGTAACCCGGGTACAAATCGGCTGGTCGGAAGTGACGGACGAACTGCCATTCATACCCTACACGAATGAAGTATATCAATTGGTCTGGTTTCGAATCAAGAAAAATTGAAACAAAAATATAAAAACTTACTGCTCACGCAAATGTACAGATACCTATTTAGAATTAACAGCAATGTCGGGCCAATGATTAGCCGATTATCCACCATAACCCCATCAATGTAACTGCAGTACTGAAGCACAGTTACACCACGGCCCCCGACCTCGTCATTGGCTACAACCGCGGCTATCGCGTCTCATGGGAAACCGCCATCGGCACCATCACCGACGCCGTCTTTCACGACAACACCAAGGCCTGGAGCGGCGACCACTGCATCGACCCGGACCTGATCCCCGGCGTACTGTTCTGCACGCACAAAGTCACCAGCGAATCCCCCCGCCTCATGGACCTCGGCCCCACCGCGCTGTCCCTCTTTGGCGTCGACGTGCCAAAAAATATGGACGGCAAACCGCTGGAGGTGAAAGTTTGATTCGCAAGTAATCGCAGTTACGCGCGCCGCGCATTCCCTCCCCTTACAAAGGGGAAGGCCAGGGTGGGGTTATTGAATGTGACATTCTCGCTTGATTTCCCGAAGAATTCTACGACCCCGCCTGAATCGGCCCCTCAAGCTGCACAACCTTCTTCCGCGTGAACTTCTTCCCGCCCTTCAACGCCACGTTCACCACCACCTCATATCGCCCCGGCTGCTTGTACTCATGCAGCGGTGATTCATCGCGCGATTCGCCGCCGTCCCCGAAGAACCACTTCTGCTTCGTCGCCTCCGGAATCGCCCGCAACTCAAACTGCACCGCCAGCGGATTCTCCCCCGTCGCCGATCGCGCCCGAATCCGAATCCACGGCCGCTCCTTCGTCACTGTCGCGAAGAACCGCCACACAAACTTCGGCTCGATTCGCCGATGCTGGCCGGGCAATTCCTGTTCCTCCACAAACATCTTTTCATCACGCAGCCACTTGATGCACTCCTTCGTCTGGTCGCGCAGAAAATCCGTCGAGCCGTAGATCACCTTCACCGGCTGCCAGCGATCCAGCCGATCCGTCGGCACATCCATGTAGCGCTTGTCAAACGACCCCTGCCGAATGGCGATGGCCCGAAACACATCCGGATTCCGCAGACCCGTGTGCAGGATCGCATAAGAACCCGCCGACCACCCCGTCATGAAGACCTGCTCCTCCGCAATCTTGTAGCGCCCCTTCACCTCCGCCACCATCGCAAGGATCGTCTGTTCATCCTGCTGTTGCAACGCAATCTGCTTGGCAGGCTCGGGCGTCATGTCTCCCTTTGCGCCCGACAGCGTCGGCGCGGCCACCACGATCCCCTGATTCTCCGCGAACAGCGCCCACTCCCGCATCTGCAACTGCGCCGTGTCATACGGCCACGTCCCATGGCAGAGCACCAGCAGCGGCCACGTCCGCGCGGGCGTGTAACGACTCGGCACGTAAAGCAAATAAGGCTTCTGCGTCCGCCCCTCCACGGCCTCAAGGATCGGCGCCTGCGTCGGCAGCGATTCCATGGATGGGCAACCGCACAGGGCCAGCAAACCCAATACCGTCCACGCACGCACGATCCGCCAGGAGCGAACCGTCCTTTGCTTTCCAGAACCGAATGTCGTCATGCCGGACTATAGTACGCGATCAACCCTCCCGCACTGCATCGCACGCAGCCCCGCGCGTGAGAGATGCCTTCTCGGTGTTGAAAAACCGCTTGCGAACGTCCGGCGCGGAAGTAAGTCATGAGTCCCGCCGCCCGATGTCGGCGACGTGGCCTCCGGCGACTGAATCCGCATCCCGGGTTTCGCGCGGATGACTCCGGTGTTCAGTCATTGATAGGTGCAGATGATCTTGTTCAAGAGGCGAAAAAAAGAACCTCTCGATTCCGGCCGGCGTGTGAACGCGCCGGAATCGAAAGGTTCCATGACCATTGTCGTAGCGGAGCTATTCCGCGCTGCCGCCACCGGCGAGCGACTTGGGCCGTAAGCGGCCGAACCAGATGTCCTGCATCTCATCAAAGGAAGCCTGGTTGATCTCAAACGAGCTTCCGCCGCTCATCTTGTACGGTCCGATGTAGCCGTCGGCCTGCGCACCGGTCGCACCGGCCCGATCCTGGATCGCCGCAACATGGCCGTCGGCGAAGAGCATATTCGCAAACCCGCCGACGTAGTCGCCGTTACGGGGCTTGTGCAGCGGAGCAATGTCGTTGTACTCATGCCCCTTCTGGCCTGCATTCCCGGTGACCCCGCTGTAATCCACGGTCATCCCATCCGTAAAGGACTCCACCGTAAAGTCGCCCGTCTTCAACACGTCGGAGCCTGCGAACTGGTTGACCGTCTGCGCATAGGCAGCCGTCACCGTGGCCTCGGCGGCATCACCCACGCGCGAATCACCAAGGATCGGAATCTTGTCAACCGGCGCAGCCGTGCTGCCCAGATGTCGGGAGTTCAATGGTCCATCGCCGTCGTTCGGAGATTTCGGTGGATCGCTGGGATCGCCATCAATGCCATAGCCGTCCGCGGCCGTCGGATCGCCGCGAACAAATTGCCATGTTGCGGCATAGTTGGTGTTGTACCCCTTTTGCCACATCTCTTTGGATTTGATGCCGACGACCGCGGCCGGAACCGGGCCGGCCCGGCCGGGATTCGCAACGCCCGTCGTCGAGGCGCCGGTGTAATCGCCGACCTTCTCATTGATCTGGTACTTGTTGGCGGGGCAGAGCATCTTGCCGGGCGTACCAACCTTGAGGTTGATCACATCCGCCACCCATCCGACCTCGCGCACGTCACCATCGCGCAGATGATCGAAGGCTCCGGAGGTCCGTTGGCCGTTGGGGTCGTTCGACGCCCGCATTTCAAACGCCGTCCCAAAGGTGCGCAGGTACATCCCGCAGGTGGCCGCTTTGGAACTCTCCCGCGCGCCGGACAGTGCGGGAAGGAGTATCGCCACGAGAACGAGAATGATCGAAATCACCACCAGCAATTCGATCAGGGTGAACGCTCGCACGTGTCTCTTCTTCATGTCATCTCCTGCAGAAATGGGGCCAACGAGTTCCCCCCGGGAAAGGGGGGCCACACGCAAGACCGAATGTAGAGGTGAATTCACCGATTACCAGTCAAGATTACATGAAGTCTGTGTGACCATGTCTTAACAATCGCCCGTCTTCGTGCCGATCGGTGGACCCCGCCCGCCTGGTTCATTTCCGGTTCCCATGATGCTATAATGCCCCCGGCGAATCGCCCGATCCGCCCCATGCCGAACGACGGTTTCATTTAGGGAGAGCACCATGAACACCTCACCATTTCAATCCAAGAACCCGATCCGACTCCTGGCGATGGCCGCGCTGCTCGCAGGCCTGGTCGCACTTCCGGTGCAGGCCGGCGACGATCCAGACCCGCAAAAGCTCGCCCAGGAAATGGAAGCCGCCTACCGCGCCGGCCAGTATGACAAGGCCCTCACCCTCGGCGAGAAACTGCACAAGCTCGACGACGACAACCCCACCCACATGTACAACCTTGCCTGCCTCAACTGCCTCGTCGGCAAGAAGGACAAGGCCTACGAGTGGCTCGACAAGGCCGTCGACGCCGGTTGGAAGGAAGCCGACCAACTCGCCAACGACGCCGACTTCAAGACCATCCGCGGCGAAGACCGCTTCCGCGCCATCGTCAGCAAGGTCCGCAACGCCAATTCATCGAAAGCCGACAAGAAAATCGAGAAGAAGAAGCCCAAGAAGGATGACGACGACGAAGATGACGACGGCGACGACGATGATGACGATGATGACGCCGACAAGAAACCCGCCAAGGTCGAAAAGAAGTCACCCAAAAAAGAAGCCAAGGATGATGACGAGGACGACGAGGATGACGACAAAGGCGATCAGGCGGAAAAGAGCGAGCAGGTCCAGGAACTGACTCAGCAGCTCATCGCCGCGGCCGAAGCTAAGGAATACGACAAAGCCCTGAAGCTCGCGCTGAAGGCCCAGAAGATCGCCGACGTCGGTCTCACCAACTACAACGTGGCATGCATGTACTCGCTCAAGGGCGACAAAGACAAGGCCTTTGAGTATCTCGAACGCGCCATCAAGAAGGGCGACTTCCCGCGGAGCATCACCGATCAAATGGAAGGCGACTCCGACCTCGACAACATCCGCAAGGATGCCCGCTACGAAAAGATGGTCGCCCTCGCCAAAAGCGGCAAGGCCAAAGGCGGCGACCGACGCACCGGCGGCAACATGCAAAAGGCCGAATTCAAGTGGAAAGTCACCCTCCCCAAGAAGCACGACGCCGATGAGAAAACCCCGCTGATCGTCGTGCTCCACGGCGCAGGCGGCAACATGAACGAGGCCGCCGCGACCTGGAAGAAGGCCGCCGACAAAGCTGGTGCCATCCTATTGACACCGCAGGGCACCATGAAGCAGGGCGACGGCTTCAACTGGGGCCAGGACATGGACACCGTCGAAGAAAACGTGTTGATGGCCATCGACAAGGTCGCAAACGAGCACAAGATCGACAAGTCGAAGATCGTGCTCGCCGGTTTCAGCCAGGGCGCGATGATGACCTGGAGCCTGGCCCTGCGAAACCCCGACACCTTCTGCGGCATCATCCCGGTCTCGGGCCCGTGCAATGCCAAGTCGGATTCCGCCTTCGACGACGCCGATCTCGCGAAGCTGAAGATCTACACCATCCTCGGCGGCGAGGACAAGGCCGAGATGCTCAAGTCCGCGAAAGATGCCGCCAAGAAACTGGAAAAGAAGGGCGCGAAGGTCAAGGTCGCCGAGTTCGAAGACCTCGGCCACGCCTACCCCGAAAACACCGATGCCGAACTGGGCAAGGCCCTCAAGTTCGTTATGGCCGACTGATGCGCCTCCCGAACCGGGCATTGGATATTTCAGTGGGGCGGGCCTCCGTGCCCGCCACGGCATGCTGGGACGCCTGCACCACTCAACCATTCAGGCTCTGACAGCCAGTGTGATCGGCAACACCAAGCCCGCCGAGGAAACTCGACGGGCTTTTTTTGTCCCAGTCCCACGGCCACCCCAGCCAACGCCTCGGCACATCGCTATTACAGGGCCTTCCATGATTACCCCATTACCCATTTGCCCACATAGGGAACATGGGCTATACTGACATCATGGCCACAGCTCCCGAAACCAGACAAGCCGATGAACGCGGCCGAATCTCCCTCGGCGCCGAGTTCGCCCATTGCACGTTCCTCGTCGAGAACGACGGCGGCACGATCATCATCCACCCGGCCCGCGTGATTCCCGAGCGCGAGGCATGGCTGTACGAAAACGAAACAGCCCTCGCCCGTGTTCGAACAGGGTTGGCACAGGCACGCGACAAAAAATTCGCCAAGCCGCCGTCACTCGACGCCGCGCGACGCCTTGCCCGGCGAATGGGCGACGATGAGTAGGTACACGGCATCGACATGAGCCAACGCTTCACGCTGATTTGGACCGACGAAGCCGCCGCGACGTTTCACGATTTGCAGAAAGCCGCCCTTCGCAGTCTTGCGACCCGCGGCAAGACCGACAAGAAGAAATCCTCGAAACAAGAGGGGCTGTTCAAACAGATCGTCAAGTGTCTCAGCCTCCTGGAGGCCAACCCACGACACCCCGGTCTCAAGACCCACGAGTTCACGTCGATCGAGCATCCCTTTAAGAAAGGCGAGAAAGTCTTCGAGGCCTACATTCAAAACAGAACACCCGGCGCGTACCGCGTGTTCTGGTGCTACGGACCGGACAAGGGCCAAGTCTCGATCATCGCCATCACCCCGCACCCGTGATGGCCACGCATTCCGCACACCTCGGAACGTCGCGGTCCATCACTTCTCCCCCATCGCCGTCTGCAACGTAAGAATCGTCAACCCCGTCACATAATTCGCATCCCCCTCCAACCACCGATCCTTCTCATTCAACCAACTCCCATCCGGCCGTTGCAGCGAGATGATCTTGCGGCAAAGCTCCATCCGCCAGTTGTGCGGCGTGCCGCCTGCGTCGGTGATCACCGGCTGCCCCCACGCATACAAGGCGCGGGCGAAGACGTGGTAATAGTAGTACAGCCCCTCGTGGCTGCGCTTGCCGGGCAGGTTCGGGTTCTCATTCAGCGTGTAGTGATTTCTGATCCACTCGATGCACGCCAGGATACGCGGGTCATCCTTCGTCAGCCCCGCGTACAACATGCTCTTGAAGCCGGCATAGGTCATCGACCCATACGACCGCGGCGGACCCATGGATTCGAACAACCCCTCGTTCGCCTTGGATACGCCGCCGTCGGTGGGCGTGTAGATGAAGCCGCCATCGGTCGCGCCGCGGGCGAACTTCTGATCGTTCGTCTTCTCCAGCATCTGCGAGCGCGACACAAACACCAGCGCCTTCTGATAAACCGGATCATCCTTCGACAGCCCGCTCTGGTGCAACGCCTCCAGCATCATCTGCGTGTTGGACAGGTCGGGCCGCTTCTTGCTGTTGTAACCAGCACCGCCATACCAGGTGTCGCTCGTCTTGATCTTCTCGGCGTCGTCGTATTGCAACTTCGTGAGAAAGGCCTGCGCCTTGGCGACGCGCTGGCCGGCCGCATCCTTCGGCAGCGACGCGAGGAACATCAACACCACGGACGTCTGATAGTTCGCCAGGTTTTGCTTGCGGTCATAGATGCCGCCGTCGGATTGCTCGTGGCGGAGGATCGACGCGAGGGCACGTTGCACAATCGGGTGCTGCGGGCCATACGCCACGTCCTGCGCGAACGCCTGCCCCACAATCGCCGACACCGCCGGGCCATAGTTGGCCGTCCACCCGCCATCCTTCTCCTGAGTGCGAGCAAGATAGGCAAGCCCCTTGTCGATGGCCTTCTGCGTCTCAGCGCGAAGCTCGGGCGGAAGTTTGGCGGCGTTACTGGGTGCCTGGGCGAGCGATGCACCGGCAAACGCGAGCACGATCAGACATGCGATGGAGCACGTTTGTCGATTTGCATTCATGTAGACGGATTCCCTTCTCTGCACGCCGAAGTGTAGCCTCTCACCTCCCCTGAAACTCGGCGATCTTGGCGACTGGTTGGATACAGGCAGTTTGAGTCGCCGGGTTATCGCAACTCGTTAGCACTATGAGTAAGACAGGTAAGTCGGCATGAATCGTAGCGCCTTCTGCGCAGACCAACGCCTCGCAGGAATATAGTCGGCCATTTCAGATGTTCCTTTGCGAGTTAATTTTCACGTGATTGGGAGTCACGTCAAAAGCCTGCTAGTCGAGGTCGTACCGAGCAGCGAGGTTTGTAACGCTGGGATTGTCGCAGGGAAGTATCGTTGGAGCTCGCCGACAAACAGCCCAAGCTCCTCGCGGTCCATCGCACCAAAGATACCCACCCACTTGGTATGCATCTCTTCAATCTTGGCTTTTTTGTATTCGCGTGAGACTTCTCCAGCTATCGCGCCGACAACGGCGACACCTAAGCCGATGAGCCAATGTCCTCCGATGGCTGCTGCCGCACCAGCACCAAGCCCAGCTCCCTCCGCAAGTGTCGCACCCTTCTCGATGCGAACGCCAAGCTTAACGAGTTGCTGAACATCGTTTGAAAACTGAATAGTGATGGCCGATGGGCCGGGTCCGGTTCGACCTGTGGCAAGATAATTACTCATCTGCTCTATTCTCCTGGGCTCTGCTTGGCCCTCCTTGGCGCGTTCGACTTTAACGACGCGATCCGCGCGCGCCTGTGTAAGGATTCACATTCGGGTAATTCGACCAATTGTTTTGTGAAATTCCGTCGGGGTAGGAGCGATTGTGCCCGGGCACGTATGTGCCGTCGGACCGCTGGTATGGACTTACCGTCACATCGCGGTTAACGCCTGTGGGAAAACCCGCGCCTGTTGCGTATGGGTAGTACGAAACCTCTCCAGGCTTAGCGGAGAAATTCGGGCTGGAGCTCGACGACGATCCCAGCTTCATCAAACCTCGCGTGACGATTAAGGCGAGAAAGATCACGATCCATCGCCCGGATTTGCCCGATTCATTATCGCTCATAGAATTCTCCAATCTTTCACCCTCAACGTCGTACTGTCTGTTTCACGCCACGGGCCGGTTAACCCCAGCGGCTGAGCTTTTGTGCCAAGTAGTACTGTTGCCGTATCACAATAGCGAAAGCCACGCCACGCCGTTGATTTCAGCCACCGCTTTCAGGGTTTCTTGTTCCTCCTGTGGAAGCAGTGACCAGCCTTTACGAACTTGACTGGTGAGGGTCGCCACCCTTGCCTCGGTAGGCATTTCCTTGTAGACAACATACTCAGCCAATGCGTTCACCGCATCGTTGGATGGCAATCTCATGAACGGTGCTATCTCCAGCCAGACGACGACCTCGGCTTTTGGCTTTAGACTTACAATGTATCGCGTTGCGAGAGCTCCGTAGAGCGCTGCTTGGTGTAATGACGTCCCGTCGGGAATTTTTTTTGGATCAAGATCGGAGATGTGCTTGTGATAGGACTTGGTCATTGCGTCTCGGATTCCCTGTGAACCAAAGATTGCCATTATTAAGATCCTTTCAGTCGCCACTTGTTCGCCTAGGCCCTAACCGTCGCTCTCGCCGTTTCGCTCCAGGGGGTCGCTGCAGCGACCGATTCAGCCATAGTACCATGTAGTGGGCCGTCTTTCCTGCCTCATTGCCTAAATATACTACAACCTCCTACCCTTGCAAAGCAAAACATCGACCGCATTACAAGCCGGTTTACCGGCCTTTCCCGGGAGGGCCACTAGGCCAGTCCATGAGGTCTGGTCAATGAGGTGATTCGACCAGATGGAGGAGGAAGGGGGCGCGGAGCGGTTCGCAACCCCGGCCCTCGAAGGGCCGGGCTGGCAGCCCTTCGGGAAAGCACCGTGAACGGGGCTGGACGCTGCCATCGTCACGGGCAGGGCACGCCGTTCAGAAGGTCGCTCACGAACATGTCGAGATCGTTCGAATCAATGCCGCCCACACCGTCCATGTTTGCGCAGGCGCACGCGCCCGGCGCGAGGAAGCAGTTGACGAACGGTTGAATGTCGCCGCCGTCCTTGAGTCCATCGGCGTTCATATCCCCCGGGCATTGGCAGAGGACCTCCGTGATCGACACGTTGTCGAGCGCACACAGGAAGTTGTTCGCCGCGCTCCCGTTGAAGAACGTGATCGTGGTCGTGGTGCTCGTCGCCGTGAAGGGCACCGTAAACAACTTCCAATTCAGCATGTTCGTCGGGCCGATGGGGTTGGTGTAACCCACGCGGGCGCCGCCGTTGATGCTGAGATCCACGGTAGCGGGGAAGAAGGGGCCGCCGGTGGCCGAGCCGACGTAGAAGCTGAGTTGATAGACCCCGCCGATCATCGTCGCGACGTTTTGCGTCACCCCACTGGTACTCGAATTCGACGTGACGCCCGCGAGGTCGGTCCATTGGTTCCCGCTTTGGGCCTGGAACACGATGCCGCTCTGCGTGAAGGTTCCGCTGACCACCGATGAGTCGACGCCCACCACGGTCCACCCCGTGATGCCCGTTGACCCGCCCGCAAAATTGGTGAATCCGCCGGAGGGGACGATCGGAACCTCGAACGAACCGTTTACGATTGGAAATGCCTTAGCCGGCGCGGCCGCCAGCGTCAGCACCGCTACGCACGCCACGGTCAGTCGAATTGCCCGCATGGTATTCCCCTCCAGATGTGTCGGCCCCAAGGCCGACGGACGCCGAACTCCGTCACCGTTAGCCGGCGGCACTGAGACGTTCTCGCTGAGGTAGCTCGCCACCGTCAGATAAGGCCGGAAACCGGGCATGATACCATGAATAAACTACAACGACTTACTTAACACTGGCTCTAAAGAAAGGCCCGAGCCACAGGCCGGTTCACCGGCCTTTCCCGAAGGGCTAATAGGCCAATCCTTCAGGACTGGTCAACAACGCAACCCCTCTAATTTTTCCTTCCTCCCCCTCCGGTCGGCGTTGGCGACCGGACGGGGAAGCATCGTAGGGTCCGCTGTGCGGACCATGAAGGGGAGGTTAGCGTTTGTTTTGAACCGTCCGTGAATGGGCACGTTCGCTCGGCCAACGTGGTCCGCACAGCGGACCCTACCTGTTCGACGGGCCGGGCTAACAGCCCTTGGGGAAATCCCCGTGAACGGGGCTGAAAAACTCTGCAGCCATCCGATTGCGCCGCGAGGAACGATTGCACCACTTAATGTGCCACCCCTGCCTCGTTCGGTTGATACCACGGGTCAACCGAGTTGACCCATGCCACCCAATGCAGTTCTCATGCGATCCCACGGGTCAACTACGTTGACCCATGCCACCCTTTCGAAAACAACGATTCGCCGCACGCACCATCACGTCTCCACCGTCAGCGTATTACTCGCCGCGCTTTCACCACCCACGTTCACCGCCGTGACGTAATACTGCACCGTCGTGTCGAAGGCCTGCGACGCAAAGAGTTTACTGGTCGGCGTCTTCACGCCCGTCTCAAAGAGTTTGAACGACGAGTCGCCCGGCGCCTTGCGATAGAGGCGGTAGAAATCGGCGACGCCGGTCGTGGCCGATGGAACCGGCGGCGTCCACACCAGTTTCATCATGTTTGACACTCCCGACGCCGTCTCGGCGAGATTCGTCGGCGCGGCCGGCGCGGCGAGGGCGAAGATCGGCCAGGCCCGGTAGTGCACCTCGTAGATGGCGGCGCGATCGTCGGCATCGCGAAAGGTGATGTTGAGGTTGATCAGCTCGATGCCCGTGACGATCGCGTAGTTATCCAGGCGCGTTTTGACCGTGTCGATGAGCGTGAACGCACCATGCGCGGAGGAATCTCCGAGCCGCGGGTTCGATGTCTGTCGCAGCGCGCGGGCGACGACCAAGATGGTGAACCGCGCGCCCAGCCGGTCGGGCCACGTCTCCGGCGCGGTCGGCTCTTCAACAAATGCGACGAAGGCCGACGGCGTCCGCTCGCGAAGCATCGCATCGCGCAGCGCCGCGCGGTAGTCGCCCGACACGCCCTTGACGACGGCGAATGCGGGCGAGCCGCTGATGGTCGCGCCGGCGAGGCGCGTGATGATGGCGGATTCGAGATCACCGAGGCGGGACATGGGGATTCCTTGAAAAGTCAAAACGTCGAAAAATCGAAAAGTCGAAATGGAGCGGCCGAGGGGGTTTTAGAGCCGCGACCGCGAGGAAGCGGGTGTTCTCGATTCGGAGAACCCGCTTCCTCACGGGCGCGGCTCTGACTGTCACAAATCCTCCAACTCATCGCGGGTCATGCTGCGCGGATTCGTCCGAACATCCGCAATCACGCCAAGCGACGTCGGCTCGGCCCGCGCAATCGTCGCGGGCAACTGCACCTGCCCTGCCGCCACGCGGGCCAGCCACTCGACGGCCTCGCTTCGACGGCGCACCACGTCCGTCGGCACCGGCGGCCGCCTGCTGTGCAAGCGATACGACACCAGATCGAGCACGAAGGTGCGCAACACATTCTGCAATTCGCTTTCGCCGGACAAATCGACCGGCACGCGATACCGCGCGGCGAGATAACTGTTCACCTCGCCCTCGGCGCCGAGCAGGGCCTGATTCACCTTGTTCACGTCGGCCGAGCCGCTGCCTGCGTCATCGGTGAGCTGCACATAGGTCGGAGTGCCGAGGAAGAGTTCGATGTCGGTGTTCGTGATATATGCCATGAGACGCTCCGATGTAAGACATGGTCCGCACAGCGGACCCTACGTAATTCAACGAATTTCGAATGACGAATTACCAATTACAAAAGTGCTGCTCCTCACGCGGGAGCCTTTGGTAATTCGTCATTGGACATTGGTAATTCAGCAGCGCGGCCGAGCTTTCGCCCGACCGCGCCGCGCTTCCTTACTCTCCGGCCAAAGAACCCGCTTCCTGACGGGCGCGGCTCGGATTGTTTACGTGAAGTCCGTCAACACGGCATATTGCCAGTAGCCATAGGCCATGCGATACCGGGCGCGGACGCCGTAGAGAAACTTCTCGCGGCGGAAGCCCTCGTCCGATTCATCCGTCAGCGCGTTGAACTCCACCGGCTCGCGATCCTGAAAGATGAACGGCCGCACCACGCCATCCGTCTTCAGCAGGTACCACTTGCTCTTGTCGGTGAGCCACGGCATCGAGATGACGCGAGCGATGCCCTTGAGGACATTCGTGCTGTCGCCGAGCACCGTCGCGTTGATCGCCTGCGACGCCGTGAAGAGCATCGTCGGCGGCACCACGCAGACCAGCCCGCTCGCCGAGACCAGCATCGGCTCGCCCTGATCGTCCTTGAAGGTCAGCATCTGGGCGATGGCGACCTTCAGCGCCTCCTGAAATTCGGCGACGGTCGGGGCGTTCTCATTCGACGCATCAAAGGTGAGCGCGTTGTTCTGATTGCCCGACGCCCCGGAGACGTGCGCCGCGTTGAAGAAGCTGACGCCGTCATAGGCGTTGTTGCCCGCCGTCTCCCCGGCGATGAGCAGTTGCGAGACGAGATAATCCTTGTGCGTCGCGGCGCGTTGGGCCAATTCGGCCACGCGCAGACGAATCTGCCCGGTCTGGTCGTCGCTGATCTCGTCGCGGTCGACTTCGATTGTCGCCTCGTACTTGAGATTCCGCAGCGAATAGCTCTCGGTGCGCAGACCCGCGGCAAGACGGCCCGTGCCCCATTCGCGGATGCGCGGCACGGTGCCGAGCCAACGATAGGTCTCGCGGTCGGTCGTCGAGATGACACGCGTGCTGAGTTCGCCGAAGTGCGTCGGCGTGGCGTCGAAACGATTGAAGAACTCGCTTCGCAGGCCCTTGGTGAGTAACCCGGTATTGATGACGGCCATGAGAAATCCTCCTTTGGAGTGTGTCGTTTCCAGTTCGTGGTCTTAAGACGAGTTACGGCAGTTCGAAGAAACGGATGGTGAGCAGCCCGCCGACGCCGGCGCTGGACGAGGCCGAGCCGACCTTGGCCCAGATGCGCAGGTTCTTGGCGACATCGCGCCCGAAGAGCGAGAGATTCGCCGGGACGTGCGCCGACAACGTCGCGAGATTGAAGGCGCTGACGATTTGCGTCGGATTCGTGTTGTCGGTGCCGACATCGAGGTTGCCGGAGTTCGGGACGGTGTTAAAGCTGACCTGGGCGCTGACCACTTTGATCGCCCGCTGCGTGATCATCACCGGGTTGGTCGTCGCGGAACCGACGGCACTGGCCAACGGCACGGCCACGACTTGCTCGTTCTGCGGCATCGCCAGCGGCAGGATGCGCACGATCCCCTGATTGCTGCCAATGTGGGCGATCAGGATTCCGCAGTAGCTGCCGCCGAGTTGATTCGATGCACTGGTGGTTTCGTTGTCAGCGGCATAGACCGGCGCGCCGGCCCAGGCCTGCGTGGCCCCGGCGACGGGCAGGACGAAATCGCCCTGCGTATAGAGGCGGACGAACTGCTCGCCGCCCGCGCCACCGGCGGTGTTGTCGATCTCCTCGTAGGCAATGCCCGCAAAGAGATCGCCGGCAACGAGGTTGCGGGCGAAGCCGCTGGTGCGCTCGATGCCGACGAGCGCGCCTTTGTAGATGCGCGCCGACGCGGCAACGGGAAACGTTCGCAGTTCCTGATCGACGTAGCGGGACAGTTCACGATTGGCGGTGATGGCCATGATGGATGCTCCTTTCAGTTTTTAGTTCAAGAGAGAATGAATTTCGTCTCATGTCATTGCGTTTATTCAACATGCCACCGGGGTCTCCGGGGCGACTCTTCGACTCGCGCTTCCGTGCTCGGATTACGTTATGACGCCGCGTCGCGCACGGCGGCGTGAACAAATGCCTCTTCCGTGCAGATTCGCTCGAGGATGGATTTGTTTGCCCGCCACTCGGAGCGGGCCGATTGCTCAACGGCGCGGCGACGGGCATCTCCGGACGGCGCGGTCGCGGGACCGGTGAGTCGCCCCAGCGGCACGATCAACGGCGCGGAGGCCTCCCAGCGGTCGAACTCGGCCGGGTCGCGCTCGGCAAGAGTCAGCGCCCATTCGCGCTGAGCGGCCGTCAGCTTGCCGGCGAACATGGCCCTCTCGACGCGCGCCGATGCATCACGAAGCGATTCACTGCGCTGCAACGAGCGGATGCGCTGCGCCGCGGCGACAAGCACAAAGTCCTCCGTCGCCGATTCATCCAGCGAAAGCAGCCGGCGCAACTCCACCGATGGGTCTTCGTTCGTCGGCGTAACTCGGTTGATGACCGGCTTCATCCCGACGATGGCGGGCTTGTTGGTCAGCGCGATCGAGTGCAGCGCGACGACGCGGCGATCCTCGCGGCGAATCAACGCGACCGGCGACAAGTAGCGATAGTGCCGCGCGGCGAGCTTCTCGGCAGCCTCGGCCGTCCACTCCACCTCGGCCCAGAGACCCGGCGTGGTGTTGGCCTGCGCCGCCTCTTCAGGCGAAACGATGACAAGTTTTTTCACCCAGCCCGCCGCCGGTGCGAGGCCGGTGGGCGAGCTGTATGCGCCGCCGAGGGTTTGGTGTTCGTAGTCGATGGGCAGATCGGTGCCGTGCTCGCGAAAAGCGGCGATGGTCGCGGCGGCCGATTGCTCGTCAACGACGAACGAGCCGGCCGTGCTTTTCACATCGCCCCAGGGGACGACGAGGATTCGCCCGGGCACCAGCGGATCGGACAGCGCGGCCGATTCCATGACGACTTGTTCGAGGTCGGTGTCGAACGTGGATTCGATGGACATGAGAGTCTCCTTTCAAATTGGACGATTGCCTTGAGTCTCGTGATCGATGAAGTTCAAATTACCAATTCCCAATTACAAAATCCGTGCGGGCGAGTTACGGTTTTCCTCCACCGGCGTCGGTTCTGCCCGCAAGCGTTGGTTCGCGCTCATTCGCCTCTGGGATGCCGAGCGATGCGTGCGCCCAGCGGCTCGGCACGCGCGCGCCGAGTTGGTTCACGGCCACATCGAGAACGCGGGCGAGCTTCTCGGTGTCCTCGCGCGGATCGAGAATCCGCTGAAAGTGCGGCACCGGCGCATCGGGCCCGAAGCGCAGTCGCACCAGCGGTGTGAGCAGATCGCGGCGAAGTGTCTGCGCCTCCTTGCGCAGATCGTCGTCGCGGATGTCCATGCGGACGTGATCGTGGACCTTGGCCGCGCCCGCGCTGGCCAGCATTCGCGCTGTGTCGGTGGTCAGCGTCTGGCCGAGCCAGGCCTTGCTGATCTCGCGGTCGAAGTAGAGGCACAGGTTCTCATACAGATTCACTTCGCCCGGCGTGCGCGACTGAATGATCTCGAGCTCGACAGCCTTTGAGAAAATTCCCGTCGCATCGGCCCCCAGGTTCTTGAGCATGTCCAGCAGTTCGCGCTTCTCCTCGGGCGAAGCGGTCGGGCCATAGCGGGCGATGCGCACCGGCATCCCGAAGATCTCCGCGAAGATCAGCCAGTCCTTCAGGGCGAAGTGTTTGCCCAGATAGGCAAGGGCCGTCGCGCGCAGCAGCCCGCCGCGGGCCGGGTGCTGGTTCCGCGCGTGCGGCGTGTGCACGATGAATTTGTCGGGCGGAAGCGGAATGCCGTCGAACTTCGATTCGTCGGTCAGGATGCGAATCTCACCGAGTTCGCCGAGCGCGATGCGGGCAAAGTCGACGGGCACGAGTTCGGCAAGAGCGACGCCACCTGCATCGCCGCGCCAGACAAGCTCCACCAATGCAAGATTTCGCCCCACCGCCAGCGACAAGTGCGCGAGCGATTCCTCCACGCCCGGCGTGCGCCGCAGCACATCATCGCAATAGCCGGCCACATCGTCGGCAAGCCTGCGGTCCGCGCTTCGGCCGGCGCGCCAGCCGGGCAGTTCGGCCGCCGAGACGATCTGCCAGCGCAGACCGGTCACGGCGAGTCGCCGGGTGTTGGCGACACTGAAAAGATGCGCGTCCTTTTCTTCCATCTGCTCGAACAGCGCGAGCTGAGCGCCGAGATCACCCGCGTCGGCCTGTTTGAAGAGCGACACAAGCCGCGACGGCGTGAGTCCGTCGGCCGGGTAATCACGAAAGGTGTCTTCCTTTCGACGGTGCGTGATGAGGCCCGGGCGCGGCATTCGTGCAGGAGCGCGACGTACGGCAAGGGCGAGTCGTTCGATGAGTTTCATCTTCGGTCTCCGTGATTCGTTGATTGACACGTCACCAGGCTCCTTCGCGGGCAAAGGCCGACGGCTCGACGGTCGTGAACTCGATGGGGCCGGTGTCGCATTCCGCGGCGTGCAGGCCGAGCGCCGCCGCCCAGAATCGGTCGGCGTGCCCGTCGCCCGCGCGATCGGCGTCGTAGCGAATGTGGCCGGTCGCCGTGGTGATGCGGCTGACCGAGTGCCAGTCGCGTGCGATGGCATCGTCGACCGGAATGCGAAGGAGCCCGCGCTCGGCGCAGACGCGGAGTCGGCCGGCGAGCTGCGCCTTGAGCGCGGGTGTGAAGGAAAGCCCTTCGACGCGATGCTCGCCGAAGCGAGTGGTAAGAGTCTCCGCAAGTTGCATCCCCAGCCCGCTTGCATCGATGCAGCAGCGGCGGACGCAGGCGCGGCCGAGCAGTCCGTTGAGTATCTCTTCCTGTTGCGCGAACGGTGCGTTGTCGAATGTCAGCACACCGCGCGTGGTGAAGGTGTCACCCGTCTTCTCCCAAATCCAGATGGCCGTGAGATCACGGCGGCGGCCGATATCGACGCCGAGAAAAATGTCAGCGCGTTTGCGATTGAGGGCGCGGTCGTCCTGCAACGTGCCGAGGTTCACATCGTGGCAGCGGCGGATGATCTCATAGGGCATGAAACTGGTGGATTCATCCACGAACTCGCAGCAGAACTCCTGTCGCCATGCAACGTCGCCATCGATGCCCTTGCGGAGCGATTCGCGGTCGACCTCCAGCCCCTGGCCAATCGCTTCGTCGAGCGTGAGCGTGCTCGTCGTGAACGCCGGATTCTCGGCGAGGCGGTGAAACATGTTCTTGCAGCCGCGCGGCGTCGATGCGATGTCGAGCTGTCCGTCGCCGCGAAGAAGCGTGGGAAAAAGCGACGCCCAGATGCCCTCGTCGTCGGCGTGCATGGCGAATTCATCGAGAAAGACATCGCCGGTATAACCGCGGGCCGTCAGCGGATTCGCGGGCAAACCGATGACGCGCACGCCGTTGGGAAGCGCGATTTCAAGTTGGCGAAGCGACGTGTCCTTGAAGAAGGAGGATTGAATCGTGTCGGTGTACACCCGCAGTGCATGGCAATGCTGTCGAACTTTTCGCATGGCCTCGCGGCTTTGGCGCTGGCCCGCGGAGAGGATGATCTGATTACGATGATGCGTGAGCGCCCGAACAAGGCGGCGCAGCGTGAAGGTAAAACTCTTGCCCGTCTGCCGCGCCCAACAATTCCACGTGAACCGCGCCCGGCGCAGCACGGCATCGCGCTGATAGGCCAACAGATTGATGCACGAACCATCCATCCCTTTTTCTCCCTACGACACCTATCAATCTTGCTCAGTGTTTCATCGCGGCTGTGATTTTCTGTAAGTGGTTGAGTGGACGCGGGTTGGCGTGAACCCGATGGCTGCGTCGGCGAACTGACATGCCGCGCGTTAAACTGATCAATTCATGGCTATTCAATCGATCATCAGCGTTACACTGTTTTTCGCGTCGGCGGCAACGGCGCAGTCGCCCACCGTCTTCCTCGCCCGCCCCGGGCAGGTCGTGGCGCTGGTCGATTCCAACGCCGATGGCGACTTTCTCGACTTTGCCGAAACACGCACCTACGCCGCCGCCTTGCCCGCGGGGATCGGCGCGATCGCTGCACGTCCGAACCGGCTGTTGGTCGTCGACGGCTCGACGGGCGGCCTGCGTTCGCTGGTCGATCTCAACGGCGACGGCGATGCACTCGATTTCGCCGAGGTATCGCAATACGGCATTGCCCCGGCCGCGCCGCCGGGACTCGTCGCCATTGCGTGCCAATCCGATGACACTTGCTATTGCGTGGACACCGCGTCGGGCAATCTGATCCGCTTCGTCGATCTCAATCACGATGGCGACACCCTCGATTTCGCCGAGGCAACGGCCGTCGCGAGCGGGCTAGGGGCAACGGTCGCGCTGTCGGTGCGGCCCGACGGCGTCATCCTCGCGGCGCTGTCGCTCACCACGACCCCGGTGATGATCCTGCAGGATCGAAATGCGGACGGCGACTTCTTCGATTTCGCCGAGTCGATCAGCTATGTGGAAAACGCAGCCGCCGGCGCAAGCCTCGCAGCGGTCACCGACACACTCGCATTTCTCGCCCGGCTCGCAGACCAGCGCGTGCTCGCCCTCCGCGACCTGACCGGCGACGACGACGCACTCGACTTCGGCGAAGTGACAACGTGGGCCGAGGGGATCGCCGGCGCAAGTCGCGTGGCGGTCGAATCCGATGGCGGCGTGCTCGTCGCATGCACCGATGCCGGCGGAAGTGTTTGGCGTTTGCGCGATCGTAATAACGACGGCGACGCGCTGGACTTCGGCGAAGCGCTGATCGTCGCAACGGGCTTCACGTCGCCAAGTGGAATCGCCGTGCAACCGACAACGACGACTTGCATTGCGGGCGACATGAACAACGACGGCGCGGTGGACCATGCAGACGCACCACTGCTCGCCGCGGAACTTCTCGCCCCGGGCAATTCGCCGTTGTGCCGAAGCGACGTCAACGGCGACGGCGGGCTGGACGGTCGGGACATTCGGGCCTACCTGCTCGCGGGATTTCCTTGAACGGCCATTTTCCCGCCGTAAATCCAAAGTGGACAACAAGTTAGGTCACTCCGTCATCTTGGGCCTCCGAGCGGGTAGCATTACGTAAAGCTAGGATGTTCCCGTAATAACAGCCGCCGCATAACGAACGCGCGGTGTGGGGATTTACACGACCTTCGTTTTTTGAGAACATCCCCCGTTTCGCCAAACCCCATCGGCCAAGTGGCCGGGGCGATCCAAGCGAGTTGGAATGAGTCACACAACACCGACCACACTCCTGACCGGCGCGACCGGTTTCCTGGGGCATTTCATTTTGCGCGAATTGCTCACCCGCGGCCGACGCGTCGTGACTGTGCTTCGCGCGCCGCTCGATGAAACGCGTCAACGCCTCTGGACGATGATGAATCGCATCGGCGTGGATTGCGACCACTACGAGCAATTGGGGCTGTTGGTCACGCGCGAAGGTGCCCTGCCGGATGATTTGCCCGAAAGCAACTGGGGCGCGACCGACGACATTCTCTCCTGCGCGGCGAGTCTTCAGCTTCACTCGAACGGAAACGGCGAACCCTTCCGCACCAATGTGAACGGCATCGAGATGCTGCTCGACTGGGCCCGCCGACATCAGGTCCACAGGTTCCACGCCGTGAGCACCGCCTACGTCTGCGGTGGCCACAAGGATGGCATTCGCGAAACGCTTCACCCCGAGCCGCCGACCTTTCAAACCGACTACGAGCGATCGAAGTGGACGGCCGAGCAGTTGGTCACCGAGTGGGGCAGGCAGCCGGGCCACATCGTCACGCTTCTGCGGCCGAGCTTCCTGATCGGCCATTCCGAGACGGGCTACACCACGCAGTTCGGCGGGTTCTATCAATTCGCCCGCATCGTCGCCATGATGACGGAACACTTCCGCCACGAGCACAAGCCGACAAACGGCGACGCGACGTGCATCCCTCACCGAATTCCGGGGCGCAAGACGGACCCCGTGCAAAATCTCGTGCCGGTGGATTTCGCCGCACGAATCGCGGCGGAGGTCGTGCTGGATCCTTCGCTGCACGGTCGAATCTATCACCTCACCGACCCGAACCCGCCGACCTGGGACGACTTCCGCGTGTGGCTGGAGAAGTACTTCAACATCTACGGCGGCGAATTCATCGATTCAGGCGAGTTGTCAAACGGCCGTTCGCGGGCCGAGTCCCTGCTCTGGGAGAAGTACGACCTGCTCCTTCCCCGACTGCATCACCATGTGCTCTTTGACCAGCGCAACACGCGCGACGTGATGGACCGGCGCGGCATCGAATTCCCGCGACTCGATCAATCGCGCTTCAATCGGCTGCTCGACTACGCGGCAACCCAAAAGTGGGGCCAAAAAAACGGCCGCGACCACAACGGCACGCAACGGAAATCGAAAGATCGCAAGCCCGCAAGCGTGGCCTCGCTCTAATCCCCAAACCACTTCACGCACAGCACCAGCCAGATCGTCGCCAAGATATCAATGACAATCCCCGTCGCCGCCATCTTGCGCAGCGGGACCATTCGCGTGCCATAGACCAGCGCGTTCGGCGGCGTCGACACCGGCAGGGCGAATCCAAGGCTCGCGGCAAGCGCGACCAGCCAGATGGCCTGCGCCGCCGACATGCCAAGCCCTTCGGCGAGCGAGCCTGCGATCGGCACCATGAGCGAGGCCGTCGCCGTGTTGCTGGTGAGTTCACTGAGCAGCACCGTCACCCCCGCGAGCGCCAGCATCATCGTGAAGGAGCCGATCTTCATTCCGGCAACGGCGTGCGCCAGCGAATCCGCCGCGCCGCTCGTTTCCAGAATCTTGCCGAGGCTCATGCCGCCTGCGATCAGAAAGAGCGTGTCCCAGTCGAGCATCTGGAAATCGTGGCGATCCAGAAGCGTTCGCCGCGCCGCGCCGACCGGCAACACGAACATCACCCACGCCAGCCCGAGCGGAACGAGCGACTCGGGAAGATATCGCTTGAGGAAAATCGCCGCCGGAGCGTTCACCTCCGACACGCTGATGACAAGCCCGGGAATGAGCCACAGCAGCACCGCAAGGCCGAACAGAAAAACCGTAACGCGTCGTTCCACAACGGACGATTCCGCCCGCTGCCGCGCGGGTCCAACATCCGTCACCACATACTCGTCGATCCACTCGGCATGTCTCGCATCGCCGTCGGCGCGCTTTCCCCATCGCACCGCCGCCCACAAAACGCCGACACCAATGAACGTCGTCCCGATCCAGACCGGAAGCCCGACACGGAACCAACCGAGGAACGAGACGGCCGGATCAATTCTCTTCATCGCTGCATAGCCGATGAAATTCGGCGCCGTCCCGACCGGCGTGGCCATGCCGCCGAACGTCGCACCCCATGCCAGCGCAATAAGCACCACCCACGGGGCAGACGTGCGCTTGGCAAGCGTGATCGTGAGCGGCAGCATCATCGCCGTCACGGCCGTGTTGTTCTGCATCGTGGAAATCGCCCCGGACACCAGCAGGATGACGAGCGCCACGCCGATCGGCGAATGCTGATGCCGCCCCCATTGCACGCGCAGAATCCAGTCAAAAGCCCCGTGCTTGTCTAGCCCGCGGGCCAGCAAGAACGCGCCGAGGAAAAGAAACACGACAGGATCAGCCCACGCCGTCAGCGCGTCCTTCCAGTCAAGCAGACCGGTAAACGTCGCCGCGATCGGAATACCCAGCGCAACGATTCCGAGCGGCGCGACTTCAGAAATCCAAAGTGTGAGCGTGGCGAGGACAATACCGGCCGCGCGACGAACCGAATCGGACGGATGCCAGGGAGTCGCCGTGGCCAGGCAAAACAACGCGGCCGCAACGAGAAACGGGATGGCTCGGTGTCGCGTCGCGGCAGGCGTAGTCACAAACAAAGCATGACCGGGGAATGGCCGAAGGGCAACTCAGCCGACACTTGAATGGCGCCGCCGGACGTCGCGTCGTCGTTTGAGGATCGCTAGGAAGCCGCGCCGCTCGGTCCGACTTCGATGTTCAATTTGTCCGGCGTCAGACCGTATCGATCGATGCGATATTTGAGCTGGTCGCGGGAAATGCCGAGCATCTTGGCGGCGCGCGTCTGGTTGTAGTGCGTGGCGACAAGCGCCTGACGGATCAGGTCTTCCTCGAGTTCGGCCAATGTCATCCCGCCGGGCGGGAGCTTGACGAGCGAAGAGGTGGGCGCCGTGTCCGTCTGGTTCGACTGGCCGACGACCAAATCCTGCGCGGTAATGTCCGGCCCTTTGGAGAGCAAAACGGCCCGCTCAATCGTGTTTCGCAGCTCGCGCACGTTTCCCGGCCAGTTGTAGCGCATGAGCTTATCAATCGCGTCGGGCGTGAGGCTTTGAATCGGCTTGCGAAACTCGCGGGCATAAACATCGGTGAAATACTCCGCGATCAAGCGCACGTCATTGCCGCGCTCGCGCAGGGGCGGCAGATCGATGCCAATGACATTGAGTCTGAAATACAAATCCTCCCGAAATCGTCCCTCGCTGATAAGCTTGTTCACGTCGCGATTCGTCGCGGCGATGACGCGCACATCGACCTCAATATCCTTCACACCGCCGACCCGTCGGAAGCTTTTTTCCTCGAGAAAGCGGAGCAGCTTCGCCTGCAGCGTCGGCGGCATGTCGCCGACCTCATCAAGAAAGACAGTGCCGCCATCAGCCAGTTCGAGCAAGCCTTTCTTTTGCTGCCGCGCATCCGTAAAAGCGCCGCGCTCATGGCCGAAAAGCTCGCTCTCCAGCAGCGTCTCCGTAATGGCCGTGCAGGTAATGTTCATGAACGGCCGCGCCGCGCGATCGGAGTTGTAATGCACCGCGCGGGCCACCAGATCCTTGCCGGTGCCGCTCTCGCCGCGAAGAAAAACCGTGGATGTCCCGCTCGCGGCCACGTCGTGGATGAGCGCGAAGAGCCGCGTCATCGATTCGCACTGGCCGAGAATGCGTGAGAAGCCGAACTTGTCCTTCATCTGCGCGCGGAAGTCGCGAACTTCGCGGCGCAGCGCCGTTGTTTGCAGCGCCTTCACGACCGTCAGCATCAGCTCATCCATCTTGAACGGCTTGCTCACATAGTCATAAGCGCCAAGCCGCATCGCCTCGACGGCATTCTCCACGCTCGAAAAGGCCGTCATCATCACCACGACGATGTCGCCATCGTGCTCGCGAATCTGACGCAGCACGTCGAGTCCGGTCATATCGGGCAGTTTGTAATCCAGCATGACGAGGTCGAAGATCTGATTGCCGACCATCGACAAGCCGCTCGCACCGTCCTCGGCTTCCTCGACGCCCAGGCCCTCCTCCTGGAATCGTTGTCGAAGGGACCAGCGGATGAGCTTCTCATCTTCGATAATCAAGATGCGTGCTTTGCTCATGCCGCACCGCCCAATTCCACGGTGACGCGCGTGCCCTTCCCGACCTGGCTTTCAATGCGCAGGTCACCGCCGTGCGAGTCAACGATTCGTTTGCAGATGGAAAGGCCCAGGCCGGTGCCCCGCGCCTTGGTCGTGTAAAACGGCTCCAACACCTTGGCTAATTGATGCGGGCTGATCCCGCAGCCCGTGTCTTCGACGACGATTCGCGTGGCGCCGCTGTCGCGTGTGACGCGGCAAAAAATCTCGCCGCCATCCTCGCAGGCGTGCGCGGCATTCAGGAACAGATTCGTCAAGACCTGTTGCAACTGCGCTTCATCGACGTGCACGGCGTGACCCCGCCCGGCGCCATCGTAATGCACCTTTACCGATTGCAGCGACGGCTCTTCGCGAAGCACCATCAGACAGTGCTCGATGATGCGCCCGACGTCATGAACCGCACGTTCCGGCGGCTTCGGCCGCGCATAAATCAGCAGGTCCTTCACCGCGGCATCGAGTCGGTCGATCTGGCGAAGCGCCTCCGCGATGATCTCTTTATGTGGGTTGTTCTTGTCCATTCCCGCGCCAAGGACCTGAATCGCGCCGCTGATGCCCGCGAGCGGATTCTTGATCTCATGGGCCAATGATGCCGCGAGTTGCCCGATCGTCGCAAGGTGTTCGGACTCGCTGATTCGCGCCTCGTATTCAGCGCGCTCCAGCTCCTGCATGCGCTTGACCAGATCCTCGCGATAGGTCTGATTCATGATCGCGAGTTCCAGATCGAGCAGCTTGTTCAACGACGCAGATCGCGCCGCAAGTTCATTTGGCGGACTCTGACAGGCAAGATTCTCGATCAACGCCAGACGAACGATCGTCATCGCCGTGAACATGTAATGCTGAGGAAGCTCAACCTGCACATGCACGCGCCCAATCCGAGAATGCCGCGCGAAATACTCCTCGTCATAGACGCCGCTGAACAACTCGGTCAGCCAAACCAGGAGGCTGGCCTTGAGGCGAGAAACGCTGGCCTCGCTGCCACCGAAAACAGCCCGGGCATTCGGGTGGTTGAGGATCGCGTCGTAGAACCGGTCAACAACGGAAGGGAGTGCGGCCGATAACGGCTGGAGAAGGCCCTTCAGAACCTGGGCATCGTGGCTGTCAAAACCGACGTAACGCTTCATGTCCTCGAACAGCTCGCTGGGCATCCCGTCAGTATAGGGTCGCTGGACAGGGTGGTGAGAATCCGCAGGCGGAGGGCCTAATTCAGCCGAGGCGGAGGCTCGTCGCCGCTGCGACAGGCTCGTTTCGGACCTGGGCGCAGTCTTTTCGCCACCGGCAATCGGGATTGCAGCCCGTCTGGAACTCCCCAAAACAGCTTCGGTAGCCTTCGTGAGCCTGCCATCGCCAGATGAGGTCGACATTGGGCATCCAGCCGGTTCGGACTCCGAGGCGGACGGCCTTTTCGCGGGTGATCCTCGGAATAACCGCGGGCGGGGCACAATCATGGCGTTCCCCGATTGCAAGAAGGGTGCCATCAAATCGTGCAGATGGCTCAGATGACAGAACGCCAGTTGTAAGCGTGTGTTCCATGGTTTTTCTCGCCATCGCACCGTCAGCCGCGAAGAACGCCATGCTGGAAGTTCCGCAGTAACTGCGAAAATTCCCGCAATCACCGAGGCCGAATCCGTCTCCCCCACCGGATGCGGGCCGCCGGCTTCACCGTGCCATGGGGCGGTAAGAGTTGTATCGAACTGGTAATCGGACAACTTTGGCTGAAAATCAGGAATATTGCGTGGCTGGCGCGCCGCGTGATCGGCTAGACTTCCAAGGACGGCCATCGACCGGCCTGTCGACCGGCCCCGGCCCGCCCGAGTCCCTTCGTTCCGTGGCGTAGTCCCCTTCGCCGCCACGGTGGAGGCCGCCGTCATGTCGCCCAATCTCGACCGAATCCGCGCCCGACTTCGAAATGCAATCTGCCCGACCTGCGTGCGTTACACCGCCGCGCACACGTGCAGCCTCGTGCCGCCGCGCACCTGCTCGGTGTTCAAAAACCTGGACACCATCGTGGGAATTGTCGTGCGGACGCACTCGCGATCCGTCGAGCCTTACGCCCAGGCGGTGCGCGAACGCGTCTGCAGCGCCTGCCCGTGTGAAGACAATCACGGGTGTTGCCCGATGCGCGACGGCATCGACTGCGCCCTCGACACCTATCTGCCAATCGTCGTGAACGAAATCGAAGCGGAGTTGGACGCCATTCGGCGGGATTCCGCGAACTGAGCCGCGCGCCGGCGCGGCCGCAGCAGGGAGAATCCGCATGAATCCGGAAACACTTGCATCGTGGATTCAGACTGAACACGCCAAGATTGATGCGCTTGCCGTGGAGCTTCAGGAAAAAGTGGCCGTCATTCCCCGGGCGCATCAACAGCAATGGATTACCGACGTGCGCGCGTCCTTCGACGATTTCTCCGGTCACGTGCACCGGCACCAAACCCTCGAAGAACAAGACGGCTACATGACGGCCGTAGTCGAGCAGCGACCAACGCTCTCCCGCGAGGTCGAACGGCTGGCCCACGAACACGGCGAACTCGAACAGATCATGGGCGGCATCAAACGCCAGCTTACCGAACTGTCCCCCGACGACGCCCTCCTGATTCGCGACGCCTGCCGGCGCATCCAGAATCTCCTGCTCTATCTGGAACACCACACCAAGGAAGAAAACCTGATGGTGATGTCGGTGTTCCAGATGGACCTGGGGACGGATGATTAGAGAGAGCCACACGGTGCTTCGTCGAACAACAAAACGGCGTTGTCAATACCCAACCACTGATCAGGCGGCTTCCCAGGCCTTTTGATCAGGCGGCTTCCCATGCCTTTTGATCAGGTGGCTTCCCAGGCCTTTGTCGTTGTTGATTCTCGAAACGTGGGCTCCTCCCTCAATGATTAGCGTCCGCGGTCTGGGGTTTGGGTCTGAGTTCTAGGGTCTGAGTTCTAGGGTCTAGGGTCTAGGCTCTAAGTCTTGCGCCTTAGGTCTGTGACTGGGGTTGGGGTTTGGGGGTTGGGGTTTGGGAGTTGGGGGTTGGGGGTTGGGGGTTGAGGATTGGGGGTTGGGGGATTGGGGTCTGTGATTTGAGATCTGAAATCTGATATCTGAGATTTGAGATCTGAGATTTCAAATCTGAGATAGGACGCCTGAAATCCATTTCCCTATCGACGATCGCCAGTCCCATTCAACCCGGCCGCCTGAAAAATGGCCCCTGTATCCCTTCCATTTCCAATCGGCTCGGCCACGAGAGCCGACCTTGCCGACACGCTGGCATTAAGCGCCCCGCCCGTATAGCTTTTCGCGTGCCATGAAATACTCCCGTTTCGAGGATTTGCCGGTCTGGAAAACCGCCATCGACCTAGCCGTGCGAATCTATACGCTGACCAACAACCCATCCTTTTCCATGAAAGGTGATTTAAGCGATCAACTCCGCCGTGCCGCGCTGTCTGTATCAAACAACATCGCCGAAGGATTTGAACGAGGCACAACGGCCGAGCTGCTTCAGTTTCTCTACATCGCGCGAGGGTCGGCCGGGGAGGTTCGATCCATGCTTCATTTTGTTGAACAGTTCTTCGGCGCCGACCCATCGCGGCGTGCATCAGGCAACCAGGCCGCGACTGCCGCTGCGCCGCGAAGCACATTGAAAAATACGCCGTCCGGCGAGTCGAAACTGAAATCTCAAATCTCAAATCTCAGATTGGATTCCTCGAAACTCACAATCGAACTCGCGCACATCAGGGAGCTTGCCGAGTCGTGTTCCCGACAGATTCGAGCCTGGGCCGATTCGCTGCAGAACTCTGACATCTCCGGTCAGCGGCACCTCACGGACCAATCGCACGCAGCCTACCAGCAGAAACGCCGAGCCGACGCTTTCATGAAGCAAATCGATGAGACCGTCAATGCCCGGGTGGCCGAGTGGAGCAGGAAGAACCAATCGCGTGCCCAGGGCGAGAACCAGTCAACATCCGATCCCATCTCAGGCTCTCCCCACAATCTGTAACATCATCTTTTTTCTTGTCAGACCCGCCCCACCCCCCGTCTAGGGACTACCGGAGAACCACCACCATGCCTCGAAACCGCGTTCGTTCGTCCCTTATGTTGGCCCTCGGAATCCTCCTGCCCAACCTCGGCGCAGGCGGCGGATGCCCCGCCGGGCTGCCCGGCCTCGGTGGACCGCCGGCCGCCCTCATCGGCACTTGGCGCGCACAATTCGTCGACCCCACCTTCGGTGCCGGCCAGGTCGAACTCATCATCCAGGCAAACGGCACCTTCCAACAGCAAACCGCCTATGCCGCCGGCGCGCTCATCACGATCTTCGGCACCGTCCGCGTTATCCCCGAGCAGGCGATCCTGCGCCTCGACACGCAGGGCGGCGTCCCCCAACAAACCTGCGGCCCCCTGGGCTGCACAGACATTCTGTACCCCTCCGAAACACACAACTACACGCTGCCCAATGCGAACAACCTCACCACGCATAACATCAATTGCGGGCCGACAGAGTGCACCTACAACTACGTGCGCATCACCTGACGCTCTGGACCGACGTTCACACACCGGCAGCCGCAAAAGCCACAAAATCGGTTACAATTCATAGCGACCGCACCTCCCAATTCAGCAATCGCTATGAATCGAATTCACCGACTCCACCTGTCCACCCTCGTCGCCTTGATCGCGGGGTGCGCTCAAACACAACACTCCCAATCCACGAATCACGCCGCTTCGCCCGCGCCTTCCAACAACCGGCTCGTCGGCATCATTCAAGGCAGTGACAATCGACCCGCCCCCGGCACCATCGTCGTCATCGCCCATGATCTCGATGGCACGATCTACTACTCCGGCGGCACTGCGGTCGAACCCGTCGAACGCCGCGCCGTCGATCTCCCCGGCGCCTTCGTACCCAAAGGCACGACCGTCGCCAGGACCATCACCAACGAAAAAGGCGAATATCGATTCGAAGGGCTTGCGGAAGGTTGCTACTCCCTCGTCGCCGTCCACCCACAACACGGCAGCTATCTCGGGTTCAAGATGGTCGGCTCAAACGGCGAGCTGACACTACGGCTCAATCCCATCACCACCCTCGAAGCAAAAATCGACGGGCTTAACTTCGATCCGAAATGGCACTACGTAAATCTCGAGGCCGACTCGCCGATCATGAATCTGGCGCTTGAGCTTCGCATGGAACAAAAAGACACGACGACGATCTTCACGACCTCACCAGTGCCGGACCAGCATGCATGGTATCTCGTGGTCTGGGGACGAAACGCATCACGATCGTTCACCGTGCCGCTCATGAAGAAGCATCTGGGCGAGCTTAAGCCGGGTAAACTGAACAAAGTCGCGATTGATCTTGCGTCAGGTGATGCCCTCGATGGTCGCGTCACCGATAAGGACGGCAAACCAATGCCGGACGTGGCCGTCATCGCGCGGCCCAAGAGCAACCCCATTGAGGCGTGCGCCGCGTTCACCAATGCCGACGGCCGCTATCGAATCGTCGGCCTCGCGAGCGGCCCGCACAAACTCGAAGCCGTTCGCCACCAACTCCGCAGCGAAATCGGCTGCGGCGAAGGGCCGTATGACGTCGCCACCTCAAAAGAAATCAGCCTGCCACTTGCAAGCGCGTCCGACGCCGACTTCCAAATCGACGCACTGGTGCCGCAATTAAAAACCGGCGACATGGCCCCTCAGTTCGGCGGCACCACGGTCGACGGCCCCACGATCTACCTCAAGGACTATCACGGCAAAGTCGTCCTCCTCGACTTCTGGGCCACCTGGTGCCGCACCTGCCTCGCCGATCTCAAATACATCGCCGCCCTTCAGAAAGAACTGGCCCCGCAAAACAACTTCGCCGTCATCAGCATCAGCCTCGACAAAGACCCGCACGCCGTGTCGCGCTTCCTCGAACGACAAAAAATGCCGTGGCCGCAAATCGTGGGTGGGCCCGCCGATCGCAACCTGATCGCCCGAACCTACAACGTCACCTCCACACCGACCACCATCCTCATCGACCGCAACGGCAAGGTCGCCGCCCAACACATCCCCGGCGAATCCCTGCGGGCCGAAGTGATGAAGCTGTTGAAATAACCACACCCCTGCGGCCCCATACGCACCAGTCGCGCCGAAATCCCCCAAACTGACTCGCAGGGAGCGATTGGGAATTCAATCCTGTTTTTTACTAACCGGCATAAAAGTTGCATTGTCTAGGAGAAGAGGACCATGTACGCTCCACAGGCGGCCCCGCTTTGCAATGAAGCCGTGGGCGCGCGCATCGCTCCCTGGCCAAGCCGTTGCAGTGTCCCGCCGCTTGAACATGACAGTCGGCCCGCCCCAACAACCCACGGGCGCTGTCGGCGCACTCATTTTAATTCTCGATGGAGGTATCCCATGAACCGAGTTCCCGCGCAGCGCTTGATAATCCGCATGTCCTCAGTCATCGCGACGATTTGTCTATTGATGTTGATCAGCGCGACCTCTCCGGCCGGCGCGCAATGCCAGGATCAGGAACAGGCGAAGTTAATCGCCTCGGATGCGATTACCAATGGGCAGTTCGGTACTTCAGTTGCCATCTCCGGAGATATCGCCGTTGTCGGCGTAGAGGCCGACGATGATGCATGCCCCGGTATCGCGAATTGCCTGTCCGGATCAGTGTATGTATTCGAGAAAATAAATGGAATATGGATGCTGCAATCAAAGTTGACCGCGTGGGATGCAAGCTCAGGCGATCGTTTCGGGCATTCGGTTGCCATCGAAGGTAACACGCTGGTCGTTGGCGCATACATCGCCGACGCCCCCGGCGTTGGGGGAGCCGGTGCCGCATATGTCTTTGTACGCTCCAATGGGGCTTGGATTCCCCACACCAAGTTAACTGCTGAGCAGGCTCGGAACTTCACCTGGTTTGGAATCTCAGTAGCTCTCACTGAAAACACGATCGTCATCGGTGCATCGAATGACTATGCAGTAACTCCTTCGGGCAACAGAACCGGAGTTGTTTATGTATTTGCCCGAGATGGAAACTCATGGAGCCAGCAGGCACGGCTGGTAGCGGCCGACCCCGGACCAGACGACAGATTCGGTCGTTCCGTTGCAATCTCGGGAGACACCATTGCCATCGGAGCACAGTGGGACGATTTCTCCGGCCTGACCAATGCCGGATCCGCGTACATCTTCGAGCGATCGGGCACAACATGGACTCAACAGGCCAAAATCACCGCTTCGGATGCCGCCACCGACGATTGGTACGGACGCAATTTGGCACTTGAAGGCGGTACCTTGGTCGTCGGCGCGTCCCAACACACTACCCCCGCCGGACATTGGGCTGGCCAGGGGTACATTTATGTACGGCAGGCAGGTCAATGGATCGAACAGGCCAAACTGGTTGCGCCCAACAACATCTACAGCGGGTACTTCGGCGAGTCGGTCGCCCTCTCCGGCGACACCGCCATCTTCACAAGCCTGTATGACAAAGGTGGCCCATCGTCGACCGGCTCTGCGTATGTCTTTACACGCACCGCTGGCACCTGGACCGCCCGGGCAAAAGTCAACGCCTCCGATGCCATGGACGGAGATTATTTCGGCTACTTCGTTGCTCTGTCCGGAGAAACGGCCATTGTCAGTGCCAACCAAGCGGACTATTTCGGAATACAGAACGCCGGCACCGCCTACATCTTTCAGGCCGGAAGCGACCGCGACTGTGACGGCCTCCTCGATGCGCATGACAATTGTCCCACCCGTCCGAATCCGGATCAGGCCGATTCCGACGGCGACGGCCGAGGCGACGTCTGTGATCTATCCGCTGCAAATCCTGATGCGTTGTCGCCGGTCGAGTAGCCGTTGACACTCTTGGTGGCAGAAACATTCAATTTCAGGCACGCCGCCGGTCGCCCCCAGGATTTGCTCGACGTCGAAGCCCTTCGCACCATAAAATCATCCACACCAAGGGTTGATTGACGCATGGCCGTTTCGCCCAGCGAACTGTTCCGTCGTCAGGCTTCCGAGCAGGCCGAGCGGCAGGCCATCCTCGATTTTGTAAAGGTGCCCGCCGCCGAAAAAATCCGCCTGCTTTGGGATGCAATCCAATTCCTCCACACGCTGCGCCCACCGACCACGCCCAGCAACGAACCCGGCGCTCCCGCAACCGCCACGCGCGATTCCACGCGCGGACAAATCGCGGAGTGAGTCCCCTCACTCCCCGGCCAAACGAATTGATTTAGCCCACGCTACGCAGAATCGCCGCTTCCTCCCCATTCGTAATTCCTTAACCCCAGCAGATTTGGGTATTTAGGTTGCCACAGCCCAAAAACGCCGCTATCCTGCCCCACTTAAATGGAACTGCCCAAAAGACCCTATGGTGATGAGTACGTCCGTCCCGGCGCGTACCGCGAACTGACCGCAAAGCTCGCCGCGAACCCCAAGATGCGCGAGCTGTCGGCGTCCATTTTCTACGCCTTCGACAACCGCACGCGCCTCCTCCCCTTCCTTTTCGCCGATTGGCGGATCATCCCCGCCGGCGTGCGCACCATCTGCGACGCCCTCGACGCCGCCGGCCTGACCAACTCCCGCATCATCTTCCAACTTTGGAACCCCAACGTCCGCCCGAGCAAGACGCTCCTCGACGGCCGCCTCCCCGACGTGGTCATGGTCAGCTCCATGCAGATCCACGCCCAGCAAGCCTACAAACTCGTGGCCGACGCATGCAGCATCCCGGAAGACAAACGCCCGCTCGTCCTCTGCGGCGGGCCCAAATCCATCTACGAACCGTGGGACTATTTCGGCCTCGGCGAAGACGGCCGAACCAATGCCGACGCCTGCGTCACCGGCGAGAGCTACGTCCTGCTCGAACTCATGGACCGCCTGCTCGAATACAAAGGCCCGCGCGATTCCCTGCGCCAGGCCTTCCTCCGCGCCCGCGATGAAGGCGCCCTCGAAGAAATCCCCGGCCTCGTCTATCGCCTCGACCCGCCCGGCGGCCGCGAAGCGCACCTGGTCGACACCGGCGTGCAGCGCCTCGTGCAGTTCATGGATGAATATCCGCTGCCCCTTGCGGCCTACCGAAAGATGGAGCCGCCGCACAAACGCGAGTCCATCGGCGCACGGCCGATCCCCGCGGAAGATATTCATAAGCGAGCGAGGATCAACTCCCTCATCATGACGCACGGCTGCAAATTCCGATGCAGCTACTGCCCGATTCCCGCGTACAACCAAAACACCTTCCGATTCAAATCACCCGAGCGCCTCGGCGACGAAATGCTCGCTTTGAATCGCGAATTCGGCCTGAAGAACTTCTTCGGCACCGATGACAACTTCCTCAACAAGCGCGAAACCGTCGAGGAAATCGTCGAGCACCTGTCCAAGCGCCGCGCCGATGACGGCCGCCGCTTCCACAAAACCGTCCGCTGGGCCACCGAGGCCACGATTCACGACGCCTACAAGTGCATCGACCTCATGCCGCGCATGAGGCAGGCCGGCCTCCGCGCCCTCTGGTTCGGCGTCGAAGATCTGACGGGCACCATGGTGAAGAAAGGCCAGGCCGGCACCAAGACCGCCGAAGTCTTCGCCGCCATGAACAACGAAGGCCTCTGCCCGATGCCCATGATGATGCATCACGACGGCCAGCCGCTCCACACGCCGGGAAAACTCTACGGCCTGCTCAATCAGGTGCGCTACCTGCGAAAGCACGGCGCGATCAGCGTGCAGATCACCGTGCTCACGCCCGCCGTCGGAACGAATTTCTTTGACAAGCCGTATGAAGAAAAAATGGTCTTCAAATCCATCGGTGGCCGGCGCGTCGATGAAGCCCAGTTCGACGGCAACCACGTCGTCGCCAGCAGCGAGAGCAAGCCCTGGCTCAAGCAGATGAACCTCATCCTCGGCTACGCCAGCTTCTACAACCCGATCAGCCTGCTCGGCGCAATGTTCATGCCCAAGCGCCGCCTCGCCGGTGCTGATATCGGCATGCAGCTCATCGGCATGGCCGCGACCGCCAAGACGGCCCTCGATTCCCTCCGCTGGGGCTGGCGTCTCTGGCGCGGGCCGATTGAACATTGCCCCGGCGTCCCGCAATCGAAGCTGCCGATCGTGAAGGCCCGCCCGGATGAGATCGAGCGAATCCGCACGTCGTCGATTCCGCCCGATTCCCACGAAGCGTGGGCGATGCGCGACAACAAACCCGCCAAATCCGCCGGCACCCCACTCCCCATCCTCGCCGCCGGTTGACCGCTGCGTAGTCGAAATATTCTTTTCTTCCTAACCCTCGACAACGTCGTAACATGACGCTGTCAGTAGATTGCCGATCCCGAAATTATTTGCCTTTCCTGCGACACCGGTTATTCTTGCTATTGAAGTGCTCGGGCAACCGGGGGAGTGCTTCGGGCCGATGTGTTGTGGCACCGGTCAAAGATCCGCCTAGGTGGATTTCCAACCGGTGAGCCAAGTGTGGCACCGGTTTCCAACCGGTGAGTCTTTGTGGCACCGGTTTCCAACCGGTGAGTGGTAACACAGGTCGAAGATCCGCATGGGTGGCTTTCCAACCTGTGAGTCTCTGTGGCACAGGTTTCCAACCTGTGTGCATGGCTTATTGAAAGGAGCTTCGCAGATAAAAGTAGAATGACCCCGATTTCTCCTCTGGCAGTGAGCCTGGAGTAGCGTCCGCAGGTGGTGCGGCATCCGAGCAAGGAGCCGAACAATACGTCCTGACACCATTGACCGGCCTATGCTAAAACGAGACCCACTGTTTAGCTTGTTGTTGTTTTCGGATGCGGTCGCCTTCATTGGAGTCGTGTCTGGTGTGATATCGGGGGCTTATGACGCAATGTTTTGCATTGTGTACGGTGGCGTAGGATTGCAAATCCTCCAAGCCCCTGTTCTCGCATGGGGATTTATTTCTTCCTTGAGACTTGGCCATGGAATCAGGGCTGCCATCAATATTCTGCACGGCCCGATTATGTGGGTGTTGTGGTATATATTTAATCATAATATGTTCGGCGTTAGACGTTTGTTGTTTCCCAATACAACGCCGTGAGGGAACCTGCTCTTGACGGGAATGGAAACGACTCCCATCCCGTTTGCCCGCTCGTCCGACTACGAAACTGCGGAATAGAATCTCTAAACCACTTGCCCAATAAACGTGGGGAATCACAGTAGGACGATGAGTAAGATGGCGTGCCCTTTGATCCCAAACCAATTGTCAGCCCAACTGGCAGCTTACGAGTTATGACAAATGGCTAAGACCCTATTAACAGATAAAAGTTGAATGACCCCTATTTTTCCACCAAGACCCGGGCAATAATCATTTTCGGAAGGCCGCTCTGCATGAAAAAATCAGAGCTATTGAGATTATGGAGGCAGTCACATAAGCCGCCAGCAAATCGGCATCAATTAAGGGTAATGGCACTACTCGGGGCCAACATTGTGGCAATTGCCTCAGCAGTTGCCTGGGGGCTGACTCAATCGTATTGGGTTGAAGTTCGGCGAACACCATATAGCGTGCGAACTGAGCGCGGTTGCCTCATTGTTCGACACGAGACGCCCATTGCCTTGGCCTGGAGTCCGCCGAACGCCCTTGAAAACGCAGTGCGCTCAATCGATCAAGGATTTGACTGGACTCATGGACGTGTCGCTGGCCGCTTACAGCGAGTAGAAAACGATTGGGATCCAGCGGATGCAATCCAATGGGGGTTCGTACTGCCGCATTGGCGTGCTGAACCGAATCAGGCGGATTTTGATCGTGGTGTTGGCTGGAATCGGAATCAAGTATTGCTGCCTCTCTGGTTCCTTGCCGCGCTTGGGTGGCTGTTGTTTTGTGTTGTACGCTGGAGGTATTCAGTTACGGAGCGTATTGCCAATAGTCTCTTGGCCATTGACGGTGCCACCGAAAAAACTTGTTTCAAGCACCCGCGCGGATGCACACGACCGATGTTAAAGCGTGCCCTCATCGTAGTAGGTGTTGCACTGACTTCGTGGACCACAGGGCATTTTCTGTTCGGAACAACTGTGTACAATTCTAGCGCTCGACTTGCAACAAATCTAGAAATACTGGCACTACCCGACACGGACGAAACCAGTTGGAATATCGACTCCCCCGGACTTGAACCAGCCATTGTCGGTTCCGATGCTTTCAAGAAACATGTTTCAGAGGGAATTGGCCTTCTCAAGGCAAAGGATGTAGCGGGCTATCGCCTGTTGATTGGAAATGTAGGACGAATTTATCAAGGGGACACCACCCTCGCGCATCCTAATCAATCGCCGCCCTCGATTGAAATGAACTTAGATCGATATTATTTTTCCATGATTTCGTTCGCCGGAACCCTTGTCCACGAGGCGTGCCATTGTAAACTGGCGCGTCGTTCGGGGTCGTTTGGAATATCGGGCGATTCAGCCAGTGCGGGCACCGAAGCCGAGCTTGCGTGTATGCAAATCGAAGTAAAGACTTTACGCACACTCGGTGCACCCCATTGGGAGATAGCTGCCATTGAAAGTCAGAATGGAACACATTGGAGGCACTCCCCTCGCAAATATGAGCAATAACCCTATGAGCGGAATGGGGGGCATTCAACATTGTTTGGATGAAAGAGGGCAAGGTTTTTTTCCGCCCCCCATCGGCCCTCGTGAACGACACACGCTACCTCCACGACCCAATTGCCATTCAGGCGAAAAAGCGGTCGGGAGTCGATTGCTGTGGCATGCCTTAATGGTCCCGGTGTCGGCCACCCCCCCTCCCCATAGCCCCCGCCCCGGTAAAACCCGCTTCCCAGCCCCGTCCAGCGGGCCACCCCCAAAAACCGATTTTTTCAGGACCCGCACACACCGTACATATTCTATATTTGACCAACGCACCCGCTCGACGATGGAAGCGGTGCCGATGGGGGTCTTGAAAAGGATGGCTCGTGGTCGCGAGCAGCGTCAAACACCCCAGCGCCCGTCGTACCGCGTCGCTTGTCGCCGCGACCTTCCTGGCGATCTTCGCCTGCGCGTGTGAGACTCAGGTCCTCCCCGATCCAACGGACTCGGGAACGCCCTCACAGGACCAGGACCCCAACGTTCGAAACGTCGATCCACCGCCGACCGGCGATTCAACCACGCCCCCCGACAATCCACCCCCGCCGCCGCCACCACCGGTCTATCCCGATGTCTTCGTGCTCAAGAACCGCCAAAAGGTCATCGGCCTGCCCGCATGGATCGAAGGCGCTGAATACGACAGCCTCGCCTTCAGCCTCAACAGTCCGCCCGTGCATGGCACGCTCGTCGGCACGCCGCCGAACCTGACCTATTACCCCGCCGCCGATTACGAAGGCCTCGACGCCTTCACCTACTCCGCCACCGACGGCACGACCACCGTCCACCGCGCCCTCACCATCTCCGTCGCCGCCAGCTTCGTCCCGCCCGTCGGCATCTCCGCGCCGGATTTCGGCATCACCCAATCGCATCGGATGTACGCCGGCCAGGAATACAACTTCGGTGGACGAATGATGCCCTACCCCGACGCCGGCAACGGGCCTTACACCCACTACATCGACTTCGACATCGGCGACGATCAAGACAACGAGTTCGGTACGCCCGATCGACCTCGCCGCCGCATCCCGAACGACCTCCCCGCCGGCAGTGTCGTGGAGTTGCACGGCAACAACGTCGCCACGCTCTCTCGCTACGTCATCACCGGCGAAGGAACGGCGGACCGCCCCATCTTCATCCGCGGGCCGAGCGTCACGAATAAGACCCTGTTCCGCCGCCCGATGTCCGTCGAGGGCAATTACATCATCTGCGAGAACCTGGAGTTCGATGCCCAGGACTTCGTTACCGGCATGGTCGGAGCCAATTGGTTCGTCGTCGTCGCCAGCCAGCTGCCGCCCTACAAAGTCTTTCACCACGTGGCCCTGCGACATACGGTCATCCGCGATCAGCCGACCAACGACACCGAGAACCCGTTCGGCGTCGTCGTCGGCGTCGGCACCTATGACCCGTCCCTCAACGACCCCAACATGCTCATTGAGAACGTCGTCATCTACGACGTGGAGATTCGAAACTTCTCCCAGTGGAACAACCTGACCGGCTCCAACGACTACGGCGGTTGCCTCCTCGCCGGCAACACGCGAAACCTCTGGGTCATGGATTGTCATATTCATCATCTGCGCGGCGACGGCGTCAGCGTCTGCCGGGCCAATGCAGCCTCCGACCAGACGCCCGCGCGGCAGGTCTACGTCGGCCGTAATTATCTGCACAACTTCAAGGAGAACTGCATCGACTACAAGCACGGCGTCACCAGCGTCGCCTCGCAAAATATCTGTCACACCGTGCGCACCTCCAACTCCTCCCAGGGGTCGGCCATCACCATCCACGACGACGACCGCACCGCCGACTGGCCCGGCAGCGATGACATCTGGCTCATCGGTAACGCCATCTACGACGCCGAGATCGGCATTCACCACGAGAACATCGGTTTGCTCCCCGCGGGCAAGTCGGCCCGGTCCTACATGATCGGAAATCTCATCTATGACATCCGCGCCATCCTCGGCAACCCCGCCCTGCGCGGATGGGCCATTCAGAAGGGACAGGAGGCCCAGTCTCGAATCATCGGAAACACCATCCGCCGCTGCGATCAGGGAATCTCGCTCGGCTTCTCCGCACTTATCAATCCCGACCATTGCACGCAGGTCGTGCGGAACAACATCATCGCCGACCTGAACGAGCGGCTTCTCCAGACCACCGGCCAACATGCCCAGCACGTGTACGTCGTGCCGGACACCATCGACTCATTCACGACGCTGGAAAACAATCTGCACTTCGAGTCGACGGGCCTGGTTCGCTACAACATCGTCAAACCCGGCGGCATCACCGCCAATTACAACACGATCACCGATCTGTTCGCCGACACCGGATTCGGCGCTGGCTCACTCATCGGTGACCCGGCCTTTTCCTCCGACTTCCACTTGCTACCCACCAGCATCGCCCTCAGCGCCGGCCTGGCCGATTCGGCCTACTCCACCTTCCAACAGCGATTCGGCTTGTCGATCAATTTCAATCTCGACGGTCGTCCGAAAGTTCCCGGTGTGTACGACATCGGCGCACTCGGCATCGCCCCGTAGACGTGAATCACTCCGACCAGATCAGATTCCCAAGGCAACGCGGGTTGTAACTATGCCTCGGCACCCGCGCCCAATCGGAGTATTCCCCCCGCGTCGGTTCCAGTCGCGTGATGTTCAGCCCCCACACCGATTCAGCCGCCGCCTTCCCAAATGACTGAAGCGGAATCGCCAACTCCGCCGTCCAACCATACGCCGTCCGCTGCACCGCGTACGCAGGTTCCCCCGCCGGCCACGGTTCGCGCCGACAGATCGGCGGCTTCACCCCCACGCCCTTCTCGAACACCGCCAGCCCGTTCGACTTGATCACCACATGATACAACTCATCCGGCCGCGAACCGCCGTTCGTCGGATCGAGAAGAATCTCCACGAGGTCCTCACCCACCGGCATCAATCCGTCATACTCGATGTCGCTGGTGATTCGCTTCGGCTGATCGTCGGCGCCTTGCACCGTCGGCGATGCGGCATGAAGTCCGACAAACAAATGCGTCTTGTCATGACCAAAATAGGCGACGGTCTGGCTTGCCGCGCGCGGCCGCGCCGCCGCGGACAACAGACCCTTCGTGAATTCATCCGGGCTGATCGCGCCCGAGGCGCCGGTGATCAGTCGAAAATCCCCGGCCGTGTTGAACTCGCTCGGCACCCAGTCCGTCAGACTTCCATCGATGGTCGGCGGCGCATCCACCGGGTTGGCCCGCACTAGACTCAGCACGCAATCCGCCTGCACCTCGCCCGCCTGATCCGTGTCGTAGGCGATGCGCTGGACGTAATGCCCATCCAGATCGCACGGAAGAATGTTCTCAAACTCCCACGACAACGTCCGACGCACCGTCTGCCACTCGTCCAGCGGGCCGACCGGAAGCACCGATTGCCGCGCGCGACCGCCCGGAGGAAGCGCGCCGACCTTCAGCTCTCCCTGCACGGCGACGCGCATCTCATTACGAATCGTCACATCATGCGTCACCACCAGGCTGCGACCCGGGCGAGTCTGCCCGGTCAGTGAATCGCTCACCGGACGACGAACCATCGAAATGCGCGTGGACTCCGGCGTCACCTCCACCCCGCGCGTCGCCGCAAGAAACTTCGCCCACGCCGCCCGATTCGTGGCACGATCGATCGACTGCTTCGGTTGCTCGCTCACTGCGAACGACACCTCGTCGAGCAATAGCTCCCTCGCAAGGTGCCACACCGACGGGTCATCCGCCCGCCGCCGATAGACGCCGTCGAGAAAATTGTCCCCATATGCCTCCGTCCCCCACGACTTGATCAGCGACTGCCCCAGCAGCCGCGCCGTCTCCGAATAACCGAGCACATCCAACAATCGAAGGAGCTGCACATCCTGCAGGCCCTGTTGAAGCTGCTTGAGCCGCAGCGACGGGAGTGGCTGCTTCAACCCAGCGAAATCCCCGGGATAGACCAGCCATGCATCGCTCGGTGCTCTCCGGTCAACAATCGGTTCGTCGAGCGCCTTTGCCGGCCAGCTCGTCGCCCGGTCGATCATGATGGCGTCCGCGCCTTCGAGAAACGCCTGCATCGGCAGGCTTCGTGCATGGGTTGACGGCGCCTCCACCGCCAGACTCCCGACAAACGGCGGCTGCCCGGGGCACAACCACAGCTTCTTTTCAGCCGCCCGCGCCTGCTCCAGCGTCGCCCGATGGTGATACCGCGCCGGCGTCGCCCACACATCGACGATCGACGCGACATCGTCATGGCGATACTCCAGCCACCCGAACGACAACATGGATTGCGGTATCAATGTTGAAACAAACGCATTGCGCGGAGCCAAGCCGGCCGGATTGAGAATCGCCGCGATGCGCCGGAATTCGCTCATCTCCGCCGCGCTCGTCTCCGGCCCTCGCGCAAGATCAAACCACACCCAGCTCTTCGGCAACCACCCCTTCACGGAAAAGTGCGACGAACACTCGCGAACGTAATCGCGAAGCACCGATGCATACGCCGCCGATTGCACGCCGTCATACTGCACCGGGTCGGGCAACTGCAGATCAACCGGCATCGGCCAGCCGCAGGCAGCGCGTCCATCCCCGTACGCCGTGCCATTGATAAGCGGCTCACAAAACGCGTCGTACTCCGACCAGTCCACCGACACCTTACCGCTCACATCCTGACTCAGCCGCGGCCGCACCTCGGTCGTGAACGGCGACAATCCGTGTTCGTGCAGCACCTTAAACGCCGCCACGATCGCCTCGCGCGTTCCTTCTTCCTCCAGCGCCGCCCGCACATTCGCCGTATCCCCGCCGGAATGCGACGTGATGATCGGCCCAAGCTGCACGCCCGCCAGCACCGGCACCAGCGTCTCCACCGGCACATACACATCGCGCACGATCAAATCCACGGGAACGCGCAACTCCGCCGCACCCACCGAATGAATCGTGATCGCCGACACATACTCCCCCGGCCGAAGGTCGCGCGGAACTGATAGCTCAATCCAGATCGCCACATTCCGTCGCGGAGGCAGATCAATGGGCTGTCCGTTCCGCGGAGCATCGAGCGGCACCAGCGCGTCTGGAATCTCCCGACGACGCGAACCACCCACGCTGCGAAGGTACCAATTCGGATAACGCTCCACGGTGACCGGCCACTGTCGATACATCCGCACCGCATCCCGCGTGATGGTCTTGGCCGTCGACGTTTCGTCGGGCTGCGTCGACGCGACACGCGTTTGCGGATTCTCGTTGAAATCCTCCGCCACCAACTCAATCCCCGCCGCCGGCGAGTCCAGTGTTGAGATCATCAACTGAAACGCCACGACCGAGTTCACCGCCCCCGAAATCCGCACGCGCCCCGTGGTGGCATCGAAGAACATGGCATCCGCCACCCGCACATCCGCCATCAGCCGCTGCGACGGCCCCACCGCCGACACCGATGGTGGAATACCAACGACTTTCGGCCGACCACAGCCGCCCCATGCAATCAGGACAAAGCCGATCACGATGTGAACGCGCCATCGTCCTCGTCGCAGGAGCAAGTGCAATAATCTGGCGCGGGTAGTATTCATGTACGAGGCCGGGCTATCATAATGATTGGCGCGAATCACGCGCACGTCCCCGGGTGCCGAAAAAACCGCACGCATCGACGCTCCCGTTCGCATTGAGCCGCTGAATGAATACCACCGCATCACCGCCGAACACCCAACGCGACTGCACCACCAAGTCCCGCCGCGTCTCACTCCCGGTGGTATCGGCCGGCCCCGACGGAAAGGCCATTCGACCATCCAAGTCCGGCAAGTGGCGGGCGGCATCGCTGCTCGCCGTCCATGTACTCGTCCTCGCCCACGTCGCCCACTGGCTCATCAAGGGCAAAACCCTCACCCCCGTCGAGCCGTCCGAATCCATGGAAACCATCCGCACCGGCGCAATCAACGCCGGCTTTGTCTTTTTCGCCGTCGCCATCGCACTTACGCTCATCTTCGGCCGATTCGTCTGCGGCTGGGCCTGCCACCTCGTCGCCTATCAAGACCTCACCCTCTGGGTGCTCAAGAAGCTGCACCTTCGCCCAAAGCCCTTCCGATCCCGCCTGCTCATCTTCGTCCCCGCCTTCGCGGCCTTCTACATGTTCTTCTGGCCCGCCGTGTATCGCATGGTCGTCGGTCTGCCACATCCAGAGCTGACGTGGCACCTCTCTCGCACCGGCTTCTGGGACACCTTCCCCGATTATGGCATCGCCATCCTCACCGTCCTGCTCTGTGGCATGGCCATCATCTACTTCCTCGGAGCCAAAGGTTTCTGCACCTACGCCTGTCCCTACGGCGCGCTCTTCGGCATTGCCGACAAAGTCGCCGTCGCCCGAATCCGCGTGACCGACGCCTGCCAACAATGCGGCCACTGCACCGCCGTCTGCACCTCCAATGTCGACGTCGCCCGCGAAGTGAAACTCTACAAAATGGTGGTCGACCCCGGCTGCATGAAGTGCCTCGACTGCGTCAGCGTCTGCCCCAACGACGCCCTCTACGTCGGCTTCGGCACGCCGTCCCTTTTCGCCAAAGCCTCTGAGCCACCCAAGTCCTCCAAGTACGATCTCACATTCGCCGAAGAACTCTTCGCCGCCATCATGTTCGTCGGCGCGTTCTTCGCCTACCGCGGTCTTTACGGCAACGTGCCGTTCCTGCTCTCACTCGGCGTGGCCGGAATGTTTGCATTCCTGCTGCACAAGGCCGCCCAGATGATCTACCTCCCCGATGTCATGCTTCAGCGCATCCGGCTGAAGCTCGACGGCCGCGCCCAACCCGCCGGCCGCGCCTTCATGGTTGGAGTCGTGCTGCTCCTCGCCTTCACTGCCCACTCAGGCTTCTGGCGTTATCACGATTACCTCGGCCAGCGCATCGTGGCCGAACTGCCCGGCAGCAACTTCGGCTGGCAGCGCGATGCAAACTACTTTGCTACGCTCGCTCCTGACGATCGATCACGCGCCGCCGATGCGCTCGCTCACCTGCGCGCCGCCGAACGCTGGGGCCTGATGCACCCCGTCGATAACGACATCCAAATCGCCTGGCTCGAACTCATCACCGGTGCCCGTGACGACGCCGCCACGCGCACCCGCCGCGTCGCCGAAGCCCATCCCGACGACGCCGGCTTCTGGGTGAAGTGGGCCAACACGGAAACATTCCTCGGCCGTTTCGACATCGCTCGCATCGCTTTCACCCGCGCCCTCGAAATCGAAAAAGCCCGGCGCGAATCCATGCGCAAGAAACTCCCCGACGAGCCGCTTCCCGAATCGGCACACGTCTGGACCGAGTGGGGCCTGTTTCTCGCCGACCGGGGTGATGCCACCGGCGCGCGGGCCGCGCTCTCCGCAGCCGTGCAACACGATCCAACCTCATCCCTCGCATGGCTCGCATGGGGGTCCTTCCAAATTAGCACGATGGAGCTCGACGCCGCACGATCCTCGCTCATCAAGGCCGTGCGCCTCAGTCCCGACAATCGCCCCGCCATCGAACTGCTCGAACGCATCGTCCGCGAAGATCAGAACTTCGCCGCCGCCGTGAAAGACTATGAGCAAGCCGCCGCCGCACAGCCCGACCGCCTGATCTTTCGCCACAACCTTGCCCACAGCCTTGCCCGCGTCGGCCGCTATCCCGAGGCAATCGCGATCTATCGCGCGATCCTGACCGAACGCCCCGCCGCCGCGGGCATCCGCGCCGAACTCGGCGCAACGCTCATGGCCACCGGCGATCTAACCGGTGCGGTAAACGAATACGAATTGCTCGTGAAACAAATGCCCGACGATGCCGAAGCCAACCTTCGCCTCGGCATCCTGTATCAACAGGCCGGCCGCACCCCCTACGCCATCACCCAACTGGAAAAAGCATCCAAGCTGGGCGGCCCTGAAGCCGACACCGCCCAACAACTCCTTCAGGAACTGCGCAAGCCGTAGCCAGGCGATACAAGGAAGCTAATTGGTCCCCTGCGGTGTCGCCATCGCATGTTCGGCCAATGTGTGAACCGCCATGGAAATGAACGGCGGATACAACTTCTTGATCGCGGCGCGATAGGCATCGCTGTCGATTTGCTTGATGATGCCGGCGACCGGCAGGAAGTCCTCTTTCTTCACGACCTTCTCATCAGAGAGCAGCGATCGCTCGGCAAAGTGAAAGCCGACCGACGAATCCTTCGTCACCCGGACAATCGACCACTTCTCCATCGATGCCACCTGCCGATAGACGCTCACACGAAATCGCACCCGCACCGCCGCATCGGCCCCCAGCTCCTTCAGCATCTCTTTTTCCACCTGCTCAATCGACCGGCCGTCCTTCGTGCCGAGAATCAGGTCAAATCCCTTGGCCGGCTCAATCACCAACAGGCGCGGCACGCCCACATCCGTCCCCGCCACGTTAAAGGCATGACCCAGATCAACATGCCCCGGCTTGCCGAAGTTCAGACTCTTGTACGCCTTCGTCGCCTTGATCGACTCGGGAGAAACGAACCGAATCCCCTCGGCCGCAGCCCGCTCCGAGAAGTAGCGATACATCTCGTCGGGGAATTCCTTGCGAAGTCCTTCCTCGATCTGCACGCGAATCCGCCCAGCGCCGGCCATCGACGTGGCAAATCCGATCGGGATGAACTCGTGAATCACCACGCCCGGCTGATTGTCGGAAAGCGATTCGAGCTTCTCCGTCACATACTCAACCGCGAACTCCAGCAATGCGACGTTCTTGAAATCCCGCGCAGCGACGCTGTTCGGATCATGCTCCCAGTATGACGGAGCGGCCTCTTTCACCTTCGCCGCATCATCCAGATTTGCCTTGCTCAGCGAAGACGCGGGCTGATGACACCCGACCAAACCGATAAGACCCAATACAACGACGATCGAGTGCCGCCACATCCGTAAGATCATGAAAATCTCCTGTGATTTCGCGCCCCGAAGTCACGCGATAAGTCGAAAAGGATAGCGCGTTGTCGAAATCAATTCCACTCAACGGGCACGCCGTCGCACAGCGCCCCATCCAAGGCTCATAACGGCAAAAAACGCGCCCAGCATGAGAGTGCTCGGCCCGCTCGCCCCGCAACAGGCCGTTGTAGAGGGCGGTATCTGCGTCCCAGGGTCGTCGCTCACCGCTGGCGCGGCGTCACACAGATCTCCAATACCATCGCCATCGGTGTCGAGTTGATCCGCATTCGCCGCCGCGGGGCAATTGTCGCAGACATCGCCGTCGCCATCTCCATCGCCATCGGCCTGATTGGCATTGGCCGTTCCCACACAATTGTCGCATGCGTTGCCCTTGCCATCTCCATCGCTGTCGGTCTGACTGACGTTGGAGACGCTGGGACAATTATCGAAACGACTCGGAATACCGTCGTTGTCCTGCGAATCCAGAAAGAACATCACCGCGAGCTGATCGGTGATCGAAACAGGAGTGTTGCAACGATAAGTCAGCCCGTCCAGCTTGTTCTCATTCTGAATGCCCGTCGTGGAGCTTGAGCCGAACTCATTCCCCGCGTCCAGAATCTGCACAAGAATGTCGCCATTGTCGAACAGGATGATTTCAAACGTCCGGTCGTCGCCGGTTGGCGTATCGTAGTAATAGTAGTTTCGCCACAGCGCAACAAAACAAGCACCGGGATATCCACCATAGGGACACTGGCCTGACGGAAAGCTCTGCGTATAGGCCGTCGCATTCGGAAAACCCGATAGGGTTTCCGTCAACCCGTCCCACGCCGCCGCAACCATGTTGTCCGGGCCGTTCAGCGAGGGCAGCGAACATTCATTGAAGCCCATGCTGTTCGTGGAAGATGCATCCACGATCGACAGGTATCCGTTCCGCGCCATGAACAGATTGGAATGCGGCAGGCCATAGTAGTTAAATGGGAACCCAATCGCGATCGGTCCGACCGTACCGCCCATCGTGTTCTGAGCGGTGCCCGTCACGCTAATGTCGATCCACTGGAACGGCGGCCCACCCACGGTCTTCGAATCAATCACGCGATAACCGAATGCATCATGCCCCGTAATCCCCGGCTTCGTGTCACAGGCGTCGCCGATGCCGTCGAAGTCCGCATCCTGCTGGCCAGAGTTCGCCGCGAGCGGACAGTTGTCGCACATGTCGCCGACGCCGTCGACATCAACATCGCTGTATGCAAAGGTGTACATCTGAAGCGACCAGCTATTAAGCGTCCCGCCCTCCATGTCCGTGTCATCAGCGATCCGGAGAATCCACGTGCCGTTAGGGTTCTCCCCTTGCACGGCAAAAAGCGATTCCTCCGGCGACACCGAGCCGACCGACATCATGTTCACATACAACGCATCCGTCACCATATCGTCGTTGTTCGTATACGGAACCAATCCCTCGATCCCCGCAAACGGCGTAAACGTCATGTTCGAAAAGCCATTGGTGATTCCAGTGCCATTGTCAGTCGTCAACGTCACGATCGTGCCGGCCGGCGATGTCAGCGAGATCTCCAGGTTACCGCAATCCACGTGATCCAGGTCCATCTCAACGGCGACCAACAAAATCCGCCCGGTCACGCCCGCAACAACCATCGTTGAAGAAACTACCGGCGTACCGGAAGCACTGATGGTCACAGGATCGCTGTTTGTAAAGGTCGGAGGAGTGACGCCGAGTGGGAACTGTGGCCGCTCCGACAGAGTCGTTATAGTCACCGACCAGCCGTCGAGCGATCCGCCGTCACCCGTGAAATCATCGGATATCGTCAATGTCCATACGCCGTTCGCGTTGCCGCCAAAAATGGTTGAAACAATCGGGATAATGTTCAACCCTTCCTCCGGCACAAGATTCGCCGCCACCACGTTGTTGGCATAGGGATGATCCGTCACCAGACTTGCGTTCGAGGCGTATGGAACATCCCCGCCGGGGTTCGCCTGATCATCCCAAACCGTCCCGTTGAAAACGTTGTCCGCAAATCCGCCGTTGTCCGTCGTCAGCGTACAGGTGACGCCATCGGGCGAGGTCAGGGCGATATCCAGATTCGCGGCCTGCGTATGTGTGATGAACGTCTGCACATCGACATCCCACATCGTGCCCGACACTCCCGACACAACAATCTGCGACGTGTACACCCCCGGTGCGCCGCTACTGATGGGAACAACGGTGGTGCTTGTAAATGTCTGTGTTTGCGACGGACACCCCGGCGGCGTTGGCGCAGGGATCGCCATCGCAAGACCGCTCAAACCAGCAACCAGAGCGCACGCAATGAGCGGGGAAATCCCATGCCGACCTAATAGCATCACAGTGAGGCTCCAGAAGTAATCGCGAGAAGCGGCCATCGGCCCGAACCGACTCGATGGCCGCTGAGCCGTTATTATACCCGGGATCGTGTCGGATACGCCAACGCATTTCGCGTCGGTGCATCGCGGAACTCTGCCAATTACGAGGCACAACCGTGGAGTGGATGTTGGGGATCATTCTGGGACTCATCATCGGCGCTGCCGCGGGCTACGCCTTTGGAGTGCTCCGTTCCCGCCGCAACGCTGACGGCGACTCCTCCGCCGTCGCCGACCTCGCCGGCGCACAAGCCGCCCTCGACGAAGTCCGCAGGCAAATCACCGGCAAAGACGCCGAGCTCGCCGCCCTTCGCCAGGCCCTTGAGAACGAAAAAGTCTCCGGTGCCGACGCCCGCGCCCGACTCGAATCCGCCCGCGAACACTTCGCCGAACAGCGCCGCCAGATCGCCGAGATGGAAACAAAAGTGAAGGAAACCTTCGGCGCACTCTCCGCCGAGGCCCTCAAAGGCAACAACGAACAGTTCATCACCCTCGCCGACGCCAAGCTCAAGCCCCTCCGCGAACAACTCGAACGCTACGAGAAGAACATCATCGAGCTCGAAAAGACCCGCGCCGAGGCCTACGGCGGTCTCAACAAACAGCTTGAGTCCCTCTCCCAAGCCGAACTCCGCATCACCCACGAGACCGGCCAGCTCGTCGCCGCCCTCCGCCAAAGCGGCACAAAGGGCAAGTGGGGCGAAGTCACGCTGCAACGCATCGTCGAACTCTCCGGCATGACGCCCTACTGCGACTTCGACACCCAGGCGTCGCAGGAGAGCGGCCAGCGCCCCGACCTCGTCGTCCGTCTCCCCGGAGAACGCACCCTCGCCATCGATGCAAAAGTCAACACCTCCGCCTATCTCGACGCCGCGAGTGCCACCAACGATGACGATCGAAAACGCCACCTCGACCGCTACATCGCCGCCGTCCGCACGGCCATCAAAGCCCTCTCCGGCAAGGAGTATTGGAAACAGTTCTCCCCCGCCCCCGAATTCGTCGTCATGTTCATGCCCGGCGAGGCCTTCTTCTCCACCGCCGTCTCGCTCGACCCCGACCTGCTCTACAACTCCGCCGACAGCCGCGTCATCCTCGCCTCACCCACCACACTCATGGCATTGCTCATGGCCATCCGCCACGGCTGGCAACAGCAACAAGTCGCCGAAAACGCCGAGCGCATCGCCGAGGCCGGCCGCGAACTCTACGACCGCCTCCGCACCTTCGCCGACCACCTCGACGGCGTCCGCGCCGGCCTCAGCAAAGCCGCCGACGCCTACAACAAAGCCGTCGGCAACTGGGCCGGTCGAACACTGCCCAGCGCGAAAAAACTCAAAGACCTCGGCGCAGCCGACACCGGCGCAGAAGTGGCAGAGTTGGAATTACTGGAAACCCCCCTCCGCGCCGTCCCGACCGAGTTCCGCCTGGCGAATGGTGAGTGAGCGACAGTTCACAACGCAATGCAATTGCAGAGTCATCAAACGCGGCATGAAATCGAGCCGTGTCCGTAATATCGCGAACGACTTGGAATGGAACACCACCACAAGTTGCGAATGCAATTAGCCCCGAATGGGGCGTCGGACTGTAGCCACGGGCGCGAGCCCGTGGTTAGTTCGCGTGAAAAGTCAAAAGCCCCGGAGGGGGCGACGGAGCCTTGCCTTATCCAAAGTCAATTTCAACCGCCCCACTGTCACTAATTCAAAGGCTTCGTCTCTCCCCGTCGGTATTCGCCCAGCGCCTCGTCGGCCATGGAGGTCAGCGGTCCCTGACTCCGTTCCAACGCAGCCTGCCAACGGTCCTCGGCCTTCAATTCCTCAAGAATAAACGCCGCAAATTCCTCCTGTTGCTCAGGGGGCATCTGCCGAATGTGGTCAAAAGCGTCTTGAAGTGATCGAACCATGCCACAATCCTACTACACGCGGCTCGCCTATGTCGAGAACAAAACAGAATTGACTCGCACCAAGAAATGCCAAAAGACGTTGGCACACAATCGTAAGAACCGCCTCAGTGAACCTTCCGCTCCCGATTCGACGGAATCCCCAACTGCGCCCGATACTTCGCCACCGTCCGCCGCGCCACCGGCGTCCCGCTCGCCTCCGACAGCTTCTGCGTGATCTCATCATCCGTCAGCGGCCGGCGCTTGTCCTCCGCCTCGATGATCTCTTTCACCTTGTGCTTGATGCTGTTCCAACTCTGCCCATCCCCGCCGTCGGTCTCCCGCGGGCCGCTGGTGAAGAACATGCGCAGCGGATAGATCCCGCGCGGCGTCTGCAGATACTTCCCGTCCACCGTTCGGCTGATCGTCGAGGGGTCGCAATTGAACTCATCCGCCAGATCGCGCATCCGCAGTGCATTCATAAACTGCGGGCCGAAGTCGAAAAACTCTCGCTGCCGTTCCAGAATCACCTTGGCAATTTCCAGCAGCCGCTGCCGCCGATAGGCGATCGCATCAATGATCACACCGGCCGACTCGATCCGCTTCTTGATGTACTCGCGCGTCTCCTTGTCGGCGTCCTTGTCACTGAGCATCTCGCGATACTGCGCTGAAATCCGCAGCCGCTGTGTGTTGCCCCGCGCCAGCTTCACCGTATAGCCGTCGCCCTGGTCGGCATACTCCACAATGATGTCCGGCGAAACCTTCGGCACATCATTCGACCGGTACAACAAGCCGGGATGGTGATTCAGCTTGCCGATCACCTTAAGCGCCGCCCGTATGTCCTCGATGGAGCGCCCCGTCGCCTTCGCCACTGCCGGGAAATTGTTCTTCGCCAGCGTCACCAGATGATGCCGGACGAGTTCCTCGCAGAGCGAGTCCTCCACCTCGATCGCCTGAAGCTGGATCAACAGGCACTCCGTCAGATCCCGCGCCCCGACGCCGGCCGGCTCCAATGTCTGGAGCAGCTCCAGCGCCTTCTCCAGCACCGCCGCATCGATCGGCGGATGCTGCGACCACGCAATCTCTTCCATCAGGTGCGCCATCTGCTCCGGCGTGCGCGTCATGATCAACGGCGTCGCCTCGTCCGACTCGCCATTCTCGCTCGACGGACGATGCTCCGACTCCATCCGCAGATAGCCGTCGTCGTCCATCCAGTCGATCAGCACTTCGCCCGCCGCGCGCGTCGCGTCGTCCGTCTCAATCAATCCCCACTGCCGCATCAGCGAATCACGCAGGCTCTCGCCGCGCGATTCCGTATTGGCCATCGCGTCAATCTTGACGTCGCGCTCGCCCTCCCCGCGCGCCGCGCGACCATACGGCAAATCGCCGTGGTCATAGTCCATCTCGCGCGACATCCGCTCCAGCCGCTCAAAACTCTCGGCCTCCGCGCGGTTCGCCTCGGTGTTCAGCGGCTCGTCCTTCTGCTCCTGCGGCTCGCGATCGATCTCGATCTCGGCCTCTTCGAGAACAGGGTTCTGCTCCAGCTCCTCGCGAACCCGAGCCTCCAACGCCAAAAGGGGGAGCTGCAAAATCTCCATGGATTGAATAAGCTGCGGGGTCAGCCGCTGCTCAAGTCGCATCTGCTGCGACGGAATCATGGAGAGTGAATGTGCCATTCTCTGACCTGCTAACTGGTTGGCTCTGCGGCAGTTAGAAACTCTCGCCGCCCTAGAATCTTCGGAGACGCTGCCACGCGCCTCCAGCACAATTATATGATCGGCCCGGAAAAATGCCCGCACAATCGGTCGCTGGGCACGGAAGTTGCTAGGGCAAGTCCGATACAGTTAGGGGGACAGGGCGCTCAGAATCTGCCGGCATTCGTTCCGCCGCGCCGCGACCGCCTTCGAAGGCATTCCCTCGGTCGACGCAAGGTACCGCTGAAAGGCATCAACAGCCTCCGCCCGACGATTCTGCTCCGAATACAAACTGCCCAAATAGAACCACGCTTCCAAAACATCCGCCGTCGCAGCCGTCGCCAGGTCCGGCCGTAGCGACTCAAGGTCTTCCAGCGCCTGCGTCTTGCGCCCCGCGAGATAGTGCAGCACCGCGATGTTCTTCGTGAATCGCGCACGATAATACGGCGTCGCCCGAATCGCCTCGCGATAAACGAGAATCGCCTCGTCATACCTCCGTTGCTGCTCGAATCCAGAAGCCAGCAGGTCCCACGCGAAGTCCAGTTCCGGCCGAATTGCCAGCACCTTTCGCAGATTCTCCTCCGCCCGCGAATACAACCCATCCGCAATCTGCACGCGGGCCAGCTCAATGTACGGAAACGAAAACTCCGGATTCAGCTCGATCGCGCGCTCCAGCGCCTTTCGCGCATCCTCCATCCGCCCGGCCTGCCGATAGGCAACACCCAGCATGTACGTACTATGGCTCGAAGCACGGTCCGTCTTGATGCCCCGCTCCCAGAGCGCCATCTCGCTGCACCACGCCCGGTTGTAGTCCAGCGTCAACGGAACCATCACCACCGCCGCAAGCAAGCCCGCCACCAGCGCGACGCGCTCCGCATTCGCAGACATCATCGCCCGCGCCGCCCGCAGGATCCCCGCCCCCACCACGACAAACGCCCCCATGACCGACAAATACAAATAGCGATTGTTAACGATTTGATCCGGCAGAAAAACGCGAATGTCAATCGCAAGCACGAGCGGCACAACAAACCACAACAGCCCGAATTGCAACTCCGCCGACTTGCGAATCATCGGCCGCACCACATTGACCAGTACAACCAACAGCACCAGCGGACCCCAGAACGTCATAAGCGACATACTCGAATTCGTCACCGGCCGCAGCGGATTGTCCGGGCCGAGTAGCACCGGAAAAAAAGTCTGTCGCAGATAGAACACGATCACGCTCGGAGCCGTCGCCAGCATCCCCACCAACCCCGGCGCACCCGGCGCCGTCTGCCGCATCTGCCCAAGAACCATGAACCGCACGGGAATGTAGATCGCAACCAGCACCGCATACGGAATCGCCGCAACGATGGCAGCGCGCATTCGCCCGCGCGACCCTTCCTCGCCGCGAATCCAATGCGTGAAAAACACAATCGCCGGAAACGTCACCGCCGCTTCTTTGCTCAGCAGCGCCAATGCGTACGCCCCCAACGCATACCACCGCAACCCCGGCCGCGCCTCATCCTGCGACCGCAAATGCAAGAGATACGCCGTCAACAAAAACGCCGAGAGCAGCACATCCGTCACCCCCGAGATCCACGTCACCGATTCCACATGCGCCGGATGCACGGCGAACACCCACGTCGCAATCGCGCATACCACCGGGTGTATCCGCAACTGCCGCAACACGCGGTACACCAACCACGTCACCACCGCATGCCCCAGAATGCTCGTCAAATGCCAGCCAATCGTCTCCAGCCCGAACAACTGGTAATTCACAATCAGCCACACCACAAACGTCGGCCGCCAATAGTTGCTCCACGCCTGCCCCTTGTCCCCCTTGAACCCCCACACGTCGGAAACCAGCGCCTTGCCGTAATACGCCGGATTCTGAATCAGGTGGTTCTCGACAATCTGCGTCCGGTCGTCATAGACCCACTCCCCCCGCAGCGCATTGCAAAACGCCGCCGCAATGAGCACGAACGCGATCACCACCACCGCGCGGTCCGAAAACGCGCCGCTGCTGCTCGACTCGCGCAACGATTCGCTCGATGGTGCGGTATCCTGAATGGTGGATTCTGTGGATGACATGAACGCGATGTAGGATACCCGTCGTGGCGAATCTCACCAACGCATTCGGCTCCCTCTCCGTCATCATCCCGGTCTACAACGCCGAGCGCGAAGTCGAGAAAACCCTCGACGAAGTACAGGCCTACCTCGAATCAACCGGCCTCCCCCACGAAATCCTCGTCGTCGCCGACGGAAACACCGACCGCACCGCCGACCTCGTCCGCCGGCGCGGCCGCGGCGTGCAGCTTCTCTGCAACGAACAGAATCGCGGCAAAGGCTTCTCCGTCCGCCGCGGAATGCTCGCATCAAAAATGGACTGGGCCCTCTTCATGGACGTCGACCACTCCACCCGGATTGAGAACCTCGACGCCTTCGCGACTCATGCCGACAACGCCGACGTCATCATCGCCTCGCGCCGCGTCGCCGGCGCACGCATCGTCCGCGAGCAACATCGCATCCGCCAGGCCCTCGGCAAGACCTTCCCCTACCTCGTCCGCGCCCTCGTCCTGCCGGAAATCTCCGACACCCAGTGCGGCTTCAAACTCTTCCGCCGATCGGCCGTCGAAAAGATCTTCCCCGCACAAACCGTAGAGCGTTTCGCCTTCGACGTGGAGCTTCTCCTGCTGGCCCGCGCCCACAACCTGCGCATAAGCGAAGTCCCCATCGACTGGGACAACCCCACCAGCAGCACCCTCCGCATCGGCCGCGACGCCACCCGAATGCTCCTCGACGTCATGAAACTCTTCTGGCAATTTCGAATTCGCGGCGTACACCCCAAACCCCGCCCTTGAACTCACTCACGACGCCTTCGATTGCACCGACGCCTGCGCAAAATGCGCCGCAATCCGCCGGTAAAACTCCTGCGCCACCGCCTGCTCCGCCACGATCACCTCATCCGCACCCAATCGCAGCGCCTCCAACCCCGTCGACGTGTACCGCGTGCTCGCCACGATATGAATCTCCGGCCGAATCGCGTTCGCCCTTTCCGTCGCCCGCAGCGCCGCCTTCTCATCCGGTATCGCCAGCGCCAAAACCCGCGCCGTCAGCACCCCCGCCTCGCGAAGCACCGCCTCCTCCGAAATATCCCCCTCCACCACCGGCACGCCCAACGCCCGCTGCGCCGCGCACGTCTCCGCGTTCAACTCCACCACCACATACGCCAACCCGTGGCTCTCCAGATACTCCGCGATGAATCGCCCACCCACCCCGAATCCCGCTATGATGACATGCTCGCGTAACGATTTCATTCCGCCATTATAAACGCTCGCGCTGAACCAACGCCGACCATGACCGACGCTGCACCGCCTACCCCCAACGGCCTCCTCAATCTTTACAAGCCCGTCGGAAAAAGCTCCGCCAATTACGTCTATCGCCTCCGCCGCGTCTTCAACCTGCGAAAGGTCGGCCACGCCGGAACCCTCGACCCCTTCGCCGACGGCGTCCTCGTCGCCTGCATCGGCCGTGGCACCAAACTCGTCGAACGCCTCATGAACCTCCCCAAACACTACCGCACCACCCTCCGCCTCGGCGTCACCAACGCAACCTACGACACCGAGAAACCCTTCGACCCCGTCCCCGGCGCAGCTGCCCCCGATCGCAGTGCCATCGAAACGGCACTCACCGCCATGACCGGCCGCATCCAACAAGTCCCCCCCTCCTTCTCCGCCGTCCGCATCGGCGGCGTGCAAAGCTACAAACTCGCCGCCCGCGGCGCGCCCGCCCCGCGCCAGCCGAAGGAAGTCCGCATCGATCGCATCGACATCCTCGCCTACGACTACCCCACCCTCACCCTCGACATCCACTGCGGCCGCGGCACCTACATCCGCGCCATCGCCCGCGACCTCGGCCGCATCCTCGCCTGCGGTGCCTGCTGCGAAACCCTCCAGCGCACCGCCGTCGGCCCCTTCCGCGTGGAAGACAGCGTCGACCTGCAAACCGCCCCGCCCGACGACGTCCGCGCCGCCCTCCTCCCCCTCGACGAAGCCCTCCGCCTCCTCGAATCCCCGTAGGGTCCGCTGTGCCGACCATGGCCCCTTGGCGCTCAACTTATGTTAGCCCCCGTAGGGTCCGCTGTGCGGACCATGCCCCCTTGGCGCTCAACTTATGTTAGCCCCCGTAGGGTCCGCTGTGCGGACCATGCCCCCTTGACGTTTAATATTTGTTAGGCTATAGTTAGGTATTCTCGGGAGCCGCCATGTCCACCGTCGCCGACACCATCCCCCTCGATGCCCTCTCCGCGCGCCAACGCCGCCGCGTCCAGGAAAACCTCCCCCTCGTACAGCTCACCGTCGATCGCATCAAGGCCGACCCCACCGGACAACGCGCCCCCTCCGACGTTCGCGATCTCATTCAGGAAGGTTCTCTCGCCCTCGCCGAAGCCGTCCGCAACCACGACCCCACACGTCACGGCGATTTCGCCACCTACGCCATGGCCCGCGTCCACCAGGCCGTCGGCCGATTCCTTAACGAAGATGAATCACTCATCCGCGTTCCCTACATCGCCCAGCGCCGACATCGCAGCCGCTCGCACGATCCGCGCGAAGCCTCACCCCGCACTGACGACGCACCCGCCGACCGCGAGCGCCTCCGGCCCGACCGCATCCCCTCCATCAAAACGCGCGGCAGCCTCGCCAACGGCATCCTTCATTCGCGCTTCCCCCACGTCGGCTCAACCAACGTTCGCCCCGGACCCACCCTCAACATCGCACTCCGCCACCGCATCGACCGCGCCCGCCGCCGCGCCATCGAATGCCTTCTTCGCGATGCCGGCCGCGACATCGGCGAACAGCGCGTCATCCACGCTTGCGACGCACATCGCTGGTCGATGCTCGACCCGTCCCAACAAACCTCATTCCGCGCCCTCGCCCTGTTGCTCAACTGCGCCCCCTCGCGCCTTTTCCGCTGCGAAAAACGCCTCCGCGAAACCATGGCCGCCGTGCTCGCCGCCGACCGCGCGTTTAACCGCCTCGTCGAACTCGCACGAATCCGCCGCCACGGCTGGCGACACATCCTCGACCCCGAGGACTACACCTTCCTCCGCCACGGCCCGGCCGCCGCCATCGACTTGCAAACCTGACCGGCCATCGGGTTATACTTCGCCCCCATGTCGATGATCCGCATCACGCCCCAGCTCTCCATCCCCGAACGCGATCTGCGATTCTCCTTCACCACCAGCGGCGGACCCGGCGGGCAAAACGTCAACAAGGTCGCCACCCGCGCGGTGCTCAACTTCAACATCGACCGCTGCGAAGCCCTCAGCGACGATCAGCGCGTCGCCATCCGCATCGCCCTGTTCACGCGAATCTCGAAGGAAGGAAACCTCCGCCTCGTCTGCAATCGCTTTCGCACGCAGGAGAAAAACCGAAAACTCGTCCTGGAAGTGTTCGCCCAACTGCTCGCCACGGCCCTTCGCCCCCGCCGCACGCGACACGCCACGAAACCCACCCACTCCTCAAGGCATCGCCGCCTCGAAAGCAAACGCGCCCGCAGCGTCATCAAGAAATCCCGCCGCGCCCGCGCCTCCGATGATTAACGTAGGGCCCGCTGTGCGGACCAAACTGATCACGCATACGTCGTCAACCGCCGAAACTCCGCCAACCGCCGCTCAACTTCCGCCTTCTCCGCCGCCTTGATCGAATCCAGCGAAAAGCTCTCAATCGTGATCGACGCAATGCACGCCCCGCGCGCCATCGCCGACTTGATGCTCTCCACGTCGCTCTTCCCCACTGACGCCAAATACCCCATCAGCCCGCCCGCGAAGCTGTCGCCCGCACCGGTCGGATCCACCACCTTCGTCGTCGGATACGCCGGCAATACAAAAAGCTGATCCCCCGTCACCAGCATCGCCCCGTGCTCACCCTTCTTGATCACCGCGAATTTCGGCCCCAGCTTCAGCACTTCCTTCGCCGCGAGAATCAGATTATTCGCCCCCGTCAGCATCCGCGCCTCGCCGTCGTTGAGCACCACGCCATGCACCTCGCCCAGCGTCTTTACCAACTCGGCGCGATGATCCGAAATCCAGAAGTTCATCGTGTCGCACACGATCAACTCCGGCTTCGACAATTGGCGGATGAACTCGCGCTGCACCGCCGGGTGCGTGTTCGCCAGAAACACAAACCGCGAATCCCGAAACGCCGCCGGAATCGTCGGCGCTGCTTCGGCAATAATGTTCAAATCCGTCCGCAACGTCTCGGCCGAATTCATGTCCCCGATGTACTTCCCCGACCACCGAAACGTCTTCGACCCCTTCCGCGTCTCCAGACCGGCCGTATCGATCGGCCGCGTCTTCAACAGATCGCGAAACCCCGCCGGGAAATCTTCACCGACCGCCCCAACCAGCCGCACCGGCGACAGCAGCGACGCCGCGAATGCAAAATAAACCGCTGATCCGCCCAACACATCCGGCGCCTTGCCGTAGGGCGTCTCAACAGTGTCAATTCCAATAGTTCCAGTGACGAGCAGGGACATAGCGTGTCTCACTTCTTTGAGTTCTGTTTCGTTGCGTTCCGCTAGTTTCGATGAATGCCGTGGACGGGTCAACCAATGGGCACTGGTCAAGTGTAACGTGGTACAACCCGCCACATGGCACCGGCTTTCAACCTGCCACATGGCACAGGTTTTCAACCCGCCATGTGGCACCGGTTTTCAACCCGCCATGTGGCACCGGTTTTCAACCGGTGTACTGTGCGACAGGTTTTCAACCTGTCGACACACCCTCCCATGGGGCAAGAAAAAAAACATCGGCGGAACAACCGCCCCCGGCTGTGTTTCGCAGCCAAAGGTAGATCGGTGTCACCTACTTTCACCGCGGATCATGCCGATCACGCACCCTCCTCCGCACCACCCGCGCCGACGGATCATGCCGATCCAAATCCCCGCGCGGATACTCCCGCTCCCGATCCCACAAATAATAAACCGGCGGCTCGCCGATGATCTGCCGAAACGCCCGTGCCAACTCGCCTCCCTGCCGCACTCGCGCCCGATACGACGCATCCCCGCGCGCCACGCGCACCCAATCCCGCACCGTCTTCTCCACCAGCGCCCGCACGCGCGGACACCGCCCCACCTGTCGCTCGAACTCATCCGAAAATGGATCGAGCTTCCACTGATTCAACCGCTCCAGCAGCGCCACCCGACCGCGCGGCATCGGGCCGCGCCCCACGCGCGTCATGCCGGCCCGCTCGAACACCGGGTTCACCGCCCCCATCGTCGCAAGGCACTCCACAAACCGCACCCCCGCGCGCGGCAGCGTCTGCCGCACAAACCAATGCCCCAGCCCGCACCCGCGAATGTCCGGATGCATCACCAGCCGCCGCAGGATGCGCAGCTCCCGGTTCAGCCGCCGACCGTTTCGCACAAAGCGACCGCAGGTGCACCAATTCCGCATCGCCAATTCCAGCGGCGCATGCGCAAAAACAATGATCCCCAGCGGCTCCGCGCTCGGCCGCTCGCGCATCAGGAACACCCGGTCCACAAACCCCAGCCCGTCGCGATGCCGATAGTGCATCGGCGCGAAATGGCGATAGTCCGCCACGCCGCCCGGCTCAATCACCATCCGCCGTTGCAACGAAATCGCCCGCCCCATCACCCCCGTGTCGGCCACACTCGCATCGGTGCCGCCCAGCCGCAAAATTTTGTCCGGCCGCAAGTCCTCGATAATGTCCTCGTGCGCCGTGGCCACGACGAGAATCAATCCCTCACGCGTGACCAGCTTGCGCAGGTTGTAGGCCATCGCCTTCGCCGCCCGCCGATGCAGCACCGAGGCAAACTCGTCGCACAAGATCGGCACACGCTTACAGGATGACATCGCCTCCCCCACAGCCCGCGCCAGCGCCGCTCGAAACTTCTCCCCATCCGAAAGATCGCCGTACCGCCGCAGCCACAACCGCGGCTCGCCCAGCCCGCACGCCGTAAGAATCTCCAATGCCGTGCGAAGCTCCCTCCGCGGCGCGACCGCATCAACAATCGCCCGATCCTCCGCGAACCGCCCGCGCCCCACCCAGCGCACCGCGCCAACCTCCTCGGCCAGCGCCGCCAGCACCGAACTCTTCCCGCTCCCCGATGGGCCGGTCACCAGCAAAATCCACCCCGCCCGCAACTCCACGCGCAGCCCATCAACCACCGCAAACGGAGCCTCCCGCGCCGGCACCCCAAAGTCCCAACAAACCTCCCGCCGCCGCGGCGTCATCCCCACAAACGCCGGCTCCCGAATCACCCGAACAACAGCCCGAACCCCAGCCCCAGTCTTCTGCGCCACAATGCACCTCCTCTAAAACCTAACATTTCCCAAACACAAGCATCGTAGCGACCCCGCACGCGAATTGCAATAGTTCGCAATAATAAATTACTCCTGGTCCGCAACCCCTTGCCCCATCACCACTTGCGCCGCACGACTCAACACCGCACAGGGTGGCATGGGTCAACTTGTTGACCCGTGGCAACACAGAATAACGCCCCCTCAATCCCCGCCCGGCAGGGCGCACGTTTGTAGCCGGTGGTTTCAACCACCGGCACCAACACCCCCAATAAACTCCCGCGTCCGGAGGACGCACGAACCGTCGGCACTTCAACTCAAAAAGTTGGATGACCCCGAATTCCCACTACTATTATCTCAATCAGGCCCAATCAAGGTTTGGGCTCAAGTACATGCTCCCATTTCTTCCCGTTCCAACGTGTTATTCTCGCACCATGTATCTGGCTCGCCCAGAGTGAATTGTCCTTGGGATTCCAGAAGGGTTGCGATTCCGCACCCTCGGGTTTGATTTCCTTGATGAGCTTTCCCTCGGTTGGATCATACAGTCGAAAAACAAAATCATCGGAATATGCCAAGGTCTTGCAGTCCGGACTCCAGACTGGGGATGTATAGTGATCTAATCTGCCGAGCTTGCTGACCTTGCCGGTGGCAACTTCAACAACTGCAATGGTGTACCGAACTCCCTCGATCATTGCTTCTTGAGCGACCTCACAGGCAAGCCATTTGCCGTCGGGCGACGCATGGATTGAAGAAACCCGCGGCAAGACACACAGCTTTTGAGGAGGTCGATTGTCAAAAAAAACACGAAACACGCCATCCTGATCCGTCACCTTGTCATCGTAATTATTTCCCGATCCAAGCCAGACTGACTCACCCTCATCGGCCCACTCGAATGAACCGGGATTGAACGGAAAATCAAATATGGCATTCTCGGTCGTTCTAGTATCTAAGTAGCACCGCAGAATGATTCATTCGATCCGGTCCAATTGGTCGACCTTTGAAGAGACGGCGGAGCCGTCGGGAGGTCGTCATGGGACGTGGGATCAAGTTGACCGAGGCGGAGCGCGAGGCCTTGGACTTGCTTCG
>JACRIM010000025.1 GCA_016235815.1 Planctomycetota bacterium
TCGAAGACCATCCAAGGCTTCCCACTCTCCCAAAGTCAATTTGATGCCGCGTCCCATGCCAACCTCCCAGCGGCTCCGCCGCTGAGAAATAGGTCGACAAAGACGAGGCGTTTGGGTAAATCATTTTGCGTTTCTACTTAGATCGTCTGGCCTAATCACGATCGTCGGAGTGTCGTTCCAGTGAGAAATCCGGACGAAGAGGCGGTACTCGTTCCCGAAATTGAAGTCAAAACAGGCTTGGTCAGTATCGCGCAGCTGCTCTTGAACTGCATCAGGTGTGATTGACTTCATGATCTGTATCATGTCGTCGTTGGTTAGTGGGCGTGGTCCGCAGTTCTTGAATTGGGATTCCAAATAGATTTTGGGAATCGCTTCGACTGATAGCCGAAGCTCGGATGCATTTGCTTTGAGCATTCGCTCAATTAACAAGTCGAGATGAATAGCGGTGGAGCCCATTTTCGAAACAGAATGAAATTCTAACCCTTCGTCGCCTGCACTACTTCGCTGATCGTCGTGACGCCGGCGCGGACCTTGTTCCAGCCGTCGTCGCGGAGGGTGATCATGCCGCCCTTTAGCGCCAGGTTGCGGATCTTTCCGGCGGATGAGCGTTCGAGGACCAACTCGCGGATGTCGTCATCCAGCAGCATCAATTCAAACAGGCCCTTTCGCCCGCGGAAACCGGTGTTGCGGCATTCGCGGCACCCCACGCCGCGATAGGCCGGCTGGCCGCGCAGGTCGAGGTCGGGCGGCATTTCCAGTTTCTCCGGCACATAGGCTTCTTTGCAATGCGGGCAGAGCGTTCGAATGAGCCGCTGCGCCAGCACGGCTTCGACCGAACTGGCCACAAGGAACGGCTCCACGCCCATGTCGAGCAGTCGCGTCGTCGCGCTGGGGGCATCGTTCGTGTGCAGTGTGCTGAGCACGAGGTGGCCCGTGAGCGATGCCTGCACGGCGGTCTCGGCCGTCTCAAGATCGCGAATTTCACCGACCATGATGACGTCGGGGTCGTGTCGCAGGAAGGCGCGCATGCCCTTGGCAAATGTCAGCCCCGCCTTGATGTTGACGCTCACCTGGTTGATGCCGTCGAGGTGATATTCAACCGGGTCTTCGACGGTGAGACACTTGATCTCACTGCTGACGATTCCGTTGAGCGCGGCATACAGCGTCGTCGTCTTACCACTACCGGTCGGGCCGGTGACGAGCAAGATGCCGTGCGGCTGGCTGATGACGTGCTGAAACTTTTTCAGCATTTCCGGGTCGAAGCCCAGATCGGTCAGCGACAGCAGAATCGACTGCTTGTCGAGAATACGCATGACCACGCCCTCGCCAAACACCATCGGGATGATGCTCACGCGAAGGTCGATCTCGCGATTGTGAACCTTGATCTTGAACGAGCCGTCCTGCGGCACACGCCGCTCGGCGATGTTCAGGTTCGAGAGAATCTTGATGCGGCTGATGATCGCCGCCTGCAACTGGCGAATCTGCGGCGGCACGTTGGTGTTTCGCAGCACGCCGTCCACGCGATAACGAATCTTCAGATCATGCTCATACGGCTCGATGTGAACGTCGCTGGCCCGCTCGTTGATCGCCTCCAGCAGGATTTCGTTCACGAGTTTGATGACGCTCGCGTCCTGCGCCATCTCGGCCAGGTCGCCGGCCGACTCGCCCACGTCGCTGACGACCTCGAGGCCGTCCTCATCGACAAGCTCGCGCACCGTGTCGCCGCCGACGCCAAAATACTTCTTGATGATTTCATTGATCTCGCTCTCTTTGGCGAGGATCGGCTTGACCTCCAGCCCGCAGATCATGCGAAGCTCGTCGAAGGCGTAAATCTGGAATGGGTCGGGGGTGGCGACGCGGATGGATCCGTTGACCCGGTCGAGCGGGATCAGCTTGGAGCGATGCACCAGCTTCGACGGCATCTTCTTCAGGATTTCCATGTCGACCTTGATGTCAGGGTGCGTCAGGTCGATGACGTCGAAGTGATACAGCTCCCCCAGCGCGTGCAGCACCTGCGTCTCACTGCAATAGCCCATGCGCACGAGCACGCGATCCAGCCGATCCGTCGGGCCGCACTGCTCGTTGGCCGACTTGAGTTGGTCGGGGTTGATGGACTTTTGCTTTACAAGGATGTCGCCGAGGTTCATGGGGAAAATCGAAACGCCAAAACGCCAAAACGGCAAAACGGCAAAACGGCAAAACGCCGAAACTCCTGATGTCCGGGTTATCCGCTCCCCGGAGGCGCGCACCGCAGGCATTGTGCCCGAAGCGGCTCAATCTTCTACATCGGGTATACAGATGGGGTTGCGGAATACGAAGCTTATTATGTCGCCACCGGGCGACCCGCCCTAATCCCTTACTGGCAATGATGTTATGGGGAGGATCGGCCGAGGTGACTCAACGACGGGCAAGGAGCGCATGAATCCCGGCGGCGGCAAGCTTTCCTTCCTGCACGGCATCGACCACTTCGGCCCCTTTGCTCGTGCAGTCCCCGCCGGCGAACAGTTTCGCCACGCTCGTCGCTCCCGTTGCTTTGTCGATCACGATCCGGCCCTTTTCCACCTTTAGCGCGGGTACCGCTGCTGCGAGTTCCACCAGCGGCTCCTGCCCCAGCGCCTTGATCACCATATCGGCGTGCAGGACAAAATTGGCACCCGCGATCTGCTCCACCTTCGCATTGCGCCCGCTGCCAACCAGTCGCGTCCGGGCGAATTCCACGCCCGCGGCTCGTCCACCCTCGGCGATCACGCGCAGCGGCGCGGCAGAAAACTCCCAGTGAATCCCATCCGCCTTCGCCAAGTCATACTCGTACGCAAACGCCGGCATTGCATCGGCCGTGCGCCGATACGCGATCGTCACCTGTTCGGCGCCGAGCCGCACCGCCGCCGTCGCGACATCCACGGCCGTGTTACCGCCGCCGATCACCACGACGCGGCGCCCGATCTCACATTTCTCCAGCGGCATGGTGTGCGTCTGAAAAATAAAATCCAGCGCCTCCCACACGCCGGGGAGATTTTCGCCCTCGATCCCGAGCGACGACGTCTTGCCCAGACCGATCGCGACGAACACCGCGTCATACTCGCTCAGCATCTGCGCCATCTGCGCCCCGCTCACCGGTGTCTTCAACCGCAGATCAATTCCGCCGATCTGTTTGACACGCTCCACCTCAGTCAGCGCGAACTCCGTACCATATTTGTATCGCGCGATTCCGTAGGTGTTGATCCCGCCCGGCAGCTCGCGCGCCTCGAACACCGTCACACTGTGTCCGTGCTTTCGCAGCTCATGCGCACACGTCAGCCCGGCCGGCCCCGCGCCGATGATCGCCACCTTTTTCCCGGTGGTCGGCCCTGCGTCAAAAAATGAAATGCCCTTCTCTGAGGCCACGTCACACGCAAAGCGCTGCAGCCGCCCGATCTTCACCGGCTCTTTCAGCAGCGTGTTATCGACGCAGGCCCCTTCGCACAGCACCTCGGTCGGGCAGGCCCGCGCGCACGACCCGCCGAAGATGTTGGCCGACAGAATCGTCTCCGCCGCCCCGACGGGGCTTTTATGAAGTATCTGCCGGATGAACTTTGGCACATCGATGTGCGTCGGGCAGGCTCGCGTGCAGGGGGCGTCGTAACAGAACAAACACCGCGACGCCTCGGCCACCGACTCATCGGGAGTGAATCGCGGTTCAAGTTCGGCGAAGTTTTCGGCGAGTTGCGCGGCCCGGTCGGTCGTGTTGGCTTTCGTGCTCATGGACCGATTATACCTACCGTGCAGGGGGCCACCGAAGCCCGATTACATCTTCGCGCGTTGGTGAACCAATCATCTCGGCCCACAACATCTAGGAACTCCCGATTTGCGGTGTCGGCAGATTTCACAGGTTGGTAATATTTGAAATTTGCTGTAAGTGCCGTATTTGCGGGGGATTCCATCGCACGCCCGATAATCGCACAGAAATTGCCTTCAATATTGCCCTGTTGCGCAAGTTCTGCATTCGCTAGATGTTGTGGCAGGGGTGGATTCTGTGATGCCCCGACGATTCCGGCGCCGATATTAGGAAGGAGGACAGTATTGAGAAACAGTGCCGGTAGCTCATCACCAAGATCGTCTGGAAAGAAGTCAAATATCAGTCGTGGTGGTGCGAACCGGAGTAGTGTGTGCTTCGTATTCTGGGGATGGAGTCCTGGATCGAAGCGAAGAGAGGACAAATGGACCAGATCAACACATTGGGAACCCTGGCGACCTCCGGCACCTTGCGGGAATTCGTCAATCAGTCGCTCCGCCGTTCGACCGACTCGGACGGCCTTAGTGCCGCGGCCACCCTCGATGATCGCGTTGAGATCTCCGAGCTGGCCACCTTCCTGAATCAACTGGCCGAACTGCCCGAGGCCCGTGCTCGACGGATCGTCGCCGTTCGGAATCAGATTGAGCAGGGCACCTATGAGACGGCGCAGAAGCTCGATATCGCCACGGAGCGATTACTTTCCGCTCTATGACAGTTTTTCATCCGCCGTGAATCGTTCGCGGCGGGATATCTCTCCTCCACATGGATGTGCGGTTGAAACGGGTAACGGCTGATGCCGGCCCGTTTCAGCATTTTTACACCGCCGCTTCACTTCTTATCCGGACGCTGCCACAGGAGCGGGATCGCCCTCGTCGCCCCGTTGACCAATGTGTATTACAATGTAATACTCAAGGCTGCCCGTACGGCGCTGAGCGCACAACACGCGACATACCATGCCGACTTGCTTCCATCGTCTCGTTCAACTCCTAACCTGCGCCAACCTCGCGATGGCCGGTTGTGACACCGTTGCGCGGAAGCCGACGAGCCAACCCGGCGTCACCACCGTCTTCGTCACCATCGCACCGCAGGCGTGCTTCGTAAAACGAATTGGCGGCCCGCACGTTGACGTGCATGTACTTGTCGGTCCCGGCCAATCTCACCACAGTTTTGAGCCTACGCCGCGCCAGATACAAGATCTCTCAACGGCGCGCGTGTACTTTCGCATCGGCCTGCCTATTGAGCGCGGCCTCATCGGCAGGATTCAAAGCTCGGTCGCCGACCTGCGAATCGTGGACACGTCCGAGGGCGTGCCACTCATCGACGCGACCGACGCTTGCACGGAAGAAGGTCACGACCATTCGCACCACGAATCCAAGGATCCGCACATCTGGCTCGACCCCAAGCTTGTCGTCCACCAGGCTCGCCACATTCGCGACGGCCTGGCCATCGCCGACCCCGCACACCGCGCCGAATTTGATGCGAATCTCAAGGCGCTTGAATCGGACCTCGCCGCCCTCGATGCGACGCTCGCAAAATCACTCGCCCCATTGAAGGGTCGTGAGTTCTTCGTCTTCCATCCTGCCTACGGTTATTTCGCCGACGCCTACGGCCTCAAACAAATCGCCGTCGAAGAAGAGGGAAAGGAACCAAGTTTCAAACGGATCGAAACGCTTATCGCCCGCGCGAAAAAGGCCGGCGTGAAGCTCATCTTCGTGCAGCCGCAGTTCCCGACCGCCGGCGCCAAGACCATCGCCGACGCCATCGGCGGCGCCGTCGTCCCGCTCGACCCCATGGCGGAAGACTATCTCGCCAACATGGAGACCATGGCCCGCGAAGTCGCCCGCGCCATCGGCCCGTCCAAGGAGAAGGCACCGTGACCGACGGCAATGTCATCCAGACCACGGACCTGCATTTTCGCTACGACTCAGACGTGGTGCTGGAAAACGTCAACATCACGGTTGGTCCACGCGATTTCGTCAGCATCGTCGGCCCCAACGGCGGCGGAAAAACGACGCTCCTCAAACTCATTCTCGGCCTGCTCCAGCCGCGTCACGGCAGCATTCGCGTGTTCGGCCTTCCACCCGAAAAGGCACGACAACGCGTCGGCTACATGCCGCAATACGCGCAGCTCGATCCACACTTTCCGGTCAGCGTTCAGGACGTCGTGCTCATGGGTCGACTCGGCATCGGTTCATCCATCGGTCCCTATCGTCGCGCCGACGTTGACATTGCACATCGCACACTCGGCGAAGTCGGCCTCGCCAAGTTTGCACGCCGGCCCTTTGCGGCTCTCTCCGGAGGACAGCGTCAACGTGTCCTCATTTCCCGCGCGCTCGCTTGCGAGCCGGATTTGCTCCTGCTCGATGAACCGACCTCCAACCTCGACCAGGCCGTGCAGGACGATTTCTACGATCTGCTTCGCGAACTCAGCAAACGTCTCACGGTCATTCTTGTCTCGCATGACGTCGGCTTCGTCTCAACCCTCGTGCAGACCATTCTCTGCGTGAATCGAACGGTGTCGAAACACTGCGCCAGCGAACTCAGCGGCAAGACCATCTCTGATCTGTATGGCGGCGACATCGCCATGGTCCATCACGATCACGACCACCACCATGGGCATCATCATCATTAAGGAGTGGCCGCGATCATGTCCGAGTTTCTCAATGCCGTTCGAACGCTGCCCCTTCTGCAGAACGCTTTGATCATGGGTGTCCTCGCCAGCATCGCCTGCGGCGTCATCGGAACCTATGTGGTCAGCCGGCGCATCACCTCCATCGCCGGCGCCGTGGCGCATTGTGTCCTCGGCGGGCTCGGCGCTGCCAAGTACTTCCAGGTCACACGGGGTTGGGCATGGTGTCACCCGCTTCTGGGCGCGACGATTGCCGCCGTCCTCTCCGCGATCATCATCGGTTGGGTCAGTCTCCGTGCGAAACAACGCGAAGATACCGTCATCAGCGCCATCTGGTCCGTCGGCATGGCGATCGGCGTGCTCTTCATTTCGCAAACACCCGGTTACAACGAAGACCTTACGGCATACCTCTTCGGCAGCATTCTGCTCGTCTCATCGCAGGATATGTGGCTCACCGTTGCCCTGGACATCGGCATCCTGTTGCTCGGCCTGCTCTACTACAACCGCTTCCTCGCCGTCTGCTTCGACGAGGAGTTCGCCCGGCTGCGCGGGATTCGCGTCGAGTTGTATTACCTGCTGCTTCTCGTGCTCACCGCGCTCACGGTTGTCGTGCTGCTCAAGGTGGTCGGCATCATCATGGTCATCGCGCTGCTCACGCTCCCGGCCGCCGTCGCGGGCTTCTTCGCACGAACCCTTTTCCAGATGATGGTCATCGCCACGCTCATCGGCATCAGCCTGACCACCGGCGGACTTGCCATTAGTTACTCCCCGAGCCTCCCTGCCGGTGCGACGACGATCGTGCTTGCGGGGACGGTGTATACCATCGCGCTCGCCACCCGATGGGGAATGCAGCGCCTACGCCGATCAACTGGAAAGGCCCCCGTGACGAACTCGCCGGTTTGATGACCCGCCGAGCACTTGTGAAATCTTACGTACCTTCCGCGGCACCGACGCTCGCAATGCAACGGTGCTTCGCCGATCATGTCAGCCATGAGTGATCGCACCCTTCTGGTCGGAATCGACGAAGCCGGCTACGGGCCGCTGCTGGGGCCGCTCGTGGTCAGTGCCGCTGCGTTCGATGTCCCACGCGACCTTGAAAACGATTCGCTCTGGACGCTTCTCGAAAGGAGTGTCAGCGGCAAACCGGCCGCCGCGCGCGGCCGAATCCCCATTATCGATAGTAAGAAGCTTCACAAGCCGCAGGAGGGAATTGGCCGACTGGAACGCACCGCCCTCGCCGTCGCCACGGCCTGGCGCGGAATGCCGGCAACGCTGCGAGAGCTGCTTACCGCGCTGTGCCCGGAGTCGATCCCGCTGCTTGCTCAACATCCGTGGTATTGCGACGCCAATCCGCCCTTGCCGCTCGAAGCCGACGACGGCGGCATCCGAATCGCCGCACGAATACTGACCGAAGACGCGGCATCGCATGATCTGAAGATCGCCGGCGCGTGGTCCGAAGTCCTCCCCGAGGGCCACTACAACCGACTCGTCAAGGCGACGCACAACAAGGCCACCGTGTTACTCGGCCTAACATTGCGTCTTATGCAGCGTGTGGCCGACGCGCACCCGACGCATCGCGTCTTTTTCTTTATCGACAAACAAGGCGCCCGCGAACACTACGCGCCGCTGCTGCTCAAGAGCTTTGACGACCGCCGCCTCCGCGTGCTGGACGAGGAGCCGGACCGCAGCGCGTATGAAATGGTGAGCGGCGAATCAACGTGGCAGGTGCACTTCAGCCAGTCGGGTGAGTCGCGCCACATGCCGACGGCCCTCGCCAGCATATTCAGCAAGTATCTCCGCGAATCACTGATGGGTTGCTTCAATGCCTATTGGCGCGCCTACGACCCCGCCCTCCGCGCCACGGCGGGCTACTACGAAGACGGCCACCGCTTTCTCCGCGACATCGCAACGCACATCGACCGGCTCGGCACGGATCGATCGCTGCTTGTCCGTGAGCGTTAAGATTCGCCTCTATGAACCACGCCATTAAGAATTGGCTCGAACGACACCAGCACCCGGTGTCATTCTGGTTGCACATGGTCGGCATCCCGCTCGCAGTCGCCGGTCTCATTGTCGGCGGAGTGCAACTGGTCCAATGGCGATGGGATCTCTGGTGGCGGCCGACTGCCCTCATCGTGCTCGGCTACCTCCTGCAATGGATCGGTCATCGAATCGAAGGCAACGACGTCGGCGAGATCATTCTTATCAAGAAACTCCTCGGCCTGCCCTATGTCGCGATCGCTCCGCGGTACCAGCCCAACGCCGCGGGGGGAACGCAATCTGCCGTCAAACCTCACTTGCCCCACGAAAAAAAATAGAATCAGCCCCTTGCCTTCTTACTCCTGCGGGGAAGAATCATTCGATAGGTCGAATCGGACGAACGCAGTCGCCATCGATTCTTGAATCGGTTCCGACAATTCGATGACTACGGCGTTCAACGGTCCGGCGGCCTGAGTTGGTTTCCGCGGGTCTTTCGGCCCGCACGACAGTGGAAGTTCTTGAAGCGCAGTCGCGCCAGTCGAAGAGTGGACGGCCTCGCACGTTTCGGTTCTATCTTTCGACGCGTGGTTGTCGGCAACCATCGTTGCCGGTGAATCGGCGTCTTCATCCACCAATACGGGAAAGAAGCACGCAGGTGCCTGGCGCCCCGTCACGGGCCATCGGCCCTCATCTCCGGCCGCGCCCGTGGGGGAGCCGCACCGCCTCGCGGAGAGTGTGCGCAACTTGAGGTCGACGCATGAGTTCGAAACATACACAACCGACTACCAGGTTTGGAGGGGGAGGGACGCGAGGGAATTACCCTTCCGGGGGTATTCCTTCTCCTCCGACCAGGCGGTTGCGAGAGAGGGCGACGAGGCAATCGGAGCATCCGAGCGGAGGAGTGGGTTTTTCGCTCCGTGTCACGCGCCCTTTTTCGCGACCCCGCATTTTTCAAGTCGATCGTCTCGTTTTCCACTGCCGCGCCGCCGGTGACAGCGACGACGCGCAATGGCTCGGAAGCGCAGCGACGGGCAAGGAAGCAAAAGGCAACCGAGAGATTCTGCAAGGGAGTGGGCCTGGTGAATCGCGACCGGCGTCGATCCACGGGCCGGCTCAGACGGCGCGGGTACGCTCCGCGCCCCCTCGCACCAGCCGGCTCGCGTTGCTTTCCGGTGGGGTGGAGGCCGGTCGCGTGCGCTGATCGTCGCGCGTGTTTCGTGGGGAGAGGCGTGTGACGGTCGACCGAAAGGCCGTGGCGGGACGCGGGAGTCCGCCACGGCCGATTCGTTTGTGGAACTCCGGGAGGTGAAGTGGGTGGCGTGGGTCAAGTCGTTGACCCGTGCAGATTACCGACCGCCATTCGAACGATTGTGAAATTGATTCATCAGCGCATTCAAGTCCGGCGCGCCGTTGGCCCCGTTGCCCTGGAGCATCTTCTGCACACTTTCCACCAGCTTGGGATCGATCCCCTCCAGGCTGAACTTGCCCGTCTCATTCAAACTTTGAATCATGGACTTCAGTGCCGGCGATTGCTCGATTGGATTTGTCGAACGCACGAAATCTCCAATGGGGCCCACCGATGCCTCATCTGAAACGCGAATCAGATTCCCCGCGAACTGGTGCCGAAACGAGTCAATCGGCGCATTACCTTGATCGCGCAGACGAACCGCCTGCGGCTTCAACATCGTCGACACCCAGCAGACCGTGAGCACGACCAACAACCCCTCCGCCATGCCGACCATTGCGCCGAACGACCGATCGAAAAAGATTCCCCCGCTGGACTTGTGCAAACGGGCCTTGATCCGCTTCGACCACACGCCCGCGACGATGACCAGTACAAATCCTGCAATTGCCGTTCCTACCAGCGCCGGCAACGGAGCCGTCGCCCCAAGCATCGGCGTGAGGATGGTTTCGAGAATATCCGGCAACGTCGCCAGACCGTAAAACGCCGCGAACATAGCCGCCAGCATCATCGCCTTTCGCACGCCGCCTTTGACCAGGCCATACAGTGCCAACGGCGTGCACACCACCGCCACGAATTGGCCCAGCAGAAAGGACCGATCGTTCGACAAGTAAAACAGGAGCGCCCCAAGCCCGATGATTAATGCCGCCCCGGTGAACGCCGAGGACTGCGGTGTAGCCGCCTGCACGGCGACCTCCGATCGAGGTGCGGAGAAAATCACGCGCGGGGGTGGTGCCACGGGCGCATCGTTCAGGGGCACGAGATCGTAAGCGTCCGATGAACGAACGGCGGTCGGAGTTTGAGTCAGCACGGGGAATCTCCGGTTGTGTATCCTTCTACAATACGATTCTCATCGGGTTCCACCGGGCAGAACTCCGCAAATCACCATCGCTTCTCGGCGGGTCGTATAATCGCCGCCGACAAGCCGTCTTGACACGCCCCTCCCTTGCGATTCGGATAATCGCCACCCAAGTCCCAATACGAATCCAAAGGAGCGTTCCATGGCAGGCGAAACAGGCTGGTATTACGCAAAAGACGGCAATCCCGTCGGTCCCATGACACTGGAAGATCTGGTTAGGCAACTCCCCAGCGTCGGCGGCCAGGAGGCCATGGTCTATGGCCCAACGACCGGCGAATGGACCAAGGCCAAGCATGTCGCATCGCTCGTTGGTGCATTGGGTGGCGGTTCAGCGCCCCCCATGCCAAAGTCTCGCATCGCCGACGAGATCGACTATGAGATTTATGGCGACGACATGCAATTCGTCGAAGTCACGCTCGACCCCGGCGAAGTCGTCGTCGCAGAGGCGGGCGCGATGATGTACATGACCCAGGGCATCCAGATGGAAACCGTCTTCGGCGACCCGTCGAAGAACTCCGGCATCATGGGCAAGCTCTTCGAAGCGGGCAAACGCATGATCACCGGCGAGTCGCTCTTCCTCACCACTTTCGGCGCGGTCGGCGCCAAGCGCGAGCAAGTCGCCTTCGCCGCGCCCTATCCCGGCAAGATCATCCCCATGCACGTCGAGGAACTCGGAGGCGAAATCCTCTGTCAGAAAAGCTCGTTCCTCTGCGCGGCCCGCGGTGTGCAGATCGACATCGCATTTACCAAGCGACTCGGCGCGGGCTTCTTCGGCGGCGAGGGCTTCATTCTCCAACGAATTAAGGGCGACGGACTCGCTTTCGTCCACTCCGGCGGAACCGTCACGCGCCGCGAACTTGCACCCGGCGAGACCCTCCGCGTCGACACTGGCTGCCTTGTCGCGTTCCAACCGAGTGTCGACTACGACATCAAACTCGCGGGCGGCATCAAGACTTCTCTCTTCGGCGGCGAAGGCCTCTTTCTCGCAACGCTCTCCGGGCCTGGCAGTGTCTGGCTGCAATCGCTGCCGTTCTCGCGCCTCGCCGGTCGCATCGCCGGCAGCTTCAGTGCCGCCCGCGGAAAGGAATCCGGCTCGGTCCTCGGCGGGCTTGGGAACCTGTTCGAGAGCGAATAGACTCACCACCAATGGACGCCATCCAATCCAAAATCTCCACCAGCGATCCCGTCTTCGCTGAGAACAAGGCCCACATGGAGGCGCAGGTCGCCGATCTCAAGCAGCGCGTCGCCGTTGTTAAACAGGGCGGCGGCCCCGCGGCCGTTGAGAAGCACACCAGCCGAGGCAAGCTTATTGTCCGCGACCGCATCGAGCGGCTCATCGATCCCGAAAGCCCCTTCCTCGAACTCAGCCCCCTTGCAGCGTGGGAGATGTATGACAACGACGCACCCTGCGCCGGCGTCGTCACCGGCATTGGCCGTGTGCAGGGGCGGCAGTGTCTCATCGTTGCCAACGATGCGACGGTAAAGGGCGGCACCTATTACCCGATCACCGTGAAGAAGCACCTCCGCGCGCAGGAGATCGCGATGGAGAATCACCTGCCGTGCATCTATCTCGTCGACTCCGGCGGTGCGTATTTGCCTTTACAAGCCGAGGTCTTCCCCGATAAGGAACACTTCGGCCGTATCTTTTACAACCAAGCTCGCATGAGTGCGGCGGAGATTCCGCAGATCGCCGTCGTGCTCGGCTCATGCACCGCCGGTGGGGCGTATGTCCCGGCGATGAGTGATGAGACCGTCATCGTTCGCAATCAGGGCACCATCTTTCTCGGCGGTCCTCCGCTCGTGAAAGCAGCGACCGGCGAGGAAGTCACCGCCGAAGAGCTGGGCGGCGCGGATGTCCACTGCCGCACCTCCGGCGTCGCCGATCACTACGCGCTCAATGACGAAGATGCCCTCGCCATTACGCGCCATATCGTCGAGCACCTGAACGAAAAACCCGGCCAGCGCCTGCGCACGATTCCGGTCGACGAGCCGCTCTACGACGCCCACGAAATCTACGGCGTCATTCAGAAGGACATCCGCAAGCCCTACGACGTCCGCGAGATTATCGCCCGCATCGTCGACGGCAGCCGCTTCCACGAATTCAAGGCCCTCTACGGCAGCACCATCGTCACCGGCTTCGCCCATCTTTGGGGCTACCCGGTCGGCATCCTCGCCAACAACGGCGTGCTGTTCAGCGAGAGCGCGGTCAAGGCGGCGCACTTCGTCGAGATGTGCAGCCAGCGCGGCGTGCCCATCGTCTTCCTACAGAACATCACCGGCTTCATGGTCGGCAAGGCCTATGAATCCGGAGGAATCGCCAAAGACGGCGCGAAGATGGTCGCCGCAGTGAGCAATGCCAACGTGCCGAAGTTCACCGTCATCATCGGCGGCTCTTATGGTGCGGGGAACTACGGCATGTGCGGCCGCGCCTATCAGCCGCGATTCCTCTGGATGTGGCCGAACGCGCGGATCAGTGTCATGGGCGGCGATCAGGCCGCGAATGTGCTGCTCACCGTGAAAAAGGATCAACTCGCGCGGAGCAAAGGCAAGCCGATGACCGCCGCCGAGGAAGAGGAGTTCAAACGCCCGACGCTGGAGAAATACGCCGCTGAGGGCAGTGCCTATTACAGCACGGCGCGATTGTGGGACGACGGTGTCATCGACCCGGCTGACACGCGCATGACCCTCGCCCTTGCCATCGGCGCATCATTAAACGCGCCATTCCCTCCGCGGCAGCACGGCGTGTTTCGGATGTAGCCTGCGACGCCCGACTACACCCTCAGGGCCCGTCAGAACTCCGAATTCCTATAACAATGGCTCCCTCGCGCGGTCCCCCTGGGCGCATCGCGGTACAATGCGCCTTGCAAATCGTCGTTCGCCGCGATCAGCTGTTTCAGGCCGGTGTCCTCGGCTCGAAGCCCAAAACGAATGAGGGGAAGCCGTGTCTCATACCAGTGTCGCACCTGTCGCATCCAATGGCCGCCGAATGATCTCGCGCTGCTCCGCATTTTTCTTTGCCATTGCCATTTCCGTGGTATGCACAGACATTACGTCCGCGCAGATTTGGGTCGAACAGAGCACGACCCGATTCCCGCAGCCCGATCCGCTTGATTACACCAATCAACTTACCATCGGCGATCTTGATGGCGATGGCGACCTCGACATCGTGTGGGCCAATGGCGGCGGCTTTTCCTCCGCCGGTGCGCCGCAAGTCGCACGAATCTACATCAACGATGGCAGCGGCGTTTTCACGGACGAGAGCGTGGCGCGCGGCGCGGCCAGCGGGAACTTTCGCGGCGTCGAATTGGGCGACATTGAGAACGACGGCGATCTCGACATCATCCTCGCCCAGGACTTCAACCGACAGCCGATCCTCCTCGTCAATAATGGCCTCGGCGTCTTCACCGATGGGTCCGCGACACGACTTCCCGCGCTCACACTCAGTTGCACCCGTGCCCAGTTCGGCGACATCGACAACGACGGAGACCTGGACCTCTATTTGACGAATGGCGGTGCGGTCAATCGCTTCGGCGCGGGGCAAAACAAGATCTATGTCAACAACGGCGCGGGTATCTTCACCGACGAAACGGCCACGCGGCACCCGGTTGCCGTGCTCGCCGAACCGATGGACGCCATCTTCGGCGATATCGACGGCGACTTCGACTTGGATGTCCGCGCCGCCAGCACCGGAGTCAATCTAAGCCGTTTGTATCGCAACAATGGCGCCGGGGTTTTTACCACCGTGGCGGGTGTGCCGAATGACCGAAACGCCTATTCATACGATTTTGGTGATATCGACGGCGATGGCGATCTCGACATGTTCGGGGCCAACGCATCGCCAACATCACTCAATGCCGAGTTTTTGCTGCGTAATGACGGGACCGGCGCCTACACCGACATCAGCGCGAACATTTCCCCCAACCCCACCGTCGATGACAACGACAGCAAGTTTCTTGATTATGACAACGATGGCGATCTGGATTTGATTGTCGCCCGGCTCGGCGGCACGGCCGAGCGTATTTACAACAACAACGGTCTTGGTGTGTTCGCCGAAGTGACCGGCCTGATTACACCGATCTCCGATTCGTCGCTCGACATCAAGGTGGCCGACTTGAACGGCGACGGCCGCCTCGACATCGTGACCGGACAGGGCGAGTCCGGCAGTTTCCGAAATCGGGTTTACATGAATACGACGGGGGCTGTTGACACACGAGCCCCCACCATCAGAACCGAGCAGCTCGCAAACACCATGGTGATCAACGCGCCTTATGTCGTGCGGGCCGCCATTCTGGACGGCATGACCTCGGATCGAAACTTTTTCGACAAGGGAATTGAACTTCACTATTCCATTGAAGGCGGACCCTTCCTGCAGACTCCGATGCAGTACAGCGGCGGCCAGATCTATCGCGGCAGCATTCCCGCGGAGCCGTGTGGCGGCGTGGTGACGTACTTCGTCGTGGCGACCGACTTTGCAAACAACGTGGCCACCAGCTCGACCAAGTCATTTACCATTTCCTCGCTCGTGACACCGGGCGACTTTGATGCGGACGGGGATGTCGACGAAGTGGACGGCACTATTCTCGCGTCCGTCTTGCTCGGCACCGATATGAACCCGGCTCATCTTTGCCGTGCCGACTTGAATGCCGATCTCCTGATCGACGGCCTCGATATTCGAGTCTTTGTCGCACTCATTCCATAATTCGTTGAACCGGCGAGCACGCGGCCGGCTCGATCAGGCGCGACCTGCCCATCACGGAAGGCCCGCTTTTACGGCCGCGTGATCCCCGGATATGGCGTGTACATCGGTTGCCCCGCGCTCGGCGTTGGCACAAACACCGTCGGCAATGCCTCCGCTCGATAGTGTCCGGGGATGTAGCCGCGCGACGTGTACTCGCCCCGCGTGTAATTCCCATCGCCGCGATAATGCCCGGGGGTGTAACCGGTCGACGTGTGCCGACCCGGCGTGTAATTGTCGAGACGCCCATATTCGCCCGGCGTATAGCCTGTCGATGTGTGTTCGCCGCGCACGTAGTACGGCTGCGGCAACGCGTAGGCTGCTCGCCCACCGCCGCTCGACAAACCCGATGGCGGGCCGAGTCCCACAAGTTCCGATCGACCGCTGAAATAGTCTCCGCCGATATCCGACAGCAGCAACGGCCCCTTGCCCTCCAACACTCCTTCACGCTGATACGCCGCGGCCTCGACGGTCGTCATCGGGATCAAGCCGAATTCCGTCTGGACCAACACCGTCGGCGGCGGCATCGTCGCCACCTGAACGGGCGGCGTCCACGGCCGCGAGCACCCGGCGATAGTCACCAAGATCAGTCCCAACATTCGCGTAGGCATATTGGAATTTTAGGTCGCTCGCGCAGTGACCGGGTTGGATTTTTTGATAATTGATCGTTTCAAGGTACGGAGGCCAAGCCGCTCTCATACGGCTTTGAGGCCATTTACCTGCGCAAACAGGAGATCTGCTACTTACCCGGCGCGTTCGCCGCAGGTTGCGCAGGGGCAATTTCCTTACGAACTTTTTGGATCAGCTCCTGGAGCATCTGGCCGCGGGCTTCGAGGATGTCGGGCGGCAATTCATCGGTGCGGACGAGAAATTCCAGCGTGTAGCCGCCTTCAGAACTTGGCATGGTGATCTTGGCGGCGTAGGGGCTTGTACGCGGAGTCGCGGCCGTCGCGGCCTTGCCAGGGTCGGCAATGGCGGCGTCGGAGAGGGCCATGTGCACGCTGTCGGTGCGGATTTCGTATTTCAAACCTGTCTCGGCGCAAATGAGTTCAATCGCCTGACGGATGGAAACGGATTGCAGGAGCAGCGTATAGCTCTGTGCCGTGGACGTTGGCAGTTTCAACATCATGCCCGGCTCGAAGGTGACGAGCACATCGGCTTTTTCGCCCAACTCGTTGAGGATTTGAGACAAGGGCACGTTGGAGTATCGCACGCTGACGGGCCGGGCCAGCTTCACCGCAACTTGCGCTTCCATGCTGCGGATGACGACATGATCTTCTTCGACGAACCAGACCCAGTTCAGCGCGGCGGTCGCCGTTTCGAGCATCTGGCTGATGGAACCGCGGCCGGACTGCTCAAGCTGCCGCTGCAGCATGGCCTTCGCATCCACCTTGCTGGTGATTCGGTATTGGATCTTTAAGTTGGCGAAGGTGTCGGTGGCGTAGTCCTTTTCCGTGAGTTGATGGAGCAGTTTGACTTCATCCCACGTCGGGCGGCGACGGAGGCGCTTAAGCGGTTCGAGCGCGGACAGGACGATCTTGCCGTCGCGAGCATTGAATGTGAAGCCGAGCGAGTCGGTAATCTGGGTTAGTACAGAACGAAGCGAGGCGCTGGTGATGCTGAGATCGGAAAGGCGCGTCTGCTTACCCCACGGAAGGCAGTCAATGGCGTCGTCGTCGAGGACGATGTCCACGCCGGCCTGTTTGCCGAGGTCGGCCAGGACGCCCTCGATCTCCATTCCCTGGATGGAAAGGTTGGAGAGCTTGGCATCGAGTCGCGCGCCGATATCCGTGGATTGAGCCGAGGCGGGCGCGGCAGTGATGAGCAGGAGAATCAGGCCGGTGAGGATGCGATTCATCATCGTCTCCTTATGAGAGTCGTGGCCGCCGACGATAGGCCCGCGCCACACGATCACCTTAGAGGATCATGCCCGATTGGGCTATGGGATCATCGACGGATCGATGGGCGGCTCGTTCGTTTCGGAACGGGGCGGGCCGACGGCGATTCCGGAGCCTTCCGAGGATGCATCCTCCGTGAGGGCGTTCGCGGGTTTTGATTCATCGATGGTGACGGAGACCTTTCCGTCATCGTCGGGCGTCGCAAAGAGCACGCGCGACGACTTGCCATCCGTCGTAGTCGGAGACGTGCCGCGCGAGGCCCAGACGGCCAGTGCAATGGCAGCAGCCGCGGCAAGCGGCACGCCGATTCGGAAGACCCAGCCGCGACTTCGGCGATTGGCATCCGGATCGGCGATCGTTCGGGCAGCGGCGCGGCGGGCGGCGAGTTGCGACTGCGCTTCGCGCTTGATGGACGCGGAAATCTTTGAGGACAGGGCGTCCCAATCAACGGGCGGCAGCGGGTTGGCCGCGTTCTGCAGCATGTCGTCGATGGCGCGATACTCGCTCACGAGTTGCCGCGGCAGTTCGGCTTCGGCGATTGCAGGCGTCGACGGGTCGATCAGGTGATCGACATGGGCCGAAGCGCGGGCCTCTGCATCATTGCGAACGGCGGCGGAAATCTTGCGGGCCGACGTGGACCAATCGACCGCGGCATCGAGATTGCGCCAACCGGCGAGGAGCCGAGCGAGCGTGCGGCACTGGGCCTGATCGAGGGCGTCCATGGGGGCGCCGTCGTTTTCAGCGAAGAGCCGTTCAAGATGTTCGCGGTTCGTGTTCATTCGTTCGTCATTCTTCCAGGTACTCGGCGAGGGTCTCCTTCAGGGTTTTTCGGGCCTGAAAGACGTTCCACTTCACCATTTCCACGCTGCACTGCATGATTTCGGCCACTTCTTTTTGTGGCAGGGCCTCCAGTGCGAAGAGGACCAGGGCCAGTCGCTGCTGTTCCGGCAGTGCGTGGATCGCGGCCGAAATAGCGTTTTGCGTTTCGGACGACTGCACCGGATCGTGCGGTTCGGTGCGAGCCTTTGTCGGATCGGCGATGCGATCTTCGTGGACGCCGGATTCATCATCCTCATGCGTCGCGAGCGACAGATTCTTGTGCCGACCGCGGCGAAAGTTCAGCGACAGGTTGCTGACAATCCGAATCAGCCAGGCTCCGAATCGCATCGGCTCTGACAGGGTGCCGAGGGATCGGTATGCCTTGAGGAACGCATCCTGCGTGACCTCCAAGGCGTCGTCCAGATTTCCGAGCAGGCGATACGCGACCGCAACCGCGCGCCGCTGGTATTTCTCAATCAGACGGTCGAACGCGGCGGTGTCACCTGCGAGAGACCGGGCTACGGCCTCTGCGTCGAGCTGCTCGGCCTCAGTGTGTTCCATGTGCAGGCTTGCGCCGCGTTTTCGTCATAACCCTAGACAGCACAGGCGAATGCGGGTTAGCCGTTTGCGGGCCGAAAAATGGCGGTTTTTCTTGCCAATCGTGTTAAACTGCGTGCAGGGCATACTTTACGCGAGGGAGTATCGGACTGCAATTCCGGGGTTTTTTCGGGATGGCCCGATACGGCGTCAGAGTTCGGCGGAAACCGCCGGGTGTTCGGGGGTGGATTGGGAGTGATTCATGGCAGGCAAATTGGACAGACTGACGCGGCGGCGGTTGCTTCAAGGCGGAGCGGTGCTGGCTGGCGGAGCGGCACTTGGCTCAGCGGGTCGGTTAGTTGGGCAGGACGGGTCGCTCATCGATGACTTCGGTGGGAAACAGGCTCCATCGGGAAAGGCAGAACCGTCACGCCTTATCTCGAGGCCGGTTGTCATCTCCAGCGCGAATGGATTGAAAGCGATTGAGACGGCGATGCGGATGTTGAAGGAGGGCAAGGACCCTCTGGATTCCGTGATCGCGGCGGTGAATATCGTGGAGGATGACCCGAACGATCATTCGGTCGGGCTGGGCGGTCTGCCGAACGAGGACGGGGTGGTGGAACTTGATGCATCCGTGATGCACGGGCCGACGCACAAAGCGGGCGCGGTGGCGTCGCTGCGGAATATCAAGAATCCTTCCTGCGTCGCGCGATTGGTGATGAAGCGGACGGATCATGTGTTGCTCGTCGGCGAAGGGGCACTGCGGTTTGCCCGGGCACATGGTTTCAAAGAGGAAAACCTGTTGACCGAGGATTCGCGAAAGAAGTGGCTAAAGTGGAAAGAGTCGCTGTCGAAGGATGATGACTGGCTGGAGGAGGAAGAGACGCCCAAGGGGGCGGGCGGCAAGGAGGCCGTGCCGTTCACGTGGGGGACGATTAATTGTCTCGGCATTAACGAGAAAGGCGACATCGGCGGCGTGACGACAACAAGCGGATTGTCGTGGAAGATTCCCGGGCGCGTGGGGGATTCACCGATCATCGGAGCGGGCCTCTATGTAGATAACGAAGTGGGCGCGGCCGGTTCGACGGGGCGGGGCGAGGCAAACCTCCAGAATTGCTCGTCGTTTTTGATTGTTGAATTGATGCGAACGGGGCTTAGCCCGGCGCAGGCCTGCATGGAAACGATGAGACGCATAGCACAGCACACGGAGAAACGATTGCGCGATGAGAAGGGTGTTCCGGACTACGAGTTGAGTCTCTACGCGATTTCGAAATACGGCGCGTTCGGCGGGGCGACGATGCGAGGGGGGGGAAAAATGGCGGTGATGGACAAAGACGGCGCACGACTGGTGGAGTTGCCTTCGCTTTATCCGGCGAAGGAGAAACGCGGCGCATAGCGTGCCGAATGTCGACGCAACAGGCTGTTTCAGAGCCTGATTGACACAGGTTGAAAGCCCGTACCACCGGGCATTGGAACCCAGTTCTAGCGAACCACCGTGTGTCCGCCGGCCGCGCCATCATCCACCACCGTGCCTCCGGATTGATCGTGCGGAACATGCACGAAAGCAGTTGCCTCGCTGGTGTTTCCGGATGAATCCGAAATCTCGAATCGAATGCCATAGACGCGACCGTTCCCGTTGCCCTTTCGCTCGACTCGCACAGAGAATGTGTAATTGTCCGCAATGACAATGTCCCCGGTTGTGTCGCCATCGCCGGTGCCGTTGTCCGGCTCATCGCTGTAGATGTCGAGAATGATCCCCACGTCGTTTGCATTCAAAACGCCTTCGCAAGCGTCCACCACCGACACAAGATCGGCCAACGTAAACGTCTGCATCTGATGATTCGGCGGCCACAGTTCTCGGGGGGGATACACTTCCAAGACCGGCGGCGTTGTGTCCACGACCGTCACGGTCCTGGCAAGGGTCGGGCCGGCGTTGCTGCACGCATCGATTGCCGAATATATCAGGATATAGACACCCGGTGTGTGCAGATCCAACGCGCCCGTGACGGTCGGCTGGATCAGCACATCACAATCGTCGCTAATGGTCACGGCGGACTCCTGCCATGGAGTGCCGCATTCGACCGTAATTCCCGGGCTGCCGTTGAAAGCCATGATCGGAGGCGTCACGTCGCCGTTTGTGGTGTACGTTGACGATGTGCTTGCCGCATTTCCACACTCGTCCGTTGCTGTCCATGTGATTGTTGCGGTGCAATTAACCGGAGATCCGGATCGTTGCGTAGTAATCGTCGCGCCTCCGCAGATATCCGCCGCAGTGGCACTGGCAGCCCACGCCGTCAGCGACGCGGCCGTGCCGGGATCGCCGCATGTCACACTAATCGGCTGCTGCTCGCTCACGGTCGGGTCCGTGGTATCGATGATCGTAAATGTGGCTGATTCGCTCGCCGAATTGCCGCATTGATCCATCGCCGTCCACGTTACCAATACAGACCCCGCTGCACCACAGTCCGGGATGAAGCTCTGAAAGTTGTTGCTGATCGTCACTCCACCGCATCCACCGGAGAACGTCGCGCTGGCGAGCCATGCCGTTAAGGCTGCCTGGTTCCCACTTCCGTCGCACTCAACGGACAGGTTCGCCGCGGCGGTGACCGTCGGTTTGCTCGCACCATTGAGTTTCAGAAAATCCTGGCAACCGGCGATCGCCAGCAGGCCGATGAGGGCAACTCCACATCGGGCATTCAGTGAATGTGCGGCCGTCCAATTCTGAGTTCGAGTTTTCATCTGATTAACTTTCATGTGATTCGTTCCTTGTACGTACCGCGCCCAAACTGATCCGTGCGCCAATCTCGATTCCAAAAAAAAACCGACGTGGTCAAACACCCGGAGGAGTTCAACCACGTCGGCTTACTCTGTGACGAGCCTCCCGCCATTGCGGGCTGCTCCTTATTAAGTCATCCGACGACTCTTGTCGCGAACGAGATTGTAGCGCACTCGTTGACATATCCCCATATTTTTCTTAGATGGGGTCCCCGTCACACAATCGCCATGTCCGTTGCTGAGGAGGGGACTAAACGGTGCCTAAATGACTGGTGCAGTCACTTTCTGCGAACCCGTGGGCGGTTCAAAGGGCACGATCAGTGCGCGAAATGATGGTAATCGGCAGGAACTGATTAGCGGCGGCCGGACTTGAACCGGCGACCCAGGGCTTATGAATCCCTTGCTCTGCCAACTGAGCTACGCCGCTGTTAGGGTCGCGGATTGTAGCATGGCGTCGCGCGACGTTGCAAATGGCGACCGTTGTATCGGTCCCTGGGTGCACTGTTACAGGTTGTTGTAGGGCTTCGCCGTCGAATGCTATACTTGGGAAATGTCTGCTATCCAAACCATTCGCGACTTACTGGAACGCGACCCTTTCCAGTCGTTTCGTATTCTCACCTCGGCTGGCGAGTCATTTGTCATTCGCGATCCGCATAGCGTAGCCATGATGAAGAGCCAGGTATTCATTGCGGCCCCCGGCTCTGATCGCTCAATTTATGTACCGTACCTCCACGTCGCCGCGATCGATACGCTAGGAAACGGCCACCGACGAAGCGGAACTCGCCGGAAGCGTCAGTAAGTCGCCACTCCAACCGGACGTACGATTCGCCTAATTCCCGCTCAAACATCACCCATCACACCCGCCCACCGCCTTTGACCCTGCCTGACCGGGCTTTATAATGCCGGGCGTTGTGGGAACCTGCGATTCTTCGGTCCCTCCGCCGATGGGCCGTTGCCTCAACTGTTCAACATTGCGAGTGCGGCATTATGGATTTCAATCTGCCCGAGGATCTCGTCGCCTTTCGTGACGTGGCGCGCAAATTCGCCAAAGAGCGAATTGCGCCAAACGCGCGCGTATGGGACGAGAAGAAATGGATCCCTGACAACATCATCCAGGAAATGGCTGACATCGGCCTTCTTGGAGCGACGATTCCCGAGGAATACGGAGGATCGGGTCAGGGCCTTCTGGCGATGACCGTCATCGTGGAGGAAATCGCGCGATGGTGCGGCGGAACGGCCTTATTCATCGCGGCCCACGCCGGGCTTTGCACAACGCACATTCGCCTCGCTGCAAACGAAGAGCAGAAAAAGCAATGGCTGCCGAAACTGGCCAGCGGCGAGGTCATCGGCTCCTGGTGTTTGTCGGAGCCGGATTGCGGGACGGATGCCGAGGCGCTGACGACACGCGCCGAGCGCACGAAGAATGGGTGGGTGCTGAACGGGCGAAAATTCTGGATCACGAACGGCAAGCGCGCCGGCATCTTTGTCGTCACCGCGCGCACCAAGCCGGAGCGCGGAGCGCGGACGATTTCGGCATTTCTCGTCGAGGGCGACCGTAAGGGCCTGATCGTGGGCGAGCCGGAAGACAAGATGGGCATGCGGGCGAGCGACACGGTGCCGGTGAGTTTTGAAAATTGTGAAATCCCCGAGGCGAACCTCTGCGGGGATTTGAATGCCGGCTATGTTGACGCACTCCGCGTGCTGGATCGCGGGCGATGCACGATTGGATCGCTCTCGGTTGGCCTGGCCCGCGGTTGTTTGGAGGAAGCCGTGTCCTACGCCAAGCAGCGACACTCTTTTGGCGTCCCGCTGTCATCGCACCAGGCGATACAGATGAAACTGGCCGACATGGAGACGCAAGTGGAAGCGGCGCGATTGCTCGTCCGCCAGGCCGCCGCGTCGCATGACGCGGGTCGACCGGACAAGCAACTCAGCAGCATGGCGAAGCTCTTTGCATCGGAGATGGCCAGCCGCGTGGGCTGGGATTCGATTCAGATCCACGGCGGCGCGGGCTACGTGAAGGATGTCTGCGTGGAGCGGCTGCTGCGGGATAACAAGCTCTGTGAAATCGGAGAAGGATCAAGCGAAGTTCAGCGCATGCTGATCAGTCGTGCCGAGTTCTTGAAGCGAAGCGCCTAACGAGAGATACGACCCCGTCGAGTGCAACATCATGAAAGCCGACGCCGTCATGGACACCATTCCGTTTGGATATGAACTGGGCGAAGAGCACCTGATGCTCCGCGACAGCATTCGCGAGTTCGCCCGCAATGTCGTCGCGCCCGGCGCCATGGAGCGCGACATCAAGGGCGAGTTCCCCGCTGACTGCGTGAAGCAACTCGGCGAGATGGGCTACATGGGCATTTGCGTCCCCGAGGAATATGGCGGTTCTGGCCTGGACGCGCTGGCATCGGCCATCGTGGTGGAGGAGTTGTCGTATGCCGATGCGTCGATCGGTGTCATCAACAGCGTGCAGAACTCGCTGGTCAATGATCCGGTCATGAAATTTGCCAACGAAGAGCAGAAGAAGAAATGGCTGCCGAAGATGGCGAGCGGTCAATGGCTGAATTGCTTTTCGCTGAGCGAGGCCGGCTCGGGGTCGGATGCGGGGGCCATGAAGTGTCGCGCCGAACTGGTTGGCAATGAATGGGTGATTAACGGCACCAAGTTGTGGGTGACGAACGGCTCCGAGGCGGATGTCGTCTTGCTGTTTGTCCGCACGGAGAGCGGTGATAAGCGTAATTCGAGTTGCATTCTGGTGGAGAAAAAGACGCCGGGCCTGACCGTCGGCAAGCACGAGGACAAACTGGGCATTCGCGGCAGCAGCACGACGGAACTCATCTTCGAGAACTGCCGCGTGCCGAAGGAAAACCTGATCGGCGAGCGCGGCCAGGGATTAAAGATCGCACTCACGGCCATTGACGGCGGCCGGCTCGGCATCGCGGCCCAGGCGCTGGGCATCGCCCAGGCGGCGCATGACAAGGCCGTTGACTATGCGTTGCAACGGCGCCAGTTCGGCAAGAGCCTGTCCGAGTTTCAGGCGATTCAGTGGAAGATCGCGGACATGGCCGTGAGAATCGCGGCTTCGCGTGCGCTGCTCTACAAGGGCTGCTGGTGCAAGGATCAGAAGATGCACTCGCTGCACATCCCGGCAATGGCGAAGGTTTTTGCGGCGGAGACGGCAAGCTTCTGTGCGAATCAGGCGATTCAGGTCTTCGGCGGCATGGGCTACTGCCGCGAGGGCGAAGTCGAACGGTATCTTCGCGATGCCAAGATCACCGAGATCTATGAAGGCACGAGCGAGATGCAGCGGATAACAATCGCCGAGACGCTGATCAATGATCCGGATCGCATTACCAATATCTAACTGATTTGCTCAGCGGATTGGTCCGCACAGCGGACCCTACTCGCCGGAGCGTTTTCGCTTAAGACGCTTGAGGCGCGACAGGGAGTCTGTGCCTTCAACTTCTGGCTCGGGCGGTTTTTTTGGCGCCGGCTTTGGCTCGGCGGTTCGCGGAGCGCGCGGCGTGTCGGAAGTTGCGTTCGCGGTTGGGAAACTCGTTAAGGGCGTTTCGCGAATCGGGCCTGCGTCCCGTATTTGTTCATTTCGTTCGGTGACCACGCGCGTGCGCGTTGTGCGAAGCGCGGAGAGCGTTGCCTGGGGGACGGCCACGACGCGGTCGGGGAATCGCATGGCCCACCACTTGCGAATCGCCGCGCCCGCCGCCGTCGGGCTGAGGGACAGTCGACGAACGGCGACATCGAGCAGAAAGAGCACGATCGACCACTTCAGGAACACATCCCAAATCGGCTGAAACGTGCGCATCTCCCTCACATCGCCTGGCTCGAAGAGTTTGTCGGGCGTCGTTAAATCCACGACGCGGCCACCGGCCTTCTGAGCGATCTCCTGCAATCGCGCCTCGTCGGAGCGGAGCTGTTTCGTCTCGGCCGAGTTCGCCACACTGACCACGGCCTGGAGAATTCCGATGGATCGGCCGCCATCGCGCTGTTGTTGGGCGACACGAACGAGATAATCGCCAGTTCCATCGGCTGGGAACTCGCCTTCGAATCGACCGATGCCCGTGGGTCGCAGGCTGACGGAGCGGCTTCGCTGCATCGGATCGATCACGCGAGCTTCCATTGCCGGCGGGGACTGATTCATGGCGCGGTCGCTGTCGGCCTCAACCGTCACGCGGACGACGCCATTCTCCTCGCGCGTGGTAATGGCCCAATCCTGCATGGACTGCGGCCGGGCGGCCCATATGGCGATCTGTGTCCACAACTTGCTGAAGCCCGCCCAACTCACCCACTTCGGGCCCCACTTCTGCCACATGCCGCTGGTAAATGCCACGCTACGACCAAGGCCGCATTGCCAATAAGCGAGAATTGGATCCTCACCGGCGCTGCTGCGGCGGAAGATGGCGAGGGTTGCGTCGGGCTTCATGGCCGTCATGACGTGGCCTTCGAGTTGTGGAATCTCGGCCGGGCTGATGCCGGCGATAGGTTCATCACCGGGGAGCGGGCGAAGGATGGGCGAAAACGCTTTCTCATAGACGCCGGTGCGCGTTACGAGCGATGTCTCGCGGAAGAAGATTCGAGGGATTTGCTTTGCGGTGTTGGCGACGTAGAAGCGACCTTTGCCCGCCTTGGCGATGGAATCGAGCAGGTTGGTATCGGCGCCGACTCCGACCGCAACGGTGGATGTCACGATGCCTTTCGAGAGAAACGTTTTTGTAATGCCAAGGAAGTCGCCCGGGGCCGATTGTCCATCTGTCAGCGCGATGATCCGCTTGGCGTAGGCCTGCACGCTGGCAAGCTTTTGCCCGGCCTGGGCGAGCGCCGGGTACATGTCGGTGCCGCCGCCCGGCTGAATCATGCGGATGCGCTTGAGGACGTTTTCCTTGTTGCCGCATTTCTGAATCGGTACGTCCCAGACCGGGAATGAGTCGAACGAGACGACGCCGATGTAATCCTGTGAGCTGAGCAGCTTGGCCGTTCCTTCGGCGGCCTTCTTCGCCATTTCGATCTTGTCGCCGGACATGGATCCGGAGCGGTCGAGCACGAGGACCAGCGCCGAGTTCATCATCAGCATCTTGTCCTGATCGGTCTTCACAGGAAGCGCGTCCTCAAGGACGGTGCCGCCGTAACCACCGGCGCTGAAGGATTGGTCCCCTCCGATCACCACGAGTCCGCCTGCCATGTCGCGAACATAGGACACCAGCGACTGCTGCGTGGGCGCGGACAGATCCATCGCCGAGATATTGCTGAGGATGATGAGCGGCGTGTTGACGAGGCTGGCGGTGTCGAGCGAGGCCTCGGTGACGTCGACGCGTTCGACTTCGACGCCGCCGCCTTTCAGGGCTTCGACGAGCGTGTCATTCGAGGTGGCGTCGGCGGCGCTGAGCAGAGCGGAGTTTTCGACAAGCAATGCCTTGGCCCGGCCGTCGACGATGGTCGCTGTTGAGCCGACGTTGTTCGTGGAGAGGGCGTCGGCCGATTCATCGTCGGGGGCGAACTCGACGCGGAAACGATGCAGCCCGGCTGTGCGGAACTGAATCGGAATTCGCACCGGATTCGCGCCGGGACCGAGTTGCACGGGTATGCCTTCGCGTGCGGCGTCGCCGGTCTTGAGCAGGGAGTCGTTGTGATAGACCAACAGTCGCCCGCGCGTCGGACGGGTCGCGCGGATGGAAGCGCGCAGCTCGGCGGCTTCGTCGATCTTGGCGTGAGTCGGCGATGACACGGCGTCAACGGCGACTTCGTTTTCGTGCTGGTAACGGAGCGGCACGACATCGACCTGCACCTCGTTGGCCGCCAACGTGGACAACTCGCTGTCGGCGGTGCCGATGTTTTCGTTACCGTCGGTGAGCAGCACGATGCGGCGCGAGGCATCAGGGCCGAAGAGGACGCTCGCGAGGCGCAAGGCGGATTCGATGCTCGTTGCGTCGGTCTCCAATGGCGGCGAGTCGGGCGCGGCGGCGAGCGAGACGGTAGGTAATTGCTCGATCGCCGCGCCGCGCGCGAACGTGACGACGCCCATGCGGTCCTTCCCGGGGCGGGCCGTCTTCGCCGCTTCTTTGAGAAAGGCGCGGGCCTGTTGCTGAACCGCGCGCGGAACGCTCTGCGATGCATCAACAAGGAAGAGCGTGATTCGGTCGGTGGTCTTGCGAATGGACTCCGGCTCGGCAAGGGCAATGGCCAGAAGGATGATGACGATGCAGCGTACGATGATCGCCGCCGTTCGCCGGGCGCGGCCGATCCCTGAAAGTCGCGAAGCCGACAGCAATGCCACCAGCGGCGGCAATGCCAAGAGAACCAGCGCCCACGGCTGGTTAAAGCGAATGCCCGGGAGTCCGAAGAAGCCATCCATAGGTTCTATGGAAGTCTAACCAGCAAACCGGCCAAAGGTTCTGCTTTGGCCAAGAATAATCGGTTTTCCTGCCGCCGGGCCCTTGTGGAGCAGTGGCACAAAAAGGGGGACCTTGGGCAAACAGGCTGTCGGCGGCCCCTTGGTGCAACTGCACAATTCGGCTATAATTCGTTAATTGCCTCCGCCGAGGCATCCTGCGATGGATTCGGCCCGACCTGCCGTCGAGCCGGCATTTTCGGGAGAATCATCATGTCACGGAGCGTTATCGTCGCGGCACTTCGCAGCCCCATGGGCAAGTTTTTGGGGTCGCTCTCGTCGTTGTCGGCCACCGACATCGGGGCGCAGGTCGCGAAGGCCACCTATTCAAGTATCAACTGTCCTCCCGACGCCATCGATTGGGCCTTGATCGGGCAGGTGCTTCAGGCGGGGTGCGGCCAGAACCCCGCGCGACAGGTGGCGCTTAAGGCCGGCCTTCCGAACACCATCACCGCTGTCACCGTGAACCAGGTCTGCGGTTCCGGACTTCGCGCCGCGATGAATGCCGACAACAACATTCGCCTCGATCAGGCAAAGATCATTCTTTCCGGCGGCATCGAGAGCATGACCAACGCACCCTATTATGTGCGCGGCACGCGAACCGGCGCGACGAAGTTTGGGCACATGACGATGGAAGACGGCATGGTGGCCGACGGGCTGACGTGCCCGTTTGAACATTGGGGCATGGGTTTCGCTGCCGATTACACGGCGCGGACGTACAAGATCAGCCGCGAAGATCAGGACCAGTATGCCTACGAGAGCCACAAGAAGGCGTCGGCGGCCTGTCAGGCGGCGCACTTCAAACAGTCCATTGTGCCCATCGAGGTTCCGGGCAAGAAGGGGCCGACCGTGCTCTCGGCGGATGAATCCATTCGTCACGACATCAGCATCGACGATTTGAAGAAGCTCAAGCCCGCGTTCGAGAAAGATGGCACCGTCACGGCCGGCAATTCGTCGGGCTTGACCGATGGTGCGGCGATGACGCTGCTCGCAGGCGAAGATGAGGCCAAGAAGCGCGGCTGGCCGATTCGTGCCCGCATTCTGGCCCACACGACCTACGGCGTTCCGCCGAAGGAGCTGTTCATCGCTCCGGTCGGCGCCGTTCGACAGGCCGTTGAGAAGTCGGGCCTGAAGATGAAGGACATCGACCTTTTTGAGATCAACGAGGCATTTGCGTCGCAGATGCTGGCGTGCATTCGGCAGTTGGAGATTCCCGCGAACCGTGTGAACGTCTTCGGCGGCGCGATTGCACTCGGCCACCCGATCGGATGCAGCGGCAATCGCATTCTCGTGACGTTGATCAACGCCCTCGAAGTGATGAACCTGAAGCGCGGCGTGGCGACGCTGTGCCTTGGCGGCGGAAATGCGGTCGCCATGGTGATCGAGCGGCCGTAACGGCCCCTGCCGGTGAATAATTCAGAATCGAACGCGCGGCGGACCCGAGCGCCTAGGGTCCGCCGTCTTCCATGACGACTTGAGTTACCGCCTCATTCAGCGTCTTACCTGCTGATTGCTGTTTGATTTCGCTGAGGCGGTTGAGGAGTCGGCTGTACTTGGCGGTCGTCCCTTCGCTGGGGTCAGCCAGAACAGCGCGGGAGCGGAGCCGCTCGATTCCATCAAAGATGTCCTCGGGGTCGGCGTCGCTAAAGGATTTGCCCATCACGCTTCCGCCCAGGGTCAGGGCGTCCAGCTCTCGCTTCTCTGATCCGATGCCGCCGATTGCATTGGGATTGACGTGATCGCGCATCCCCTGCGTGAACGCGAGCAGACGTTCGGGACCCATGTCTGAGCGAAGCTTTTTCGTGCTCTCATTGATATCGTCGATGAGCATCGTCGGGAACGTCCGGCCGATGGTCGCCATCGTACGCGCCCGAAGGACCATGTCCTCAGCGGCCTTCCTTTCGCGGGCGCGATTCTGAAACGGGCCGTTGGGATTGAACTGCCCTCGTTTCGCTTCCTTGATGGCATCGTCGAGCTGCTCGTATAGCTGGTCAATCGCATCGACGCCGGCGGGAACCGTAAGCGGGCGCGCCAAGCGGTCGGGATCGGTGGCCTGTGCGACGATATCGACCAGTGCGGCTTGCAACTGGTTCTTCAGGTCCTGCGAATCCAGTCGCTTAAGAATCTCGTCGACAATGCGATTCTTGTCGTTTTCGCTGAGCGCGCCGCGTTTGAGGCGGTCGGCCAGGTCCTCAAGCCCCGTCTTAGGCTCATCGGCCATGTCATCTTCGTCTTCGTCGTCCGGCTCGTCGTCGCCATCGTCGTTGAGATCGAAGCGATCGCTAAGCCCATCGGAATCGGCGTCGAAGTCGTCATCGTTTTCAACACCATCGGCGTCGATGTCGGGATCTTCATCGTTGAGCAGTCGATCCCCGTCGATATCGGCGTCTTCGGTGTTCTTAATCCCGTCACCGTCAATGTCGTCGTCATCGACGTTCACAATCCCGTCGCCATCGGCATCCTCGTCCACACCGTTCGGGTAGGCATCGCCATCCGTGTCGGCGGGAATGTTGTTGAGATCGAATGGCAACCCGGCGCGGGTAAAGAGAAGCGTCAGGTAAGCGATCTCCTGATCCGACAGGCCGGCCATTGCGTCTCCGGAAGCCGTGTCGCCTGGCACAAGGTCAGGCTCATCGCCGGTGAGCAATTCATCCAAAAGGCCGCAACCGAGTATCGGCAGACACACAAACACGACGGCCGCCATGCATGTAATTGCATGCCGGGGCCGCTGCATGATTCGTGGAGTGCGCATGGTCACGTCGTTGTCCACCAGTTTCCCAATTACCCTGTGATGCCACCGGCGCGACATGTCGTGAGGGTGGCATCAAGAATTCACATTAGTCCACGCTGATCGTGGCATTGACGGTGATCGAACAGTCTCCGGACCCGACCAGAAGCGCCTGGCCGCCGGCTGCGACCGGATAGGTATACGCCTGAGAGAACGATCCGATGTCGTCGTCCAAGCCGTGCGTCGAACACAACTCGATGTCGTGATCTTTGAGCGTTCCGCTGGATGCCGTGAAACTCTGGCCCGTTTCGAGCAGGAAGTTCGAACCCATGTCTGTGAAATCAACCGTTGTCCCGTCCGTGTTGCTGCTGCAATCATCGCCACACGGGCAGGAGAACGTAACGAGATCGACGACCGTGCCGTCCGGCTTGGTAATGCGGAGCGGGCCGCCTTCCAGTTCGAGTCCTGCGAATGCGGCATCGTCGCAATCGCCGTTGACTGTGTAACTTGTGTAGGTAAACGTCACCTTCATGTCCGGCTTCAACGGATTGGTCAGACGGGTGTTGACTTCGTAACCATCGTTGCGATTGTCGCCGTCGGTGTTGTTGTTGTCCGGATCGGTACCGGCAGCGAGTTCCGCGGAGTCGTTCAGGCCGTCGGCGTCCGCATCCGCCTTGAACGGGTCGGAAAACACCTCGTATTGCGCCATGCCGAAGACCTGTACGAACCAACCCACATCGCGCTCCACGTTGTCGTTGCGCATGTCACCGTCGGTATCCGCGAGAAGCGGATTGGTTCCGACCGGCGTTGTCGGAGCCGTGTAGTGACATTCCAATGCCGTGGCGCAGACAAGGTTGAAGTCGTCATAGGTCCCCGCGGGGAAGAAGCTGCGCGGATCCAACGGGTCAAGCTCGGTCCGGTCGGCAATGGTGTCGCCGTCGGTGTCCCGCGCCCGCGGATTCAGCCGGAAGAACCGCTCCATCAGGTCGGGCAGGCCGTCGGCGTCGGTATCGGGCTTCAAAGGATCAGAGGTGACATGAACCGTCATGCCGTTGACCATGACATCCCAGCCGTTTGTCTCCTCGGCATCCACCATGCCGTCAAAGTCGGTATCGACGACCGTGCCGGCATCCTTCGGATTGTTCGGCTGGCTGCCGAGCAGGCGCTCGCGGCCGTCGAATAGTGAATCGGCGTCTGTGTCGCGGCGGAGTGGGTCGGTCGCCACGAGTTGTTCGTGGCCGGCCTGTTCCAGATCGTCGCTGCTGAGCGCGGTATCGATTCTGCCGTTGAGGCCCGATCCGATGATTCGCGTCGTAGCAGTCAGGCCCGTGGTTGCCGGCGCGACCAATTGAATGTCGTCACCGCTGGCGGTGGTGTTCGCCGTAAGGTTCGCCCCCGCGATGATGGTTGGTCCGTAGTCAATGAAGTCGTCACCCGCCGGCGTCGTATCGATTCGACCGTTGGGGCCGGGCGCGACAACCGCCGCGCCGGCGGACGCGGCATTGCCGGATGTGACGACCTGCACGTCGTCGCCGCTTGCCGTCGTCTCCGATGTTCCGTTTCCGCCATCGATGATGGCCAAGTCGGTGTAGGGCGTGAGCATTACAACCGGGTTGTTCGTCGGGTCATCGTCGCCGTCGAAAAGCACCAGCTCGAAGCCGTCGATCTCCTCGCGGTCATTAATACCGTCCTCATCGGTGTCGGCCTTTCGCGGATCGGTGCTGAACTGGCGCTCAACAAAGTCGGATTTGCCGTCGCCGTCGGAATCTGCCCGCGCTGGATCGGAAAAGACGCGGCGCTCGGCGCCCGGAATCTTGAGCAACCAGCCGGTGCGCACTTCGTCGAAGTCGCCGATGCCGTCGCCGTCGGTGTCAACGCTGTCATCCGAGCATCCATCGAGAAATTCGGTGCTCGCAAACAGGCCGTCACTGTCACGGTCGGCCACAAATTGGAGAGAGTAGTTCGTGCCGGCCTTCAGCACCGTGTCGCTGAAGTTGACGCCGGTCGGCAGTGGGGTGGACGAAATAATGACCCAGAACTTGCGGTCGCGCATCGAGGTACCGACTGTTGTCTGAACGCCGCGGACGCGCGTCAGAATCTCAAGCCCGGTGCTGTCGACCACTGTTCCATAGGAGTTGCGAACGGCCGGCGAATTCGGATTGGTGATGGCCGTCGATTCGTTTTCGACGCGGGCAATCCCGAGAATATCAACCAGCGCTGTTCGCATGGTGATGCCGCGGGATCGGCCGAATTCGTCAAACGTTGCCGCCGTCGCAACGCGATGGGCTTCGACTTCGCCATTGCCGTAATCAATGATGATGCCGGCAGTCCGGTCGTTGATATCCTGCGAGCTGAAGGCGAAGAGCCGCCCCGATTCGTCCCGAATGTTGAAGTTCGCGATCTTCACGCTGAGCGCCTGCGGCGCGGCGCGAAGCTGCTCGGCCACGTTCGGAAAGATCTGAATGTCCCGGAAGATGAACGGTCCACGATCGAGGTCGAAGGGGCCGAGGTTGAATTGTTGATCGTCGCCGGCAATGGATCGCTCAGAGAGCAGAGTCGCCAGCGGCACGTCAATCTTGCGAATCGGATCGCGCACAAAGGCGGCCAACTCAAGATCGCTGATCGTGAACGCGACGTCGCCGAGGTTCGAAATGGTGACGTCGAGATTCAGTCGCGCTTCATCGATCGTTCGGCTGAACGCACGGCTCTCACTGAAGCTCGTTCCCTCGGAGATGGAGTTCTGATACTCCTGCGAGGACGAGGTGGCCGATTCGTTGCTGACCGTCGACGAATAGCCGCGCTGTCGCGTTTGCTCGAATCCGACCTTCGCGTTGATGGAGAATCCGCCGAACGGGTCCGAGCCACCGATCGTGAACTCGGTGCCGATCTCCTGGCTGTAGCTGTCGGTATTTTCGCTGGACTGTGTGTCGCTGGTGCTGAGTGTCCGCGAATTGCTCTGACTCATGGAGGTGGTGCTTTGGCGATCACGAGTCATGGTGTTGCCGCGCTCATCGGTGAAGGAATACGTCTCTTTGATGAAAATCGCAGGCGTACCGACGCGGATTTGCGGAAGCGGGATGTCGCTCCGGCGGGGATTGCGATTGCGATAAAACAACTCGTCGTCGTCGGTCCATTGATCGCCATCCGTGTCGGCCAGAATCGGCGACGTGAAGAAGAACTGGATTTCCAACGGGTCGGCCAGTCCGTCGCCGTCGGTATCCTGATTATCCGGGTCGGTGTACCAGTCGTTGAATTCCTCGCTGTCGGTGATGTGGTCGGCATCGGTGTCGTTGGTGCGCGGATCCCACGAGAACTGGTTTTCGACACTGTCGTCCAGGCCGTCGAGGTCGGTATCAGGGGCAAACGGATCGCTGGTGACGTGAAAAGTGCTTTCGGTTCCGTTGGCGAATTTCACGGTCACGAACCAACCCTTCATCTCAAACCAGTCGCCGAAACCATCGCCATCGGTATCGAAGTCGATTTGAGCTTGTGTCGGGGCCGTGCCGCGGAAAACCGCGCGAGTAGGGTCGATCCCGACGGGCGGACCGATGATGCCGTCGGGCGTGGCCAGCTCGCGACCGAAGGCGTCTTTCACCCCGACTACGTGAACGGTATAGAGATCGAAATCCTGTGTGAGGGTCGTCAATTTCACGGATGTCATGTCGGCCAGCAACTCCGCGGTCGTCACGATGAGGAATGCCGTATCCGTGCCGGTGATTTGGTAGCTGGCCGGCAGATTGGCGCCGACTCCCATCGGCTTGCTGAATGTCACCAGGACCGTGTTGTTGTCGATGGACGTCGCACCCACGACGCGCGGGGCCTTTCCGTCGTCCACGGGCAAACCAACGATGTATTCGAAGCCGTCCTCCAGCGTTGACGGATCGAAGTTTGACGTCACGATCGTGATGTCGACCTTTCCGGCGGCCTGTGCCGGGGCGACCGAGGTAATGACCTGATCATTGATCACCTGCGTCTGTTCGCCGAGAAACGCGCCAAAAAGCACGGCACTATTCTGGCGAAAGTGAGAACCGGTGATCGTCACCTTGGTGCCGCCCGATGTCGGACCAGAAGACGGCGAGATGCCGGTGGCCTCCACCGGCCAGACGATTCCGGTCGGGTCGAGCGGGGTACCCTGTCTGGTGCATGCCAGCCCGATGGTGACGGCCAGGAGCACAAGACTCCCGATATACGCAAACGCGGAACGAAGCGAAGACAAGCGATCAAGCATTTGATTGTTCATGGGTAGCCTTATTGCTCGCCGTAATAAATCGTTGGCGGCTTTTCGTAATTCCCCGACTTAGTGCACCAGGCAACCCTTCATTGATTGACTCAATGTGAGAACGTCGTTCCCGAACCTGGCGCTTCTATTGGCGAGACATGTTAAACGGTGCCAGGGCTTTCGTGGAGAGGCTGCGGCGCATTTTTTTTCGAACGGGCCGCTCCCAAACCGGTCTGTGTCCAAGATGCCGGGACTTGCGGCCTGCGGGTCGCAACGATTCGATGCGATTGCTACACTACGTATCCGAGAAGTAAAGGAACCTACCATGTCCATCGAATCTTGTGTCGTCATCGGGTCAGGCACCATGGGTCGCGGCATCGCACAAGTCGCGGCGACGGCCGGATTAACCACATATGTCTACGACTCGAACGCCGCCCAAGTAGCCGGGGCGCTGGGGGCGATCGAAAAGAGCCTTGCCAAGCTGGCCGAGAAGGGAAAACTCACCGCCGACGCAGCCAAGGCCGCGCAGGGAAAAATCAAGACGGTCAGCACTCTTTCCGCAATTGAATGGCCAACGGTCGGCATCGCCATCGAGGCGATCTATGAGAATTTTGATGCCAAGGTGGCCCTTTACAAGGATGTTCAGAAGCTTCTTCCCCCGGCATCGATTCTGGCCAGCAACACCAGCAGCATCAGCATTACAAAACTCGCCGCCGCGACCGATCGGCCGACGCAGTTCATCGGGATGCACTTCTTCAACCCTGTGCCATTGATGACGTTGGTCGAAGTGATACGTGGGCTGGCAACGGATGACGCGACGGTCGAAACCGTGGAAGCCCTCGCCAAGCGAATGGGCAAGAACCCGCTTCGCTGCAACGACATGCCGGGGTTCGTAAGCAATCGCGTGCTCATGCCGATGATCAACGAGGCCGCGTTCGCCCTAATGGAGGGTGTGGCCGACGCGACGACGATCGATGAGATCATGAAACAGGGCTGCAACTTCCCGATGGGCCCGCTGACGTTGGCGGATTTCATCGGCGTGGACGTGTGCCTGAACATCCTCGAAGTGCTGCACCGCGACCTGGGCGATCCGAAGTTCCGCCCGTGCCCGCTATTGAAGAAAATGGTGGACGCGGGACGACTCGGCAGAAAGTCGAGCCACGGGTTCCACAAGTATTGACCGGGGGAACGGCGACTACGAGCGAACTTCGTCGGGATCGACGTACTTGGCCCCCAGCAGCTTCGCGGACGATTCCATCAATCGCTCAAGGCTGAACGGCTTGCTCACATAGTCATCCACGCCGAGGTGCCGCGCATAGAGTTCGTGGCGCTTGCCCTCATTCGCCGTAATCATGATCACAAAAGGCTTCGTGCCGACCTCGTGATTGGGCTTCAGCGTCTCCATGACGAGAAAACCGCTGCGCCGGGGCATCATCATGTCGAGAATGATGAGGTCGGGATTGAGGCGCTTGGCGAAGTCGAGGGCCTTGTTGCCGTCGTTGGCCGTCACCACCTTGGCGCCGGCGTGCTCAAAGGCAGTACGCAGGGTGGAAAGCACTTCAGGATCGTCATCGGCAATCAGAATATTCTGGCCGGTCAGGTCGGCAGGCATGGGTCATCTCCAGAGGAACCACCGTTCGCGAGGTCGCCGGGCATGCTGGGGCGAGACCGGGTGGCGTCGGCGGAAGAGTATAGGAAGTCTGGGCGGCGTAGGCAAACGGATCAGGCGGCCTGATCGGCTTTTCCATTGAGCGTCTCAATGCTTGCCACCAAGAGCATATCGAAAATCTCAAACGTCTCATCGCGCTTATGAACGACAACGGTCCGTCCACTCGGTGAGCGAGATAGGAAATCAGGATGGCTGACATCGAGCGAGCGGCCGTTCGCCATATGTAATCGGAATGGTTGAAACGGCTGTGCGTGGTGGACTGTGCTTAGTTGCTCGATCGTCATGCCATAAGTCTAGCAGTTGCATTCCGGGCATTCAATTGCAGTGGATCCCACCCGTAGCCCGAGAAAAGCACCGGTTTGCGACGCAACCTACAGGGCGTGATACAAAAAACCCTTGGCCGTTTGCTCGCCCCACTCGCCCTCGGCGACGAGGCGGTTAAGCAGCGCGTTCGGCTTGTAGAATTCGCTTTGGGCCGTCTCGGCGTGAAAGTCGGCCATCAGCGCCTGAATAATGGGAAGACCGATGTAATCGGCGAGGCCGAGCGGGCCTTGCGGGTAGTTGAAGCCGAGCTCCATCGTGACATCAACGTCGCGCGGAAGGGCAATCGTGTCCGCCGTGATGCCCGCCTCGTTGATGACGGCGACGATAATGCGGGCGAAGAGCCACGCCTCGCGATCGGCGGGCTTGCCGAGGGCCGCGGCGAAATCGGTGAGCGCTTTGCCCGGCTTCCAGGAGGTTACATCGCGAAGCGGCGTCTCAAAGCCTGGTGTCGGATTATCGTTGGCGTAGTCGTAGAAGCCGCGACCCGACTTGCGGCCGAGCCTGCCGGAGGCGACGAGCTTCTCCTGAATTGAATTGGGCTTGAATCGATCCGGCTTGTTGAAGCCCTCATACACGGACTGGGTGACGCTGAGGTTCACATCGAGGCCGATCAGGTCGAGAAGTTCGAACGGCCCCATCTTGAAGCCGCCGATGGTACGAACCGCGGTGTCGATCGCACGAATATCCGCCTCACCCTTCTCCAACAGGTGCAATGCCTGCAAGTAGAAGGGACGATTCACGCGGTTCCCGATGAAACCCGGCGAGTCTTTTACTTTTACAGGCGTCTTGTCGAGGAATGCGGCGACGGCGCGGCCTTCGACCATGGTCTGGTCGCTCGTCGAGGGGCCTTGCACCAGCTCTATGAGCTTCATCACCGGTGCGGGATTGAAAAAGTGAATGCCGAGCAGTCGGTCGGCGTGCTTGAGGCCCTCGGCGATTTTTGCGATGGAGAGGCTTGAGGTGTTCGTGCCGCGCAAAACCTTCGGCGAACAAACACGATCAATCTCGGCGAAGATTTTCTTTTTGAGGGCAAGGTCTTCCGGGGCGGCTTCAATGACGACTTCGGCTGACGCCAATTCGTCGTAGCTTTTGCCGACGTGCAATCGGGCCACGGCCTGATCGCGCTCCAGCTTCGACATTTTGCCCTTGCCAACAGCGGCGTCGAGTCGTTCGGCGATCTTGGCATAGGCCTGCGTAATCAACTCAGGCTTTACGTCGAACGTCAGCACTTTGTAGCCGGCGACGGCGCCGCATTGTGCAATGCCCGCGCCCATGGTCCCCGAACCGATCACACCCAACAAACGATTACTAGTCACCGATGAACTCCGGGGCCCGTTTCTCAATGAAGGCTTTCACACCTTCGGTATAGTCTTTAGTTCGGCCCGCGACACCCTGCAGTTGTGCCTCGTATTCTAGTTGAGTGTCCAGGTCGTTTCCAAGAGCGGCATACATCGCGCGTTTTGTGAGGCCGAGGCCGCGCGTCGCGCTTTTCGCCAGCACCGCGGCCCATTCGGCGGTGACCTTGGCCAATTCCTCCGGCTCGGCCAGGCGATTCACAAGGCCCAATTGTAACGCCGTTTCAGCGGAAAGGGGATCGCCCATCCATGCGATTTCCAGAGCCTTGGAAAGGCCCACCAACCGCGGCAGCGTCCATGTCATGCCGCTGTCAGGCACAAGACCGATCTTGCTGAACGCGCTGACGAACTTCGCCTTCGTCGATGCGATTCGCAGATCGCAGGCCAGCGCCAAACTCCAACCCGCGCCGGCCGCCACGCCGTTGATGCTCGCGATTGTGGGAATCTCCAACGCCTTCAGCGCAAAGACGATCGGGTTGTAGCGGCGGCGCAGCGTTTCGGTGAAGTCAAGCGGTCCCTTGCGCTCCATCACCGACTTCAAATCCTGCCCGGCGCAAAAGCCACGGCCCGCGCCGGTGAGCACGAGGCATCGGACAGCCTTCTCGCGCGCGACATTGCGAAGCTCGGATTGAAGCTCGCTGGTCACGCGCTCGTCGATGGAATTCAGATCGTCCGGCCGGTTGAGCGTGACGGTGCGCACGCCGGCGGCGGTTTCCACGCTGATTGTTTCGTAAGCCATTGTTCACCCTGATCTTGCGCGGATCATACGGTCGGCCTGCGAATTCGTAAAGAATTCATGGCGTCGCCCGAGTCTGGATTTCGCTTCTTAGTTCATGCCCCGCGACGGGAATGACGGGGCACGAAAGCGGCCGTTCGAATGGCCCTGCGAAGCGAGGAAGGTGAATCATGTTTGATCTTGATTACGTCATTGGAAACGGGCTGGTGCTTCTGGCGGACGTCCTTGAGGTTCTGGCGATTGTTGTTCCGATTGCTGGAGCGCTGGTTTGCGGTGTGCTGCTCGCGTTCCCCCGACTGATGAGGCGATACGGCTCCGTGTCGATTCGTTTGCTGAAACCCCGCTCCCTGGGCCGGAGCGCGCCGCGCGATCGGGGCCGGACTGCAAACGCCCCGGTCGCCGGCCGACCCATTTCCGCCACACCGGCGTTATAATGGCCTCTAGCAGTTCGGGCATCACAAAATGAACACGGACCATGACCGCACGAGTGACGTGACACGCATTCTCAACGCCGTCGTTGCCGGCGAGACTCGGGCCGCGGACGAACTGCTTCCTCTGGTTTATGCCGAACTGCGGGCACTGGCCCAGAAGCATCTGTCCGCCGAGCGTGCGGACCACACCTTGCAGGCCACCGCGCTGGTGCATGAGGCGTATATCCGAATGGTGGACCACAAGGACGCGGATTGGAAGGGTCGTGGATATTTCTACGTCGCGGCGGGCGAGGCGATGCGGCGCGTGCTGATCGATCATGCGCGACGAAGCGGCGCGGCCAAGCGTGGCGGTGACTGGAACAATGTGTCGCTCAAACTCGCCGATCTCGCGGCGGGACAGGGGCTGTCCGATCTGCTCGCGGTGAATGACGCACTCGATCAACTGGCCGTCGACGATCCTCACGCTGCTCGCGTGGTGAATCTCCGCTTCTTCGCCGGGCTGAGCGTGGATGAAACGGCTGAGGCGCTGGGCATATCGCCGCGCACCGTCGACCGCGAGTGGCAGTATGCCAAGGCGTGGTTGCGAAAGAAGCTGGGTGAGGATGGCGAAATGGCCAAGGTGGATAAATGAACTCCGACCGAGCGAAACAGATTTTTCTTGCCGCACTCGACCTGCCAGAGGCCGCGCGCCCAGCTTACCTCGCACAGGCGTGCGGAGCCGAGAATGAACTGCGCCGAGAAGTTGAAAGATTGCTGGCCGCACATGCCAGCAGTTCGGTGCTCGATGTGGATGCGACGGTAGCGGGTGTTCCTTTGACTGAAGGGCCTGGCACGCGGATAGGGCCATACAAACTACTTCAGAAACTCGGTGAAGGCGGCTTCGGCGTGGTCTTCATGGCCGATCAGGATTCACCGGTTCGCAGACGCGTGGCGTTAAAGATCATCAAGCTTGGGATGGACACCAAACTGGTGATCGCCCGATTTGAGGCCGAACGTCAGGCCCTGGCCCTCATGGACCATCCCAACATCGCTAGGGTGCTCGACGGCGGGGCTACCGATGCGGGACGGCCATACTTTGTAATGGAGTACGTCAAGGGCGAGCCGGTGACTCAGTACGCCGACCGTAACAACCTCTCGATTCCGGACCGGCTGGGCCTCTTCACTCAGGTCTGCCACGCGATCCAGCACGCCCACCTGAAGGGGATTATTCACCGCGACATCAAGCCTTCCAACGTTATTGTCAGCACACAGGATGGTCGTCCGCATGCGAAGGTGATCGATTTCGGCATCGCAAAGGCGACGGATCATCGTCTCACCGAAAAAACGCTGTTCACCGAGCATCATCTTCTCATCGGCACGCCGGCCTACATGAGTCCCGAACAGGCCGAGGGCAGTCTCGACATCGATACGCGGACCGACGTGTATTCGCTGGGCGTGCTTTTGTATGAGTTGCTCACCGGTTCGACGCCGTTTGACAACACGAAGCTGCGCGAGGCGGCGTATGCTGAGATTCAACGAATTATCCGTGAGGTCGATCCACCGAAGCCCAGCACGCGGCTAAGTGAGTCGGGGGACATGCTCACAGCGCTGGCGGCGAGGCGGCGTGTTGAGGCAAAGAAATTCGGCTCAACCGTGCGTGGAGAACTTGATTGGATCGTGATGAAGGCGCTCGATAAGGATCGGGCACGGCGATACGAGTCAGCAACCGCGTTCGCGGAAGATGTGCGGCGGCATTTGGCTGGGGAGCCAATTATTGCGGCACCGCCGAGTGCGGCGTATCGGGCGAAGAAGTTTGTAACGGTGCATCGGTGGGGGGTAGCCTCTTCAGTCATGTTTACGGTGGCAATTGTTTCGCTCGTCTTAACAATAATTGCCTCTCAGAAAGCCCGTATCGCGAATAAGCAACTCAAGCTTGAACAAACTCAGCGACAGAGGATTGAAGCAGCATCACTCACTGAGCAAGCCATACTACTATTTAGACTTGGCGATTCCCAAAAGGCCAATGAGCTTCTAGGTGAATCAGTGAAGTTCAATCGCGAAGATTTTCGGGTCTTGATTAACACGGCAAATGCTTATGTCAGTCGATTTCGCGATACCCACAAATCTCGGGACGCTGAGGAAGCAATATCCCTTCTGGATCAAGCAGTAACAATTGATCCGAATCGCCCGGAGCCATACAACTTTCGTGCGATCATTCTCCGAGAACAAGGGAAATTCGAAGAGGCAATAAGTACCCTTAGAAATGGGATAGCACTTGATCGAAATTATTACCCAAACCATGTGACTCTTTCAACAACTTTGCTTAGGCTCGGGCGTTGGTCAGAGGCGAGGCAAGCACTTGTGGATTCCACCTCACTCAGTCTTACCGATGGAGATGATCGTCCCTGGCTCCGTTGGCACAATCTCGCGGCCATTGATTTAGCCCTGGGCAATCCGCGAGCGGAACAAGACATTAAAAACGCCTTGAAAGAAAAAGGCGGCCGGGCCAATCCAAATGTCCGGCTCCTGGAAGCGCGGATCGCCATCGCCTCGAAAGACCCCGCCGTCGCCGATCGCGCGCTGCACCTCGCTCTCTTGGCCGACGATCTGGCGAACGGACCAGAATGGGAGAAGTTCGGGGGGCCACCCAAGGGGCTTACCAGGCGAATTCTGGCGCAGGCGTATCTCAAAAAGGAAAACTGGGCCAAGGCCGCCGAATCCGCGGATGAGGCGATTGGCTCAAAGGATACTTGTCCGGCCATTCCCAATTTGATTGCGGCGGTCGCATACAAGCGCCTGAATCGGCAAGACCTTGCCGACGCGAGCCGAAAAGCCGTGCCATGTGATTGCCTCACAAAACTCGAAAAGGACCCTCAGGGTCTAACGGCGGAAATCCCCAACGGCGTCGCGTGGATTGAGTCACTTGAGGAATGCCGGAAACTCGAGATGCAGGCCGACATTCCGCTTGAACAACGGCACTAATAATGAAGTTGGTAGACTTGAGAAACAGAAACAAATACGTTAAATTAGTGACATATTAGAATCGCATGTGCACGCTTTCGGGGGCAGCGACATTATTCAGCTTTGTCTAATCACACGGTGAGTGCAATGAACAGTTCGAATGGGTTTATATATGCCAGCTTGCTTGCCCTTCTGCTGACGTGTTTCCTTCCTCTGGGTTCTTATGCAGATACGCTCTTCGTTTCATCAGCGGACACTAACGAAGTTTATCGAGTACAAATACAATCTGTCGGCGCGCCCATCTTGGATCGAGTCATCACGGCCAACCTGAACTTCCCAAGTGACGTCGCAATAAGCCCGTCGGGAGAAATGTTTGTGACTAATCGACACACGCTATCATTCTCCACTCTTGGAAGCGTCGCACGATTCAGTGATCCAATTGGAATTCCGACCCCCAATGGGATCATTCCTCAATCCGGCGTTGGCTGGGATCTTCAACGACCCCACGGACTCGCGTTTAGAGGAGGCGAACTGTTCGTGGTAAACGCATCAAACGACAGAGTAACGAGGTTCTTGTTTGATCAAACTGGAACTCCATTGTTCAACGGACATATCCTCGATCACCTCGGCGGTACTCGATCACGTTGGCTCGATTTTAATGCCGCGGGGGATTTGTTTGTGAGTCTTTGTTGTGGAACAAGTCTGCAAATGAAACAATGGCAGTTCGATGTTAACGGAAACGCCATATTCTTGCGAGAGTTTACCACGCCCAGTGTCAATAACCATGGCATTGCCTTCGCCCCTTGGGGCGAAATGTTTGTGGCCTCGGCAAACGATCAAAGTGTCGTGAGATTCTTGTTTGATTCGATGGGTACCCCTGTTTTTAATGGGTTCATTGTTGTCGGAGGAACATGTATTGATGTCGCATTCTCCTCATGGGGCGAACTTTTCGTAAGTCGGGAGAACATGACGTCTGTTGCCCGCTACACGTTTGATGGCAACCACAACGCATCCCTAAATGGCTTTGTTCCTTTGCCTGGTCGTGCAGTAGGAATGTTGTTTTCGAGGCAACGAGTAGTAACTTTCGAGGAGCTTCCCGCTACAACCAGCATCACCAACCAGTATTCGGATCGCGGCCTGCAGGTCAATGCCGTCGCCGGGGCCCCTCAGATTTTACAGGGTGCCCCTAATGAAGGGTTGCTTCCAATCACGGGAGACCGCTTGTTCGGTCCGCCCGTCGGAGATTTGGCTCCTTGCCAAGTTGAGTTTTCATTTGTAAACCAAACAACACCCGGAAGATCAGCCGTTTCATACTTTTCTTGTTATGTTGTTGACGCCGAGCCACCAGGAGCAACCATTGTTGCATATGATGCCGAAGGACAAGTAGCCTTCAATCAGGCATTCTTAGGAGGAAATGGGGCGCAGGAACTTGCCGCAATCGGTGCGCCAACAATCACGCGTGTAGTTGTTACGCTGGGTAATGGAGCTGACACATCTGCCATTGACAACATTTATCTGGGTGAACCATTCAGCATTGTGTCGCCCGATTTGACGGTCGAATCGATGATGATTCCGACGTCCGGCTACATCAATGACCAGGCGACCTTTGGCTTTCGAGTCATTAACGACGGTGACGGCGCGGCAACTGGAAGCTGGGTGGATCGGATGTATCTTTCCTCGGATGACCAGCCGGGTAGCGACGTCTTGGTGGCCGAACTCAATCGCATTGGGCCGATGGCGGTCGGAACACATTACGATCAGAATGCTCAGATCGCGCTTCCTGCCGCTCCCGGGCTATACTGGGTCATCATCACGACGGACGCTGCCAACAATCTGTCCGAGACGCCAAGCGAGCTTAACAACACGCGCGTTTCTGACAATCCCATTGCGGTCACTTATCCTCCAGCGCCCAACTTGATTGTCAGTAACATTGAGTTGCCGGCCTCCGGCTTTGCGGGACTTCCCGTCGACATTTGTTTTACCATCAAGAACACAGGCGACGCCGCGGCAACGGTTCCCTGGGTTGATCGCGTCTTCATTTCAAGTGACGATCAGATTGGTGGCGATGTGCCTGCAGGCGATATTGCGGCCCCGATGTCGCTCCTGCCCAACGAAACTTATGAGCAGGTCGCTTCCATTACACTCCCGTTAACCCCCGGCCCCTATCACATTGTTGTGACGACTGATATTGGCAATTCGATCATCGAGTACGACAATGAAGTTGACAATTCAGCCATTTCCGCGGCTCCCATTCAAGCTCAGCCATTCACAGCGTGGGTTGGAGGAGTCAATAATTGGAGCGGGCCAAACAATTGGGACCCAGTCGGCGTGCCAGATAACACAGGAACGATGGGCTTCAACGTTTACATACCGGGGCCGAACTCCAATGTCAGTCTCGACATTCCGGTCACCATTGATGCCATGGTGGTCGCGGCCAACGCCCAACTGCATTTCACTTTTGGCGACATGACGATCGCCACTGCCGCGGGAATTATCAACCACGGACTTATCGAGTTGTTGGCGGGCCGGCGACTTACGGCTGCTACGTCTACGACCTTCGCAGGGACGGCTCCAATTCGGCTCGCAGGTCCAGGTGCCGAGATCGCATCATTCGCGACCACCGACTTGATTACGATTGACGGCTCGGTCGCCGGAACCGGATTGTTGACGGCCGCTTTCCATAATAACGGCACCGTCAACGCCGACAGCGCCGGTCAAGCGATGTTCATCACAGGTACGACCCTTGCGACCAACGACGGGCTTCTGGTTGCGTCGAATGACGGGATGCTAAACCTCGAACGGGATATTGGCGGTGTGGGCCAGTTCCGAGCCGACGGCGGCATTCTGAATTTCCCGGGATTGAGCGCCACACTCGCGGCCGGGGCTACTCTGACGGTATTGGGCGGCGGTCAGGTGCTGGTAAACGGGATGGCGACAGTCAAGACCTCGGGCGATGCGGTCTTGACCTGCACGGCTACGGGTCGCGGCTGCAACCCGCCCGTGCTCAACATAATTGGTAGCTCGACCACGAATGTCGGCGGCAATTGGCGCTTTGACGGGCCGGTTAACGTCTTTGTCGCCCCAGCGACGACCAATCGCCTTGCGGGTAATTTCGAGAACCTCAGTCCCAGCGCGACGACCTTTCATTGGGAATCCGGCTCGATCATGATGGATGGCACACTACCGCAGACCTTCGAAGCTGCCGGCCGAGATCTCGGTCCGACAAATCCAAATGGTTACATCAACAACTTCGCAATGGGGACGCTCCGCATTGAGCCTGGGCGAACGGTCGATGTCGTCAACCAATTCCAGAATCAGGCCCCGTCGGGCTGCGAAGCGCTCTATCTTGACGTCCTCAGCCTTGGAAACGGTGCTACGCTTCGACTTCATGGCTGCAACGTTTACCATCGCCGCCTCATCAAGGGTACAGGGGTCACAATCGACCAACTGGGCGGTGGTCAACTCCTGCGATCTTCCCCTGTGGCGCCTCAATCCGGCAATTTACCAGAGTGACTGTAACCCGAGTTTCGAATTGAAGCGGCCGGTGTACGAGTCAAGCACTGCCTACTTCCCCGTGTAATTCGCCTTGCGCTTCTCCACGAACGCCTTCATGCCTTCCTTCTGATCTTCTGTAGCGAACAGGGCGTAGAACATCTTTCGTTCGTAGTCCAAGCCGTCGGACAGGCCCGTCTCGAACGCACGGAGGATCGCCTCCTTTGCAAAGCGCGTGGCCATCGGGCTTTTCTCGGCGATCTGTTTCGCCAGTGCGATGGACTCCTGCAAGTACGTTTCCACCGGCAGCACGCGTGTCACCAGTCCAATGCGATAGGCCTCCTGTGCGTCGAAGAAACGGCCTGTGAGGATCAACTCCATCGCGCGATATTTTCCGACTACCTTCGAGAGACGTTGCGTGCCGCCCGCGCCGGGGATGACGCCGAGGTTGATCTCGGGCTGGCCGAACTTGGCCGACTCGCTGGCGATAATCATGTCGCAGTGCATGGCCAGTTCACAGCCGCCGCCGAGGCAGAAGCCGCTGACGGCCGCGATGATCGGCTTGCGGACGCGCTTGATGCGCTCCCAGCGTTGCAGATTATTTCGCTCGTACATGTCCACCACAGAGGCGTCGGCCATCTCCTTGATATCCGCGCCGGCCGCGAAGGCCTTGTCGCTGCCGGTGAGGACGATGCAGCGGACATTCGGGTCGGTGTCCCATGTTTCCATGAGATTAATTAGCTGATCCATGAGCGGAATGTTCAGGGCGTTGAGGGCGTCGGGCCTGTTGAGCCGGGCGATGATGACGTTGCCGTCGAGTTGCGAAAGGATAAAGTCGGTGGACATGGGTCGCTCCGTTTTGCAAGTTTCGTTGGGAAGGCATGTTAAACAAATCGCGGGGATCGGGCGAGGGATGCGGGAACCATCGGAGAATGACTGGCCGATTCGGTGCCGACACTTGGGTCTAACTATACTTGCAGTGGTGCGGCGCGGATGAATAATCAATTTTGCATACATGGCTTGCAGTCCGGAGTGTCGGTGCGACATTTCGTCGTCATCGGACTCGTTCTGTTCGCACTGTCACACGCCGCTTTCGCAACCGATTACCACGTGGGCGATGGGCAACCGCTCGCCACGATTGCGGCCGTGCCGTGGCAGTCGCTCATTCCGGGTGACACGGTTTGGATTCACTGGCGGGCGACACCGTATCGGGAAAAGTGGGTCATCGGGCGACAGGGTACGATGGCGTCGCCGATCAGCGTGCGCGGCGTGCCTGGTCCGGGAGGAGCGCGGCCGATTATCGACGGGGAGAACGCAACGACTCCGCCGCAGCTTAACTTTTGGAACGAAGGTCGATCGGTCATCAAGGTCGGCGGCTCCAATACACCGTCCAACACCGTCGCCCAATGGATCGTGATCGAGGGACTCGACATTCGCGGGGCACGAATGCCCAATACGTACACGGGCGACGACAATCTCATTCACACCTATTCACAAAACGCAGCGGCCATTCACGTCGAACGGGGCGAGCACATCATCATTCGCGACTGCATTATTCGAGATAGTGGCAACGGGCTGTTTGTTTCGTCGTTCGGCCCGGATGTCTCGCGCGACATCACCATTGAGGGCAACTACATCCACTCCAACGGCAACTCGGGCAGCATCTTCGAGCACAACACCTACACCGCCGCCATCGGCATCGTGTATCAATACAACCGATTCGGCCCGCTGCTGTCGGGTGCGGGCGGGAACAATCTCAAGGATCGCTCGGCGGGAATGATCGTTCGCTACAACTGGATCGAGGGCGGCAATCGGCAGCTTGACCTTGTCGACGCGGAAGACAGCACGCTGATCCGCGACGACCCGTCGTACCCCCGCACCGACGTCTATGGCAACATCCTGATCGAGCCGGCCGGCGCGGGGAACAAGCAGATCATCCACTATGGCGGCGACAGCGGGACGCTCGGCGATTATCGCAAGGGCATGCTCTATCTCTATCACAACACGATCGTCTCCACGCGCACCGACAGCACGACGCTCATGCGGCTGTCCACCAATGATGAACACTGCGACGCGCGGGATAACATCATTTATGTGACGACGGCAGGGAACGGGCTGGCATTGCTCGACAGCGGCGGCGTGCTCGATTTCAAACGCAACTGGCTGAAGCCGGGCTATGTGAGTTCATTCGGCGGGCTGACGGGCACGATCAACAATGATGGCACGTCGATCACGGGTGTGTCGCCGGGGTTCTTGAATGAGGCGGGGCAGGATTTTTCGCTAACGGCAGGTTCGACGTGCGTCAACGCAGCCATCGCGCTGCATCCGAACGTGCTGCCCGGCGGGGCGATCGTTCGGCAATATGTAAAACACCAGACGAGTATCGCGCGAACGGTGTCGGGCGCGGCGAGCGATCTGGGAGCGTTTGAGCGGATGCCCGTCGCTTGCCCTGGTGATCTGGACTGCGACGGGGATCGGGATGTGAATGACGTCACGGCGTTTGGGCTGGCGCTGCTGGACGCGGCGGCGTATGGAGCGGCGTATCCGGGGTGTGATGTGAATCGAGCCGATGTAAATGGCGATGCCGTGATCAACGCGAAGGACATTTCAGCATTCGTCACAACATTGCTCGGCGGGCCGTGTCCGTAGGGCCTTGGCGAAATACGACAGCAATAGAGCTGGTACAATTGATCCATGATTGCCACAAAGCGAAAAACAGGAAGAACCAAACTGCCGACTCGCTTTGAGTCGCTCGTCCGGCAGATGCCGCCGCGAGCCATTCTCGACGATGGCCACTATGACGAGACGGTCGAAATGATCGATGCGCTCATGTCACAAGGGCGGCTCACCCGCGGGCAGTCACAATACCTTGAGACGCTGGTGCAGCTCGTGCAGGCCTATGAGGCCGTGCACCACGCTATCGACACCCGCGAATTGAGCGGGCTTGAGCTGCTGGATTTCCTTTTAAAAGAGAACGACTTGAATGCGACCGACCTCGCCCGCCTCCTCGACGTGCATCCGAGCATGGGGTCCAAACTGCTCAGCGGGGAACGGTCTCTCACCATTCCCCACCTCCGCAAACTGGCCGCGCGATTCAAAGTCGGGCCTGAACTGTTTATTGACTGACGAGCGTCGGCACGCGGATCAGCAGAGCCACTAGGCTACTTCGTGTGCTTCTTCCCATCAATCCGCGTCTCTTCAACCACTACGCCATCGTCCTTGCGGTCCAACTTCAATCGCACCTTCTTGTCCGGAGGCAGCGCATACACGGTACGCTTCCCGGGGTGGTCGCGCAGCTCGAACCATGCCTCGATGTAGGCGTCCTTGTCATCAATGTGCTGATCCCAGACGAACTCGGTGTCGTTGCCGGTCAGCTCCGTGTAGAAGAGCCGCACGGGTTGGCCGCCCTCGTGCGATTTCATGATACTCACGGAGATCGGTTTGCTCGTGTCGGATTCGCCGACCAGCATGTAGTGACGGCCGCAGCCGGTGAGAAGAAGGAGGGCGATCGGTAAGCGTGATACTTTGCTCATAATCCGGCATGATACTCGACTCAAATACTAAAGGCACCCAGACCGGGTCGAAAGGCAATACCCGTCACACGCCAAAGGACGCACAACATGGCATGGATCATTCTTATCGTCGCAGGGCTGTTTGAGACCGCGTGGGCCATCGGCCTGAAATACACCCACGGCTTCACCCGCCCCTGGCCGAGTGCGCTGACCATCGCCGCGATTGTTATCAGCATGTACCTGCTCGAAATCGCGGCGCGGACGCTGCCCATCGGCACGGCCTATGCGGTCTGGGTCGGCATCGGGGCGGCCGGCACGGCGATCCTCGGTGTCTGGCTGCTCAATGAGCCGGTGAACGTCGGGCGCGTGGCGTTTCTGGTGTTAATGATTGTGTCGATCGTGGGGTTGAAGTTGACGGCACAGCCAGCGCCCGCAGCGTCGATGTGACAATTGGCGCGCACGGGGTTTCAAATGCCACCCGCTCGCGCGGCTTTGATATCGCCCGAGTATCAATCTGACTGGAGATTTTCGGAGGGGTGATGCCGCTTAGCCTCACGGAGTCGCCGTGACCATTCGGCAATCGGCTCTGTCGAGGTCTCCAAGTCGTGCTGAATGCGCTCACGGATTTCCGCAGCGCTGAGGCCTTCCCACTGTGCACGTAAACGGGCTTGAATCTCGTCCTTCATTCTAACGCAGTCGAAATCGCGTTCCATACTCATGGGACCAGCTCCCGGGGGGTGCGGATTTCGATGGGCCCATACCCTTCTCGAATGTTCACCGCGTTAAATCCGCGTATCTTCTCAAGATGCACGATGTGACGGAAATTCCAACTTACAATGACATCGGCCGCATTCACAGTGGCCAATGCGACGTGAAGCGCGTCCGCCGCAGAGGCCGGGCCAACGACGCCTGCCGACAAATACGCAATTCGCAGCGACTCTGCCTCTGCCGAAAGCGCTACATTCTCAACATTATCTACGTTTACGGTCGCGAGCACCTGCTGTACTTCCTTCGGCGCAAGAAGTAGCTCTCCCTGTAACAGGGGAGATACGATCAACTGAATCTCCCCCCGATTCGCGAGATCAATAAGCCTGCCACTCCATTGGGAATAGGCACGATCGAGGCAGCCACCGACCACGGACGTATCGATGTACACGCGGAGTCGTTTCATCGCATTCCTATTCTATCGCCTCGCGGGCCTTCTTGTAATCCACCGGCCGCTTCTCCACGAAGGCCTTCATCCCTTCCGCCACTTCGGGTGACAGGTTGTTGAGAGCGAGGAACTCTTTGGCGTGGCCGATGGTCATGTGCCATGACAGGTTGCGCCAGAAGTTGAGTTGCTCCTTCGCATAGCGCAGGCAGACCGGCAGCTTGTTGATGAGTTTCGTCGCCATCTCATCCACGGCCTTGTCGAGTTGGCTGCGCGGCACGATCTGATTCACGAGGCCCCATTCGTGTGCCTTCTTCGCGGGGATGTCTTCACAGAGGAAGAGAATCTCCCGTGCCCGACGATCACCGACGATGAGCGGGAGGAACTGTGTCGCACCGGCCGCCGCGACGCTGCCGCGGGCTGCGCCGACCTGTTTGATGATGATGTCATCGGCCGCGATGGCCAGGTCGCAGGACATGTTGAACTCGTTGCCGCCGCCGACGACCATGCCGTTGAGCCGGGCGATCGTCGGCTTGCCGATGTTGCGCAGCTTCTCATGGGCCTCGATGAACAGGCCCATCCACTTCCAATATTTGTTGGGCTTGCCGACGAACTCCTCGGCCTGCTCCTTCACGTCGGCCCCGGTGCAAAAGGCCTTGTCGCCCGCGCCGGTGAGGATGATGACGCGAACGTCGTCATCCCACGCGGCATCCTGAAACGCGGCGCAGAGTTCGACGAGCATGTCGCCATTGACGGCGTTATGCACCTCGGGGCGGTTGAACGTGATCGTGGCGCGGAGATCGCGCTTGGTGTAGGTGATTGTTTTGAATCCGAAGTTGTCGGCGTGAAGGCCGTCGTAGTTGCTCACGTCTTATCCTTCCACCACTTGCGTAAAATGCATCCGAACATACTTCCCCGCGAAACCCATCAAATCCTTCGCCGACGCCTTGCCTTCGGGGCTGGCCATCGCCGCCTTGAGCGCATCCATATTGGCGAAGTACATGTGCGCCGCAAGGTAGGGCGTCTCGGCGCTGGGCATCGGCGAGCCGACGACTTTTTCGATCTCGCACTTAATCAGCCCCGGCATCTTCTTGGCCAACGGCACATGCGTTTCGAAATAATGCTTGTCGAAGGCGGCCGGGTCTTCCGGGGTGCGATAGACGGCAACGAGCTTGACCATGTTGAATCTCCCATCGTAGGGTCCGCTGTGCGGACCATTTTGTTTGCGAATCGGTCCGCACAGCGGACCCTACGCCTTCTTAAGTATCCGCTCCAACACCTCGCGTGGAAAGACCTTCTGAACCGTCTTGCCCGCCGCGATCATGCGATCCCCGCGAAAGGCCACGCAGTCGCAGGTCAGCTCCCGTTCGCTCACGTCGGTCGCCGTAGCCACCACGCGCACGCTCGACCCCACCGGTGCCGGCCCCATGTGGTCGCAGCTCGCATGACTGCCGACGCCCTCCTCGTTCGCCTCCAAAAAATCGAGCAGCACCATGCGCCCCGCCAGTTCCATGTAATGCACGATCTCCCACGTCGAGCAGACTTGATGCACCACCTCGCCGTCGAACGCCGGACACATTTCCGGTGTCACGACGTAGGAGACCTCTTTCTGTGTGCCGGGGACCAGGCCATCTTTCACAACAACACTCCCGCTTGGGGCGACGCTTCACACAATCGTCACGCGCTTGCGCCGCGTTTCGTGCACCCGATTACAGGACGGAGTGCTTCAGTTTGAACTCCCTCCGCTTACGAAGCAGTCCGACCGATGTGGTATGATACGGGGACTCACCTGATTGGTGCCGACGCGGGGTTGGCCGGCTGTTTCGCTTCACTGCTTTGAGAGTTTCACGCCATGCGCAGGATCATTCCGGTCATCGCCGTGATCGCGATTGCTTCGGCGTGGGTGATGCCGGGCGAGGCGCACGGTGCGTTCCCGACGAACTTTGCGAGCACGCCGCTGGCCGCGACTTGGGATCAGGCCACGGGCCTCACGTTCGCTTCCGATGGGCGACTCTTCGTATGGGAAAAGGCCGGCCGAGTGTGGCTTGTGGAGAACGGCATCAAGGCCGCGACGCCGCTGATCGACATCAGCGAGGAAGTCGGTAACTGGCGCGACCACGGTCTGCTGGGTTTCGCGATCGATCCGAACTTCCTCAGCAATGGCCGTGTCTATCTGATGTATGTGGTGGACTATCACTACCTCGCATTCTTCGGCACACCTCAATACAACCCGACGACCAGCACCGACTTCCGTGACACGATCGGCCGTATAACGCGATACACCTGCAAAGCAGCTGACGATTTTCACACCGTCGATTATTCCTCGCGGACGATCTTGCTCGGCGAATCCATCTCCACTGGCATTCCAATTTGCCATCAATCGCACGGCGTCGGCAGCCTCGTCTTCGGCGAGGACGGCACGCTGCTGGTCTCGTGCGGCGACGGCGCCAGCTACGTCACCATGGACGCTGGCGGGCCGATGGTCGGCAGCAGCAACACGGCCCTGAATGAGGGAATCATCACCGCGACGATGGACGTGGGCGCGTTTCGCTCGCAACTGGTGAATTGCCTCAGCGGAAAAATCCTGCGCCTCGATCCGAACACGGGCGACGGCATGCCGTCGAATCCGTATTACGACGCGCTCGCACCGCGCGCGCCGCGTTCGCGCGTGTGGGCGCTGGGGCTGCGAAATCCGTTTCGATTCTGTCTTCGCCCCGGAACCGGCAACACCAATCCCGCGGCCGGCGACCCCGGCACGCTCTTCATCGGTGACGTGGGGTGGAATGGGTGGGAGGAGATCAGCATCTGCACGGGGCCGGCACAGAACTTCGGCTGGCCGCTCTATGAAGGGCTGACCGCGTCACCGAATTACCCCTCGACACTGATCAACAATCGGGACGCTCCCAATCCGCTCTTCAACACATCACCTCCCGGCCAGGGTCTGTGTACGCAGCCGTACTTTCGATTTCAGGACTTGCTCATTCAGGACACGCTCGCGCCGACATTTCCGAATCCCTGCGATCCTGCGCAACAAATCCCACCACCAACACCTCATTTCGTGCATCGTCGCCCCGCGATTGAGTGGTTCCACAGCACCGGCCCGGCCCGCACGGGGATCTACAACGGTAACAACGCCGCTGCCATCAACATCGGCGCGCCCGGCGCGCCGGTCACGGGGCCGCAATTCGGTGGCAGGTGTGCGATCGCGGGGTTGTGGTACACGGGGAACATGTTCCCGGCGCAATACCAGAACACGCTTTTCAACGGCGACTTCGACAGCGGCTGGATACGCAACTTCGCCGTGAACGGTTCGGATGCCCTTACCGCCGTAAGCGACTTTGCCACAAACGGCACCGGCGCGATCGTCGGCTTTGCCCAGCACCCGATCGACGGCTCCGTCTATTACATCAATTACAACGCCAGCGGCGTGGCCGTGGTCAGCCGATTGACATACGCGAACAACGTACCCCCAACGGCCGTCGTCCGGCTCGACCCTGCGTTTGGACCAGCGCCGTTGACCGTGCAGTTTGACGGCACAAATTCTTTCGATGGTGAGAACCAGCCGCTCACCTACCGCTGGAACTTCGGCGACAACATGCCGCCCTCCACCGATGCGACACCAGTTCACACGTATCGCATGTTGGACGACCTCACGGCCCAGGGGACCATCGTCGCCCGCGTTCTCAGCCTCAGTCCGCCCGGCCCGACGGGCAGCGGCAATCACAATCCAGAGATCATTCGCGATCTCGATTATCCGCCCGTGGGCAGCGACGATAGTGCCCGCCAGTTCGATACCTTTCACGGCGGTGACCAGGGAAGCATTGACTGGATCGGCTACACATTCCCGTCCACGCGACCAATCTCGGCGCTGTTATTTCAAGAAGGTAAACACTTCGTTGATGGCGGCTACTACGACATCTTCACCGTTCAAGTACTTAACGGGAGCTGGCAGCCGGCGACCGGTATCTCCGTGACGCCGGTCTATGCCGGGAACAACGGCGTCAGCTTCGAGGCGTACTTCATCACGTTCAACACGGTCAACGCCCAGGGCGTGCGACTGAACGGAAACCCGGGCGGGTCCGCGAATTTCATCAGCGTGGGCGAGCTTCGGGCCTTCGGTCCGCCGGCCAATCCGTCGGCGCCGCGCTGCGTTCAAGGCTCGCTGACGGTCACTGACCCAATTAACGCAAGTTCGACGGCGAATTTCAGCGTCGCACTAAACAACTCTCCGCCGTCCGTCCAGATCACCAGCCCCCTTGACGGAACGGCACTGCCACCCGGCCAATCCACCCCGGTACCACTTACCGCAACGATCAGCGACGCCGAACACTCGCCCGGCCAACTCACATGCCGCTGGCAGACCATTCTTCACCACAACGAACACCAGCATCCCGAGCCGTACGACTTCAATTGCGCTACGACGACCACACTCGAATCGGGCGGCCACGGGCTTGGTGTGCTTTTCTATGAGATACAACTACACGTCGAAGACCCCGACTGCCTCTCGACCACGCAAATAGTTTACGTGTTCCCTTCATTGATCGGAGATATGGATTGCGACGGAGCCGTGGATGAGCTCGATGTGGAACCGTTTGCACTCGCACTGATAGACACATCGGCTTACCTAAGCGCCTTCCCCGCTTGCGACGCGGCGCACGCCGATGCAAACGACGATGGCATGCTAAGCGGTGCCGACATCCCCGCCTTCATTGCCATACTCGCCGGAAAGTAGGGTCCGCCGTGCGGACCAAGTACTCAAGACCCACGCAGCCGGCGATTTGCTCTTCTCCTGCCCATCAACAGCACCACCGCGACCGCGCTCATCGTCCCTGTCCCACAGGTTCCACACGGCGGCGCAGCGCCACCACCATCGCCGCCGCCTCCATCTCCTCCACCATCCGGAGGCGTTACGGCCGTGACCTGCACCGTGCCGGTATCCGTGGCGACACATGTCACCGAATCCGTTACCTGCACAGTCAATGCATGCGTACCCTCCACCGTGGGCGTAAACGTCGGCGATGCATCGGTCGAGTTCTGCGTGCCGGACGGCCCGTTGAAAATCCATGCGAATGTGTACGGTGGTGTACCGCCTGTTGCCACCACGGCCGGAATCACCACCGGCTGCCCCACCGAAATGTTTTGATCCGCGCCGAGGTTCGCGTTTAGCAATCCGCCTTCGCATTCATCGGGAATTCCATTCGCCGGGCAATCGCGACTGACACCCAGCGCAATGTCGGTCGCGTCGAGTTGCAGATTGCCGTTGCAATCATGGACCTCAACATTCCACGTGATCATCGTGAATGCGTTGCCGGATAAATCCGTAATGCCGGCGCCGAGGATGATCGTGACCATTCCATCGGCCGGAGCAGTAAAGCCGCCGAACACGAACGGCCCTGCGCCGGTGCCCGTCAGCGTCGTCGCGGCCGAGCCGTTCACCGTGAGGTCGCCCGCGTTCAATCCCGCGACCGGTTCGTCAAACGTCACCGAAACCGTGGAGATCGTCGCGAGCATCGATGCTGGAGAAGGCTCGCGGGCTGTGACCATTGGGGCGGTCATGTCGGCGGCAAGTTTGCCGGTCGATAATGCGAACGCACCGTTCACATCCGTCTTTTCCATTCCGATGCCCACGCCTTCGGCCGGGTCGAACGTATCGCTTTGAAACGCACCGTCCAGATCATCCATCGTGCCGAGGATTCCATCATTGCCGACTCCCGCGCGATTGAGAATGTCTCCGCCCGTGTCCATGATGCAGGCGGTCGCGTTGTCATTTCGCGTGTGCCAGTTGCCGAGGAAGTGGCCCGCTTCGTGCGAAACGATATTACCGATCTCGATTCCGATGGCATCAATGATCGTCACGCCCCCGGCCCGCGGGATGGAGTTTATCGAATTGGGATCCGAGGCGTTGGCGCTCAGCAGGTCGCACAGCACGACGGCCGTATCGGACTGGCTGAAGTTCCCCGGGTCGATCCACTCGGCAATGCCGATGGTGGAAATGCCAAGCTGGGAAATGCTCCCGCCGACGATCACGCGCGAGGCATTGGCCTGCCCGAACGGGTCGGGATGGTCGCGGCTGTTGCGGATTTCGATGTCAAAGTGTCCCGGCATCATGTCGGAAGCGAAATCGCCGTTGAGGGCCATGAGACGAAGGGCGTTGAAGTTGGATTGAATCGTCGTGAGGATGGCATCGATCACGGCGTTTTCATTCCCGGCATTCAGCCCCCAGCCAGAAAGAAAACTGGAGAGTGGCGAGAGCGTGGCCGAGACTCGGCCGGGCAAGCCAAAGAGCGTGCGGGCGTTGATTGTCGCGCCGTTGAAATCAATGAAGAGTATTTGTCGAATCGGCGTCGGGTACGCGGTCTCAATCGCCGCGCGGCTCAGGTGAATCTCCAGCGCGTACGGTCCCACACCGCTTGCATTGGCAGGCGTCACGCTTAAGAGGTAGTCCCCATCAGCGGGGACGACGAATGTCAGTGCCGAGTCCAGCGAGCCGGTCGCCGGTGGCCACGGTGACAGGGGCGGATAGAACGAAGAAACGCCGCCGTGATCGTCATTGGAAAAGAACAGCGTCCCGGCCGCATCGTGTACGCCGACGAGCGAATCCGCCGGGGCGGTGACATGACATGCAAGACCGATGATGTCGCCCTTGGCGAGCGTGGCCTTGTAGAAATCGATGTCAGCCGCTGACGCCATCGTGCCTGAAACAGTGACATTGGCATCCTGCCCCATGCCGAAGCCAAGCGGGATCGCCTGGGCCTGCATGACGGTGTCATTCGGCTCTGCCTCGGACGAGTTGATCAGAGTGTTGAAGGGGCCCCTGGCTTTGGAAGCAACGGTTGCCGCAGGGAGCAAATCCTTAACCGGATATCGGCACCAGCGAAACGCACCGGAGTCGGGCGCGGCCACGTCACGAATTGTCCGGGTCGGCTTTTCAGAACGTGCGTCGGTGACGATCGAAAAGAGAATTGCACCGGCGGCAAGCCATAAGCGAAGAGAAACAAATGACGCCCCGTTCCGCTGGGTGTCAGGGTCGCGTTCGTGTCGCATGACCGCCGCCTCCGTCAAAGGCAGAAAGCGTATCGCCGCCGCGCACCTTCCTCAAATCGCATAAGGCGGATTCAATCCGGGGCACGCCATTCACGACGCATTCACTCCGCTATACTTCTCTGATTCATGCGTAGTGCCCTCGCTCAAATGAACCCGATTGTCGGCGACCTGGCTGGCAATGCCGCGCGAATCCTTGAGACGCTGCGCCGCGCCGTCGTGGACCGACCGGATGTGGTGCTATTCCCCGAACTGACCCTTTGCGGCTATCCACCGAAAGACCTCGTACTGAAGCCGCACTTCATCGAACAGATGCGCGAGACTCTCAACGCGCTCGCCGCGGATGCTCGCGATCTGCCTGCGGCATTCGTGGGCTGCGTAACGAAGCACGAAACGCCGGTCGGCCGCCCGCTTCGCAACACGCTGGCCCTGATTTCAGGCGGGCGCGTCGTCGGCGAGTTTCACAAATCCCTCCTGCCGACGTACGACGTCTTCGACGAACATCGCTACTTCGAGCCGGCCAAACAATCCGGACTCACGACGATCCAGACCGCGCGCGGGCCGATCAAGGTCGGCGTCACCATCTGCGAGGACGTATGGAATGACAAAGAAGTGCTCGGTCGCCGGCTGTACGAGCGCGACCCCGTCGCTGAATTGAAGAAGGCCGGCGCGCAGATCATCGTCAACGCCTCGGCCTCGCCATTCGTCGTCGGCAAGCAGCAGCTTCGTGAGCGACTCATGGGCACGCAGGCTGCGACCCATGGCCTGCCCATCGTCTATGTCAACCAAATCGGCGGCAATGATGAACTGATCTTCGATGGCGCGAGCTGTGTTTTCGACGCACACGGCCGCGTCGCAGCGCGATGCAAGGCGTTCGCCGAGGATTTGCTCGTCGCGGAGTTGGACACCTCCGCTCGCTGCGATGCGTATCCCGATCGGCTCGATTCGGTCTGGCAGGCGCTCGTGCTCGGCACGCGCGACTACGTCCGAAAGTGCGGCTTCAAACACGTCGTGCTCGGCCTTTCCGGCGGCATCGACTCGGCCCTGACCGCGTGCATCGCCGTCGATGCACTCGGCGCGGAGAGTGTTCACGGAATCGCCATGCCATCGCGCTACAGCAGCGATCACAGCATCGCCGACGCCAGGACCCTCGCAGCCAACCTCAACATCGACTTCAAGATCGCCCCCATCGCAGCCATGCACGACGCCTTCGAGGCCGGCCTGCAACCGCTCTTTGAAGGCCGCAAGCCCGATACCACCGAGGAAAACGTTCAGGCTCGCATCCGCGGCAACATCCTGATGAGCCTGTCCAACAAGTTCGGCTGGCTGCTGCTCACCACCGGCAACAAGAGCGAACTCGCCGTCGGCTACTGCACCCTCTACGGCGACATGTGCGGCGGCCTCGCGGTCATCAGCGATGTGCCGAAGACGCTCGTGTATGAACTGTCGAATTGGTACAACGCACGAGCGGGTCAATGTGGCACCGGTTTTCAACCGGTGATTCCCGAATCCAGCATCACGAAGCTCCCCTCCGCCGAGCTGCGCCCCGATCAACACGACCAGCAATCCCTGCCGCCCTACGACACGCTCGACGCAATTCTGAATCGTTACGTAGAGCAGGAGAAAAGCGCCGATGACATCATCGCCGAGGGGTTTGACGCAGCGGTGGTAAGAGACGTCATCCGCAAGGTGGATCTGAACGAATACAAACGAAAGCAGGCCGCGACCGGGTTAAAGGTGACCAGCCGGGCCTTCGGTGTGGGTCGGCGGATGCCGATCGCGGCGAGGGTCACATAACCAAATTTCGATACGCCTCGCCCGATGGCCCCGGGTTATAATGAATAACAGGAGTCGTCCAAATGCCTGACCAAATCATCGTGGATCCCAAAATTTGTCACGGCAAGCCCGTCATTAAGGGTACGCGCACGCCCGTTTCGATCATTGTGGGTAGCGTTGCGTCTGGTATGTCCTTTGCGGATATCGAACGCGAGTACGACATTTCACAGGACGACATCCGCGCCGCCCTTGAATTCGCCAATTCGCTTGTGGAACGAGAACAGTATCATCCGTTACCCCGCTAGGTCATGCGATGCACTTTCTGGTTGATGCCAGTTTGCCACGCGCAACGGCCACTTCATTGAGCAAACTGGGCTACGAAGCGACGGATGTTCGAGACGTCGGAATGGGCCGTTCGTCCGATGAGGACATTGCTGCGTACGCGAAGGCCAAGCGACTCGCTTTACTGACCAGAGACTTCGATTTTTCCGATGTTCGGAACTACCCGCCGAGTGCGTTTTTTGGAATCGTCGTCATTGATTTGCCAAGTTGGACGTCAGTGGATGCGGTGTTGGATGTCATCAACGAGGCTCTGAGCCAACCTGACCTGGTCAACCAACTTTCAGGAAGCCTGCTCATTGTCGAAGCGGGGCGCATTCGACATCGTTACCGATAACCCGTTAATCTCATCGCCTCACCCCCACCCACAACCCATCCCCCATCGGCACAATCACGCACTGCAAACGCGTCTCCCTCGCCATGATCTCATTGAATCGCTTCACGGCCGGCGCCTCGCGGTCGGTCGGGTGTTCGTCAAACAACTGTCCAAATGCAAATGCGTTGTCCACCATGATCAGCCCGCCGGGTCGCACGATGCGGAGGCACTCCTCCAGATAGCGCGGATAGCCCGCCTTGTCGGCGTCGAGAAACGCCGCATCGGCCGAGTTCGTGGCAAACGTCGCCAGCACGTCGCTGCCGGCCCCGCAAATTACTTCGATCCGATCCGCCGCGTTCGACTTCGCCGCCCACTTCGTTGCGAATGCCGCGTGCTTTTCAGAAAGCTCAATCGTCCGAACGCGACCACCCGGCGGCAGGGCCCGCGCCATGGCAATCGCCGAATAACCCGCGAGCGTGCCGACTTCCACGACTTGGCGGGCACCAATGGCCCGCAAGAGAATCTGCATGAACGCCGCCTGCTCCGGGCAAATCCAAATCTCCGGAATTCCTTCTCGCTTCGCCGCCGCTTTCAACTCACGCAGAAAGTCATCCTCGGGCGTGGTGTGCGCGGCGATGTAGTCGACGTGTTGCTCGGTGACGAGCGTGGCATGAGCGGACATGTCGGACTCCTTTCCAATTCAAATAAGCTACACGCGCCGGTTCGATTCGTTCGAATAGGCCCGCTCGCCTTCCTGAATTGCCAACTGACGTACGAGCAAGGTCAACTGCCGTCGCAAGGCCTGCAGCCGGATGTAGGTCATCCAGAAGCCGATCAACATGACGACGACCGCGCAGTAGAAAACCAGATCCGCGCCGCGGCCGATGCCGACCGCATTCGCCAGTCGCCTCGTCAAGTCCGGCCAGGTCGTCGCAACCGCCGCCGCCAGACAAACGAGTGACCAAATCAGTGATTCCCGCCGCGTCACCCACCCGCGCATGGATGCCCCAATGCTGACCACCATCGCCAGCGACACCACGATCAAGACCAGAATCTGAAACCCATTCATCGCATCGCCCTTCCAAGCAAGTAATGCACCACGATTCGAATCGCCCCGCGCGACGACTGCCCCTTGGCCAGGGAATAATCCGTGTAATGAATATGCACCGGCACTTCGCGATACCGCAGATTCTCCCGGCTGATGATGTCGATGATCTCGCTCGCGTGGGCCATGCCGTCGAGGTGGAGGTCCACCTTCGCCGCCGCCGCCGCGGAGAACGCGCGAAGCCCGTTGTGCGCATCCGTCAACTCGAGATTATTCATGAGCCGCGTAAAGAGCACACCCATCCGCAGGATCAATCGCCGCGACGCCGGCAGATTCACCGCCTTCCCAAGGAACCGCGAACCAAGCGTCACCTCGCACTCGCCGCGCCAGATCGGCGCGACCATCGCCGCAATATCGCTCACCTGATGCTGCCCATCCGAGTCGAACGTCACGACAAACTTCGCACCGCGGCGAACGGCGAACTCAATGCCCGTCTGCAACGCCGCCCCCTGCCCGCGATTGATGGAGTGTCGAAGTGCCATCGCCCCGGCCCGCTTCGCAACCGCGAACGTATCATCCGCCGACCCGTCATCAACGACGACGACGTTGGGGTATTCCTGCAGAACGCCCGCCACCACGCCGCCCACGCACGTTCCCTCGTTGTACGCCGGCATCACGACATACACCTTCTCGCGAACGTCGCGAGGCAGTTCGGGCGATGTCTCGATGGGCTGACTCATGGCGGCGGCCTTCACGACTTGATTACGCGGCACGGCGACGACCCATGCCGCACCCAGGCGATCTTAATGATTCTACCCCGGACGCCTGCCAGGCAAGCGTCTCAATAACTCATTCCGCATGCCCCGCGATTCCGCAAGGCGAATCGTCCGATTATGCTCACACCCGTGTCGGAGTCGCTGAAATCCACAGCTATTCAGCCTGCGCAGAACCCCGGCGCGGCGTGGTTTCGTCACGCCCTCGCGTGTCTCGCCCTCCTGGTGCTGATCTGTATTTCCTATTCCAACGCCGACCACGATCGACTTTTTTTTGATTCGCAGCTCCTGCCGCTGGACTACACCCTTTCCGACTGGTCAGCCAGCGTCCGCCGATTCGTCCAATCGGGAATCCGCCCGGGACAGGAACTGACCAACCTCACCTTCGCGGCCGATTGCGAGTGGAACCGACGCAACGGCATGCCACCATGGGATTTGACGCGCTTTGTCACCGTGAACGTCGTCCTGCACGCGGCCACCGTCCTCTGCGTGTACGCCCTGATTGTTCGACTCGGCGGTCGCCGGCAATACGCCGCATTGCTCGCGTTCCTCGCCGCCGTGTGGTTTGCGGTGCATCCCGTTCACGTCGCCAGCATCACCTACATCGTCCAGCGCCGCGGCGTTCTCTCGACGCTCTTCTACCTACTCGGCCTGCACGCGTGGCTGTCTTTTCGTCACGCATCGAATCGACCGCTTCGGGCCGCATGGCTCCTCGTGCTGGCCGTTGCTTTCTTCCTCTCATTGAAATCAAAGACGATGGGCCTCACCCTGCCGATTGCAATCTTGCTCCTCGAATTCTGCACGCGTGCCTCGGACCCCCTTCAACTCAAGCGGTTCGTTAAGGCGGCCGGCGTTGTTCTGGTCATCTTCGCCATCGCGGTCGGAATCTACCTCGCCTCCGTCGAACTGCCGCGGGCAACGAACGCAGGTGCCGGCGGCACCGCACTGTCGCGCCTCTCCGAAGCCCCGCGCCAATTTGCCACTCAAATGCGCGCCACGGTGGCGTCGTGGAAACTACTCGCGTTTCCAATGCCCAACCTGCTCTGCCTCGATCATCAGTTTCCCACGACGCCGCCGTACGATCCGTGGGCGCTTGCCGCAATTGCAACCAACTTCGCCGTCGTCCTGCTCGGCATCAAGGCCGCTCGAAATGGCCGCTCAGCCCTCGCATTTGGGATACTCTTTCCCTATGTCGCCATCATCCCCTGGCTTTTCATCACACAGGCCGAACAACTCGTCGAGTACAAGCTCTACCTGCCGGCCGTCGGAATCGCGCTCATCGGCGTCCACGCCCTTGACTGGCTTCGCAGCAAGACGCACGTTTCCTTCGTGGGCATTCTCGCCCTCGTGGTCATCGCGTGCATGATCCCCATCACGCGCCAACGCAATCAGCTCTGCAAAAGCCCCATCGCGATTTGGCAGGACGTACTAAAAAAATACCCGAACGTCTTTCGCGGGTGGGTGAGCCTTGGCACCTCGTTCGCCGACGCCGGTCAACACGCTCAGGCGATGGATGCCTTCGGAACCGCCAACAAGATCGACCCCTACAACGCTCAGCTTCATTACTACATGGGCAACAGCCTCCGCGCCCTGGGCCGCCCCACCGACGCCATCGCCGAATATAAGGAAGCCCGCCGCATTGCCGGCGGCGACCTTCCCATCGCCATCAATCTCGCCGTAACCCTGATGGAGAACGGCCGAACTGCGGAAGCCATCGAGGACCTGCGCAAGGCGATCGACCAACGCTGGCCCGCAACGGACAACCGGATCGTGGCACAGGCGCACCTGAATCTCGCCAATGCCCTTGCCAACACCGGTGCGACCACCGATGCTGAAACCGAATACCGAAGTGCAATTGCCGCCTACCCAATGTATGCCCAGGCCCATTTCGGTCTCGGTCTTGTTCTGGATCGTCTTGGCCGGCGCACCGAGGCCATCGAGTGCATGTTGTCGGCCCTGCGGTTCAAGCCCGATCTTGAGCAAGCCAAGCGTGCGCTGGATGAAATGTCCTCCCGCGCATCGCCGGAAGCCGCGCCGTAGTTATAATGATGCGACATGGTTCGACTCCTCCGCCAAATCGTGAATACACTTCCTCCAACTGAGCCGTTCCATGACAACCCCTGATCGAAAAAAAAATGCTCGCAAGCACGCGGCGTCCCCAAGTGATGGCGGGGCGCTCAGCATCCTGCTTCTCGTCGCGATTATCGTGGCGACCTGCTTTGCCTTTTCCAACAGCTTCCTCGGTTCCTTCGTCTTCGATGACGAAGGTGCAGTCATTAACAACGGCAACATCACGTCACTGTCGCCGATCTCCAAATTCTTCGCCCGTAACAGCCCCCGTCCTTTCGTCGATCTCTCTCTCGCCATCAGCTACGCCATGGGTGGATTGAAATCTCCCCCCATCGCCTATCACGCGTTCAACCTGGCCGTTCATGTGCTCGCCGCATGCCTGATCTTTGACATTGTTCGGCGCACGCTGCTTCGCATCGGACCTAGCAATGACCCGCAACGCGCGGCTCCGCTGGTGGCCTTTGCCATCACTCTGCTCTGGGCCGTGCATCCGCTTCACACCCAGGCCGTGACCTACATCGTCCAACGCAGCGAAGCCATGATGAGCGTGTGCTTCCTGCTTGTGCTGTACGCCGCCATCATGGGACATGATTCGAAGAAGCCCTGGGGCTGGTACACCCTTGGAATAGTCGCCTGTTTGATCGGCATGGGCACCAAAGTCGTCATCGTCGCCGCGCCCATCGTCGTTTTGGCCTACGACTATCTCTATCTTTCCGCGAATCTTCGCGACGTGCTGAAGCGACGCGGCGCGTACTACGGCGCCCTGCTTCTCACCATTGTCGCCGCGCTCTTCTGGACCGGACTCGGCAACAGCATTCTCAACCCCGCGCCCGGATACGAAGTCAGCGTTGGTCTGGGCATCAAGGGCGCGACACCCTTCGAATACCTTGCCACCCAGGCCGGCGTCATTCTTTATTACCTGCGCCTCAGCGTCTGGCCAGCCTCGCTCTGCGCCGATTACACCTGGCCCACGACGCGCGCCATCGGCGAAGCCGCCCTCACCGGCCTGCCACACCTTGTCGCACTCGGCATCACCGCGCTGGGCCTCGTGCGCCGCAAACCCTGGGCCTTCATCGGCGTCTGGTTCTACGGCGTCCTGGCGCCCTCCTCCAGCTTCATCCCCGTGAAAGATTACGTCGTCGAACACCGTATGCACCTTCCACTGGCCGCCGTCGTGGCACTGATCTTCTTTGCGTGCCGATGGGCGATGATCCGATTTGCATTCGTCAAGCCCGGCGCTCGCGCCTTCGTCGGTGGAATTGTCATCCTCGTGGTGACGACGGCGCTCGCCGCCCGCACCATCGCCCGAAATCGCGACTATTACACGCCACAGACGTTTTGGTACGACATCGTGACCAAGCAGCCGCTCAACGCCCGCGCCTGGATGAACTACGGCGAATCCCTCACTCGGCTCAACAAAATGTCCGAGGCCATCGAGTGCTACAAGCGGTCCAGTTCACTAACACCCGAATCCGCCGATTCTTTTTACAACCTCGGCAACGCGTTCCAAAAGATTGGCGCGTATCGCGACGCGGAGAAGGCGTATCAGGACGCGCTGCGCCTCGACCCCAAAGACCTCAACTCCTACATTATGTTGGGCAACGTCTACATGACACAGGAGATGGTTGACCACGCAGAACAACAGTTCCGTGCCGCCATCTCTGCCGCCGGCCCTGCCACTGACCCCCTCACAACTGCCAAGGCCCATTTCAACCTCGGCAACACCATGGCCAAGAAGGGCCGCCTCAGCGAAGCGCTCATTGAATATCAAAATGCCGTGCGACTCGCGCCCAATTATGAGAAGGGTCTCTACGGACTGGCCTGGTGCCTTGAAAACCTTGGCCGCCGCCCGGAAGCCGTTGAACTCTACCAGCGCTGCCTGCAACTCAACCCGCAAAACGCCGATGCCCAGCGTCAGTTGGAACTCATGCAGCGCGCCATCGACGCCGAAGGTCAGGCCGATCGAACCGCAAAGCAGAAGCCAAAACCCTGAGTCGAGTATGATGCGTTTTCAGCGAGATCCGTCGCCTCGGTTCCAATCTCTATGACCGACCATCGCCAAAAAAACGTCACCCTTCGCGATGTCGCCAAGCACCTCGGTCTCTCCGCCATGACCGTCTCGCGGGCCCTTTCTGACAAGGCCCACCTGGTCAGCCCCGAGACCGCCCGCCTCTGTCGCGAAGCCGCCGCCAAGCTCGGATACGTCCCGAATCTCATGGCCCGAAGTCTGCGCGGCGAACAACTCAGCACCATCGTCATGTTCGCCGAACACATTTCCGCCCATCACTATCTCGCCGAACTCGTCGATGAAGTCTCCCGCAATATCGAGCGTCGCGGCTACGGCGTCATCAGTTGCCAATCGCTCGCCAGCTATCACCAGGCCCTGCGGAATTTCAAACTGGCCGGCGCGGCCGTCGTCGCCCCGCCAGAAGATTTCTACGCCGACCCTTTCGGCGAAGTTTCCGGCCGCCCCATTCAGCGCGGCCCGCTCGTGCTTATCCACAGCGCTGTCGAGCAGAACGACTTCAACGAAGTCAGCCCCGACATCGCCACCTTCAACTACCACGCCGCCTGCCATCTTCTGGAGCTGGGCCATCGCCACATCGCCTACCTCGGCGGGCCGCGCGCCGAGGATGAGCCGCGTTGGTTCGTGCTTCGCCGTCGCGGAATTGAACGCGCCTTCGCCGATTACAACGTCTCGACCGAATTCCTTCGCCAGCAGGCCTGCCCCAATGCCGGCGCTGCCCCCGCCGCCGTGCAATCGCTGCTGAATCGTCACCCACACACGACATCCTTGATCTGCATCAACGACGAAATCGCCATCGCCGCCATCGCCGGTGCAAAAGACATGGGCCTCAACATCCCCGAACAGCTATCCGTGATCGGCTGCAACGACATCAAGCTCGCCACGTTCTTTCGGCCCGCCCTTACCACGCTCGGCATCGACATCCCCGGCATGGTCAACACCGCGCTCGATCTGCTCTTTGATGAAATGCAGGAAGAGCGCGAGGGGGAACACCGCGAGCCGATCAAGATCCGCATACCCGCGAATCTGATCGTCCGTGGCTCAACGGCCCCACTCGCAAAGGCCACGCATTAGCCGCGCGGCCGGGATTCTCCGGCCTCAATACGCCGAACCTTCTGCTCCAGCCGCGACTTGGCTGCCTCGTCCCCAAGCTGCCCATAGTTCAGAAGCAACTGCGGCACCGTCTCCTGTAGAAACTCCACCGTCGGGTTCAGGTCGATCGCCCGTTCGAGATACTCGGACGACTCGCGAAACTCCCCGAGCAAACCAAGTGTCCTCCCCTGAAACAACGTCCGCACCGCCGGATGATCCGGCTCATAGGTCGCGACGAAGCCAAACCACGCCAACGAGAGCGCCGCCGCACAGGCCGCGCCCCACGATGCGAGCCTTCGTTTCTCACGACGTGCCCAGACGCCAAGCGCCACAAGTGAGCCAAAGACCGCCACTCCGACCGGCAACAAACTCGCCCATCCGCGCAGCCCCACCCACAGTCCGATCGTCGGCGTCACAAGATTCCGCTTCAACAGAAACAACGTTTGAGACGCGAACGGATTCTCAAAGTTCTCCTCAAACCCCGGCAGCGTGAGCGTCGAAAGCCCGACCACCACGATGCTCACGATCGTGCCCGCCACGAACCACGGTCGAAGCGCCGGCCATCGCCCAACGCCCAGCACGACAAGCGTCATCAGAAACGGCAGCATCGTCACCATGTGCCGCGGCCCGATCGTCCGCCCGGCGCGCCACACATACACCGACATCGCCAGCAGCATGATCGCCCCGATGCTCAGCACTATCACCATGCACTCGCTGCGCCGCGACCGAAACGCCGGCAAAATCCCCGCGACGCCAATCAACAGGAAAGGCGACAGGAAGAACAGCCCCTTGGACGGTGAAAACAACAGCCCCCACACCGATTCCATTCGCGGATACGTCACGCCCATATAGCCGGTGCCGTGAACCTCCTGAAAGACCCGCGCCGCCTCATGCCCATAGGCCATCGTGAATGGACCGCCGAAACACACGGCGTTGTAAATCAGCAATGGGCACGCCGCGATGATGCCTGAAACCGCCCACACGCCCCATGCACTCCACGGCCGCATCCGTCGCAGGTAACTCAGCGCGATGATGACATGCACAAGCGCGGAAAAGTACTCCGTGATCGCCCCCAGCCCCGCGAGCATTCCCATCGCCGCAGCCCGCCGAATAGTTGTCTGCTCCGTTACTCCGCGCGCCAGGAGAAAGTGCGCTGCCGCCAGAACCGCCGCAAGTTGATGCCCCATGAACTGCGTGCCATAGGTGAACGCAATGGTCCCCAGCGCGTATGCAATAATCGCGAACTCCACCAGCAGCGGATCGCCCGACACGTTTCGCCAATATCGCCGCAGCACGATGCACAGAATCACGGTCGGTAACGAGACACAAACGACGGTGAGAAGATAACGAAGCTCACCAAGCGTCCACTGGTGCCCCGTTACCGCTCCCAGCGCCTTCAAGATTGCATATACCGGCACGGCTACCAATGACAACCCGATCGGCTTGTCGCAATAGAAGTGCCCGCCATGTTCGGCCTTGTCGATCACGTCGCCGAACCGCTTGATCCCATCGTCGATGTGCAGCACACCCTGATCCACCGCTGCCATGACGAGGTAGATGCGAGCCGATTCGTTGACGTTGCTGTAATAGGCGAAGTCGTGACGGGGGTAGATCAGGCAGAACAGAATCAGTGAGGGCACAAGCCAAGATGCGACACCGCGGGTTGGTCTATTTGATAAGTCTTGGCTTGCGTCCACCATGCAACAATTCCCGGCACCGACTATCATTTCATATCGACCGACTTCATCCAGATACTCAGTGAATCAAGAGGTGTCAAATGCCGGAAGCAACCCGTATCGAAAAAGACTCCATGGGACAGATGACCGTCCCCGTCAGTGCCCTCTGGGGCGCCTCCACGCAGCGGGCCGTTGAGAACTTCCCCGTCTCCGGCTACCGCTTCACGCGACGATTCATCCGCGCCCTCGGCCTCATCAAGCTCTCCGCCGCCGAGGCTAATGCCTCCTTCGGCACCGTCCCCAAGGCCAAGACCGACCTCATCGTGCAGGCCGCTCAGGACGTCATTGAAGGCAAGCTCGACGACCACTTCGTCGTCGACATCTTCCAGACCGGCTCCGGCACCTCCACCAACATGAACGCCAACGAGGTCATCGCCCACCGCGCCGGGCAGATCAACGCCAATGAAAAGGTCCACCCCAACGACCACGTCAACCAATCCCAAAGCTCCAACGACGTGATTCCCACGGCTATGCATGTCTCCGCCGCGATGGCGCTGCGCGAAGACCTCATCCCCGCCCTCGAACACCTCGCCAAGAAACTCGACGAAAAAGCCAGGGCCTTTGATTCCATCATCAAGATCGGCCGCACGCATTTGCAAGACGCCACGCCGATCCGCCTCGGCCAGGAGTTCTCCGGCTATGCGGCACAGGTCAAGCTCGGCGTCGCCCGCGCCCAGAACGCGATCAAGGCCCTCCGCGAACTCCCCATCGGCGGCACAGCCGTCGGTACCGGCATCAACACGCCCAAAGGGTTCGGCAAGGCAGTCGCCGACCTGCTCGCCAAGAAAACGGGGATCGACTTCATCGAGGCCGCGAACCATTTCGAAGCGCAGCACGCCAAGGATGGTTTCGTCGAGGCCTCAGGCCTGATGAAGACCATCGCCGTGAGCCTCACCAAAGTTGCCAACGACATTCGCCACCTCGGCTCCGGCCCGCGCTGCGGCATTGGCGAGATCAAGCTGCCCGCCACTCAGCCCGGCAGCTCCATCATGCCCGGCAAGGTCAACCCGGTGATGTGCGAGATGCTCATGCAGGCCTGTGCCCAGATGATCGGCGCCGATGCCGCCATCACGCAGGCCGCCGTCACGCTCGGCAACTTTGACCTGCACGTCGGCATGCCCGTCATGGCCCACAACTTCCTCGAAGGCGTGCGCATCCTCGGCAACGCGTCGCGAATCTTCGCCGACCGCTGCATTGCCGGGCTGGAGGCCGACGTGAAGCGGGCCGAGTCGCTCGTCGAACAAAGCCTCGCCATGTGTACGTCGCTCGCCCCGGTCATCGGCTATGACAACGCCGCGGCACTGGCCAAAAAGGCCCACGAAACTGGCAAGACCATCCGCGAAATGGCCCTCGAGCAAAAGGTGCTCTCGCCCGAGCAACTCGACAAACTCCTCGACCCCCGCGACATGACCGAGCCGGGGGCGCAGCTGGCGACGTCGGGATGATCACATTAGGAAGTGCGCGATAGTAATTGAGATGTAGGCGATTCCCGGCGCGCCACATTTACGGTGTCGGCTCACCGCCACCATCCGTCGCGGGTTTCGCGGCGGTTGTGGCCAGCACGTTACGCTTGGCAAGAATCTCCTTATTTCGCTTCACGCCATCGCGCAAACGACCGATGTCGGCTGAACAGTTTTCCGCCCCGCGCATGCCGCTGACAAGTGCGACTGTTTTTTCAGCCTTATCCAGCCAAATGGCGGCCTGCCGGTTCCCTTCCGGGGTTCGCGGAGTCATGTGCCACGATGCAATGCGGTTCTCGGTAAGGCCGACATCGAGTTGGCGGTCGACGATCTCGGGGCCTCGCGACGCCAGGTCGAGGTGAATTCGATAGGCGGCCTCGTAGCGGGCCAGCGACCGGTCAAGTTGATTCAACAAGCGAAGGCACTGCCCCTGCCGGGCAAGCAGCGTTGCCAGATCAGACAAAAGGCGGTCGTTGTCCGGGTTTCGCACAACCAGTTGCCACGAAATCGCCACCGCCCGCTCGGATGCGCGCAGCGCATCCAAATATCGCTTTTCACACATCGCGCCCTTGGTTTGAATCGTGTACGAAAACCCGAGCAATTTCTGCCACTCCATGTTGTCTGGGTCGCTTGAGTAGAGTTGGTTGGCAATGCGAAAGGCCGACGCGGCGTAGGGCGCGGCTCGCTGCGGCTGCCCCCGATCGTACAACAGCTCCGCAAGGTCATAATTCGCCGCGAAATTACGGGACAGAAACTCCGGATCGTCCGTGGCCACCGCCTCGCCAATCTGAATCGCCTTCTCGAACATGCCGATGGCCTGTTCCGTGCGGCCGGCGTCCCGCGCCACGCTGCCCATTTTGACGTAGGAGCCTAGTGGTCCGTCCCGTTTGAGTTTTCGTGCTGAAAGCGTTTTTGGGTCGATACAGAAAGGTCAGGATGACATGACCCCGATCATGGAGGATCGCGATGAACAGGCCCAACAAGCGGTATGTGGTCCGGTTGGAACCGGCAGAACGAGATCAGTTGCACCGGTTGGTGTCGGTGGGGAAAGGGGCTGCGTCGAAGCTGACGCATGCGCGGATGTTGTTGCAGGCGGATCAGTCCGAGGCCGGTCCGGGGTGGACGGATGCCCGGATCGCCGAAGGCTTGGGGGTGACGACCCGCACCCTCGAACACGTCCGGCGACGATTCGTGGAGGAGGGTTTGGAATCGGCGTTGGTTCGGAAGAAGCAGTGTCGGCCATCGAAGGAGCGTCGGCTCGATGGAGCTCAGGAGGCGAAGTTGGTGGCGATCTGTTGCTCGAAGGCACCGGAAGGTCGCCGTCGA
>JACRIM010000024.1 GCA_016235815.1 Planctomycetota bacterium
CTGTGCGGAAGCACCCCCGCAGCGGCAGCGGCTGAGATGGGCAGATTCGACCGATGCCGACGGCGACGGGACTGTTCGGAAGATGCTTCCCCACAAACCCGGAACGTCCACCTTGACTCGCATCGCTTCATAGATGCTCAGTGTTTCGCTTTCGGGTGTGAATTGTGGGAAGTCTTGATGGGGGCGGGGGTTGGAATCGTCAGTGCAGTGATTTGATGAGAATTGTTTCGTGGTTGGGCGAAGGAGGTGGGTTGAGTACAACCCACCCTACAAACTGGGCCTCGCTCCTGAATGAAAATATCATTGCCAGCGCGAGTGCCGCCAACGTAAATCGGGGCGAAGCGGTTGCGCGGCTGACGGACAGACTGTTCGGTTTGAGGTGACTTCTTTCTTGAAATGTGACGAGAAGACTCTGCGTAGTGTGAGAAAACATGAATTCGGCTCCCTTTCTCAGGTGCCGCCAAACCCATTATCCTCTCACGGCAACAATTATTTATCAGAATACTCAACTCTGTACTGTTTCAATTCATGAATACCTCCACTTCGTACATTTTGCTGCCAATGCGACAAGGAGTGAAACAAGCATCAAGGTGCTCGGCTCCGGCGTATCGTGCAGTTGAAATGCAAGGTCTGCCGGAAGAATAGGTGCCCACCCCGAAACATTCGCGTTCTGCAGCGCATAGCCATTAATGGTTGCGGTTGTGAACTGCCAACGAAAGAGGCTGTCGGACAATCCAATCTGTTGGAAACTCAACCAATATCGCGTGCCTCCCACGGCTTCGAACGGTGCTGCCAGCGGAAGATCAAAACGATACTCGGCGGGACTTCCCATCACACCTACCCGCCGACCCGTCGCCACCCGCTCGGCATTCACAACCGTGATTTCTCGCATTAGGAGGCCGGGCAGCCCATCCATGGGTCTCTCTGTGTAAAGTCGAACAAGAAGGGTCTCGTCTCCCAGCGGCGGATCGAGTGAAGACCCGGCGATTCCTCCGTAAAAGGCCCACCAAGTAAGTTGATGGATCGACGCGTCAGCTTCGAGCATGAAGTCATCCGCCAACTGTTGCCAACGCAATAATCCGAACTCATTGTAAAACGCTGTGTCAGACGCAGAACCGAAATACTGTGATGGCGGTTGATCGACGATGATGCCGGCATGAGTGATTAGCGGTGACGCCAGCGCGTATGCAACAACAGAAACGAGTACTTTGTTAGTGTGAATCATTGGGATAACTCCTCTCGCCAGCGGATTCGAGCATCAGTGTAATTACTCTTATTATAGCCTCGTGCATTGAAGTTTCCGTGCCGTTTCTTTACCTCGCGCTGCACCCTACCAACGCACGCACCGCCCACGGGCCGCATCGGCGCGCCGCGCGCACCGATCACAGTGCGCTTCTACCCCTCTTCTCTCACTCGCCCGAACTCGAATGCCCTGTGGCGTGGTGACGACCGGACGCTTGGTCCACGTCACCGCGCAGGTATGTCGCCAAACTCAACAGCAATTCGCGTGCCACAAACGCCGATAACCACGCAAGTGCGGCGTGAGTCATACGTTGCGACAATTCCGCAGCGGTGAACACCACATCGACGATTGCGGGGTTTTCCACAGGTACTGCGGGAGAGTGCGAGAAGCGAATCATCAAGTCCTTGGTACAGGTGGAATTGCGATTGGCTGGTTGGCGCGGACGAAGTGATGTGCCGTGGGGGAGAGACACCTTCACATACTTGGTTTAGCAATGAAAGAAACTTACGGTCATGTCGCAGGCCAGCGATCTGCGATCGCCGGCTATACGCGAAGAGGCAAGCGGTGGGCGGCGGTTCGTGAAGTGCGGACGGTTCGTCCGCCCTCCGGGCGGTGAGAATGAGGTGGGCATCGGTACCGGTGGTTGAAACCACCCGCCACGGCGGGCAGGCCTAGCTATCAACGTGCGCCCTCCGGGCGAGGAAGAAATGGCGGCTAGTAAGGCGTCGGCTTTGGGCAAAGAAATGGGGCACGGGAAAGGATTCCCGTCGTGAGTGCGTGCGAGAAGGGATTCTCGCACGAGCGAGCGTTTATCTACCAGGGCGTTGCCTCACCGCGGCGAGTGTTCCACCTGGGCTGCGGCTAGTGCGCACCGTTGGTGCTTGGGTTTCGCGACTTATTACTCGGCCGAGTGTCTTACGATGAGCGTGGAGCTATTCGGATACGCGCGATGTTGCCGAGGATGTGCTTGATGATGTCGTAGCAGGTGCGGCGCTCGTCGTCGGCTCTTCGCCCGCCGTGATCGGGCGGCCAAACTCGAGGACCCAGCAGGGACTGTTTTTGCCGCCTTCTTTCACGGCGACGCCGAGTTCGGTGAATGACGGGTCGAGGATGTTGGCCTTGTGGCCCGGGGAGTTCATCCATTCGGCGACGGTCTGGTCGATGTCGCGCTGGCCGGCGGCGAGGTTCTCGCCGATTTTGAGGAACGGGTACCCGAAGTCGGAGGCGCGGCGGTCGACGGTGGAGCCGTCGAATGGATCGGTGTGGTTGAAGAAGTCGCCGTCGATGAGGCGGCAGGCGTAGAACTCGGCGAGTTGCGTTAGCGTGTCGTTGGTGCGCAGCGGGGGCAGCTTGGCCTTGGCGCGCTCGGCGTTGACGGCGCGGATGAGATCGCGCGTGACGGTCGATTTGTTCGCAACATCGCGGCAGGCGTCGGCGAAGAACAGTCGCGCGGCAAAGGATTGCGGGTCCTGGGCGTCGTTCGGGCCGAGGGGGAGATTCTGATGATCCTGACAGCCCGCAGCGCTGACCGCGAGAAACAGCGCGGCGAAACAGGCATGTCGGTTACTGTTTCGCACGATCAAGACACTCCCGGTCCGCCGGTTGGGCGGCCTATCCGCGACATCTATTCTATCGGCCTCGGCCGATGCAATCTCACGTGGGTATGACTAGGATTCATAAGGTCAGGTCCAATAAGGAGCTACGTTGTTGATTGGCGTCGGTTCGGGAGAAAAACAAGGGGATCGCGCGGCGGAGCGGGCGGTCATGGTGGAGACGCAGCTCGTGTCTCGCGGGCTTCGCGATGTGCGCGTACTGGAGGCGATGCGCACGATTTGCCGGGAAGTGTTTGTTCCGGCACCGTATTTGGAAGACGCCTATGCGGATCGGGCGCTCGCGGTTGGATATGGTCAGACGATCTCGCAGCCGTACATCGTTGCGTACATGACAGAGTGGCTGGGCGTCGAGTCGCATCATCATGTATTGGAGGTGGGGACGGGCACGGGGTATCAGACGGCGGTGCTGGCGAGGCTGGCGCGGACGGTGGTGACGGTCGAGCGGATCGCGGAGTTGAGCGAGACGGCGCGGGCGCGCGTGATGGAAGTGGATGTGGCGAATGTCACGTTCTTGACGGGCGACGGGGGATTGGGCGCGAAGGAGTTCGGGCCATTCGATCGGATCATGGTGACGGCGGCAGCGCCGAGGACGCCGCGCGCCCTGTTGGAGCAGCTTACGGACGATGGACGGATGGTGCTGCCGGTGGGTGAAGAGGGGGACCAGCGGCTGGTTCTGGTGGAACGACGCGGGGATCGATTTGATGAGACGAACTTATTACGCGTGCGGTTCGTTCCATTGTTGGGGGAGGCGGGTTTTGCAGAGTGAAAACGATTGAATCTCGACCGATACTTGCGACCGGAGTGAGCATCGGCGAGACTGACCGTCGGAACGCCGCACGGGGGCGGTGACATCCACTGAAGATTTATGGCCGCCTCGTATTGAAGGGATCGTTATGCAGAATCGCATGCCGGCGTGGAAGCTTTCGCTGTTGATGGGCGTGGTGATGGTGTTTGCAGGTGCAGCGCGGCTTGCAGCGCAACAGCCTGCCGCGGAGCCGGATACGAAAAAGGCGGATCAGCTTCGCGAAGACTTGCGTCAGATGATCGAGTTGGCGCGGGATCGCGTGTTCCCCGCACTGGTGAACATCCACGTCGTTTCGGTGAATTACTACGACGGCAAGGAACACAAGAGCCAGTCGGTCGGCAGCGGCACGATTATCTCGGCCGAAGGGCACGTGGTGACGAATTATCATGTCACCTCCAAGGGCAAGAAGTTCAAAGTCACGCTGGCGGACAAGCAGGAGATCTCCGCGACGCTGATCGGGGAGGATCCGCTGACGGACCTCGCGGTGATCAAGCTGAACCTCGCGGAATTGAAAAGCCCCTCGACGACGCTGCCGGTGGCGAAGTTCGGCAATTCGGATGACCTGCAGGTGGGTGATTATGTCATGGCGATGGGGTCGCCTTTGGCGCTGTCGCGGTCGGTCACGCTGGGGATCGTGTCGAACACGGAGCGCGTGTTTGCCGGGGGCAGTGATGATGACGCCGAAGACATGGAACTCGAGGCGGGGCAGCGGACCGGCCTGTTCACGCGATGGATTCAGCATGACTCGCTGATTCACCCCGGCAACAGCGGCGGGCCGCTGGTGAACCTCAAGGGCGAGATCGTCGGCGTGAATGAGTTGGGCGGGAACTCGATGGGGTTCGCGATCCCGAGCAACCTGGCGAAGTTCGTGACCGACGGGCTGATTAAGAATAAGGAGATCACGCGAAGTTGGATCGGCGTGAGCTTTAAGTCCATCGAGAAGACCGGCTTTGACAAGGGCGTGCTGGTCAATTCGGTGGTGAAGGATTCGCCGGCCGACAAGGCGGGGATCAAGGCGGGGGATGTGCTGCTGCTGATCGACGGACAGGCGGTGACGGTGCGATTTCCGGAGGAGATTCCACCGCTGATGAAGCGGATTGCGGATGTGCCGGTGGGTTCGGTGATTCGGGTGTCGTATCAGCGCGAGGGGCAGACGGCCAACGCGGAAATCACGACGACGAAATTGGAGAAGGATCGCGGCGATGAGGCGTCGCTGCGGTCGTGGGGCGTGACGGTTGAGGAAATCACGGAGCGGATGTTCCGGGAGAATCGGCTGGAGTCGCGCGACGGAGCCTATGTGGGTAGTGTGCGATCGGGCGGGCCGGCGCAACTGGCCGAGCCGGCGATGACGGCGGGCGATGTGATCAAGGCGATTGACAATGAGAAAATCGGCGACCTTCACGACGTGATCAAGGTGTATGAGAAGATCATGGCGATGGAGCCGCTGCCGGAGTTCGTGTTGGTCGAGTTCGACCGCGCGGGGAAGAGCCATCTGACACTGCTGAAGCCGAAGCCCGAGGAGAATGAGCCGCCGCCGCGGGAAGTGGCCAAGGCATGGATCGGCGTGGCGACGCAGCCGATTATCGACAAGCTCGCGAAGAAGCTCGGTCACCCGGACGACCTGGGGTATCGCATCACGCGGATTTATCCAAACACGCTGGCGGCTAAGTCGGAGTTGAAGGTCGGGGACATTATCACGTCGCTCAATGGTGAGAAGCTTCGACCGCGCGGGATGCAGGACTCGGGGTTATTCGCGCGGGCCGTCCGCAAGTTGAAGATCGACGAGTCGGCGGAGTTGACGGTGCTTCGCGGGAGTGCGAAAGAGAAGGTGATCGTCACGCTGGAGCGCACTCGGTTGACGCCGGAGGAGGCCCGTCGGGCGCGGAATCAGGATTTCGAATTGACCGTGCGGGAGTTGACGTTCTTCGATCGGGACGAGCATCGATGGGATGAGAAGATCGAGGGCGTGTTGGTGGAGCAGGCGGAGTCGGCCGGCTGGGCCGGGCTTGGCGGGCTGGAGTCGGACGATTTGATTCTGAAGATCAACCAGCACGAGGTGAAGGACCTCAAGTCATACAAGAAGGCGATGAAGGCCATTGCCAAGGAGCAGCCGCAGCGCGTGGTGTTTGTGGTGCTTCGCGGCGTGCAGACGCGATTTCAGTTTGTGGAGCCGGAGTGGAAGCCGAATCTACCGGATGATGACAAAAAGGCCGCTGGAAAATAGGGAGTGATTCATGAATAAGAAAACACATGTCGCGGCCTTCGGACTGGTCGCGGTGATATTGAGTGCGATGCCGTCGCGCGCGGAGGACGGCGGAGACTACGCGAAGATCATCGCGGAGGCGGGGCCTGCGTTTGTGACGGTGAAGTTCGTGCTGAAGATGGAGGGGCAGTTCGGCAATCGTGAGAGCGAGGCGGAGATTACCGGCGTGATGGTCGATGCCGGCGGGCTGGTGCTCTGCGGCAACACGCGATTCGGTTCGCCGCGGATGATGCGCCAGATCGGCGGCAGCGCGACGCCGACGGATATCAAGGTGCTCATCGGTGACGATACGGAAGGTCTGGAGGCGAAGGTTCTGGCGCGCGACAGCGAGCTGGACCTTGCATGGGTGCAAATCAAAAAGCCGGGCGACAAGAAGTTTGCCTTCGTGGATCTGGCCAAGTCGGCCACGCCCGAGGTGGGCCAGCGGGTGATGACCTTGCGAAAGATGGCGAAGTATTTCGACCGCGTGCTGACGGTGGGCGAAGGCCGGATCGCGGGCAAGACCAAGAAGCCGCGCGATCTTTTCGTGCCGAGCGGGTTGGGCGGATTGGAGCCGGGTCTGCCGGTATTTGCGACGAATGGTCAGGTGATCGGCATTTCGGTCGTGCAGATGCCGGAGGACGAGGAGCTTCAGGGGATGGCGTTCACGGGCATCGGGCGCGATATTTCCAATGGGTTGATCCTGCCGACGAGCGAAGTGGTGAAGGCAACGGCCCGCGCGAAGGAGGCGGGGAGCAAGGATAAGGATGAGGACGACGACGAGGACAAGGCCAAGAAGCCGGATGCGAAGAAGAAGGCGAAGGCGACGAAGTCCGCGGATGATGAGGAGGACGGCGACAAAGGGGATGAGAAGCCGGGCGACGAGTAAGGGCGCGTGCGCGACTGAGGAAGGACCCGGAAAAGTTGAATGACCCCCTTTAAACTGACAGATAAGAGTGAAGCACGTGCGTCAAAAACACATCCCGAACTATATTAGCAATGACGACGCGCGCGCTGTTATTGCAAAGGCAACCTACCGTGTTTTTCGATCGACACGAGTGGTGAAAATCATCATATTTGCAATTGCGGTTTCACTACTAATTGGCGGAATTACTGAGCTGATAGTTCGTACACTTCGCTTGCCAAATGCGTGGTTTGTTGGTTCTATGCGTGGTGCCCTTGGGAGTCTCATAGTACTCTGGTCCATATGGAGGATATGGATTAGGCCTGAGGTCATCATTATCGTTTCGCAAATGTCGGATCGCTGTCGTCATTGTGGCTATCTCATTACGGGACTTACATCTTTCCATTGCCCTGAATGTGGCGAACCGATAAGATAATGCCTTATGCAGTTCGGGAAGACCGCGTATTTCCTATGTAATGATAATACGGGAAAACAGTTACCAATTTCTAAGCGCCCGCCGAATCCCGCGTGTACCATTCTCCCCTGCTCCGTGCCGCCCGAATCGCTTTCTTCGGTCTGCCCCACTGTCATTCATCAGTCAAAACCAGCCAGTGATTATCACTTGAAAACCGGCCACTTTGAGGAGTTGTCGGTTGGATAGACCGGGACGGCCACCTATTTATTTGACACACTCGCCGCCGATACCGACGCCGCGGCTCGTTCAATGCATCGGCGAAGCCGCTATATAAAAAGACATTATTGCTCAATGCACGACCTTTCCGGCTATGCCGTAGGTGGGACAACTGCCACCAAATCGCCGACGGTGAAGGCACCGGCTTTGCGGATGCGGCCGAGCACGCCGCCGCGACAGTCGGGTTTCAGCGCTTCGCGCAGGCCCATGTGCAGTTGATCCATCAGGTCGCAGGGGCGCGTTTCCTGGGTGATTTCTACTTCGATGTCGCCGACGCGAACGGTTTTGCCAATGAGATGGCCGAGCGTCGGACAATCCACGAGCACATTGGCCCGCCGCGTGTGCCACGGCAGTTCGGCGTTCAGTTGGCCGGTGGTCGCCTTCCATTGCTGAGATGAGATAAAGCTGATGCCACGGTTGGGGGCGACTGCGTGGTCGCCGTCGATGCCGCCGTCGACGGATACGCGGGCCGTAGCGATTTCGGTAACGGGGCCGCGCTTTTCGGAGCGCACGACAATCGACAGGACTTTTCCGACGGGTTGTGGGGTCATGGTCCTCCTATTACGGCGGATCGTAGGACGCGGTTCGCGCGGGGGCAACCGGCCTGGCCGTCAGGGGATCAATTTGTCGACAAAGATGGCGATATCGCGGGCGTTGATGGTTCCGTCGTGGTTGGCATCGGCGCGGGTCGGGACGCAAGCGGCCGGGCCGCCGTTCTGCAGCAGCGCAGCAACGAACGGCGGAACGTCGGTGAGTGTCAGGAGGCAGTCACAATCGAGGTCGGGAAGTAGCGTGCCGGGCAGGGTGTATGTGGCGATGGCGGGTGTTCCGTTGGCCACGCCGTCGTTGGGAGTGACGGTGCATTGAATGGTTGAGCCGGGGCAGGCGATGTGATGCGGAATCGCGTCGGCCTGACCGGCCGTGGTCACGTCGCGAACGGTGCTGCCGTCCACTGTCCAGACATAGTGATAGCGCACCAGGTCGTAGTCGAGATCGTCAATAAGCACGGATGTGCCAACGCGGGCGACGACGGCGTCGTTTGCCGTCGGCGTGGGAGGATCAAATGCGACGGTGATCGGTTGCGGCGGGCGGTTGTAATTCGGCGTGCGCGTGGTTTTGACTTCCAACGGGGCATAGATCATCTGCACGTCGCTGAAGTCAACGCGGACGTGCCAGGTGCCGGTGACATCGAGCGTCATCGGGACTTCGTATTCCCAGGGAAAGTTGTAATCGCGCCAGACTTCGGTGTTGAAAAAGAACCAGCCGGTGTCGGAGGAGACGGAGTTGTCAGGTCGGTAGAAGCGCACGCGCCAGGTTGCATCCACCGGCAAATTGTGACCTTTGACCCAGAATCGAATGTACGGATCGTCTAGGCCGATCTGCCCTTCGCGCGGCTGGGCGAAAGGAAGCGGCTGCACCGTTGCGAGGTCGATGTGCGTGAAGGCGAAGTCATCGAAAAAGCAATTGGTGATCAGCGGTGGTTGATTTACGAATCCGCTGGGGCCAAGGCGACAGGGGCCCGCGAAGGGTTCGTAGACCACGTCGCCGGGCTGGTCGCGAACTTCGAAATGCAGGTGCGGACCAAAGCTGTTGCCGCTCGACGCGACCTTTCCGATCTGTGTGCCGGCCTTGACGAACTGCCCCACCGTAACAGCGACGCTTCCGTTCTTGAGGTGGTAGTACCAGATGTCGCGATTTTCGCCGATGGGTGTGAGTCCGATGATGTTGCCCTGAAAGCCACCGCCGGTGTTCATGTCGGGCCAGCCGTCCTGCGCGAAGGTGCAGATGCTATCGAGCACGGCAAAGACGGGGACGCCGATGAGTTGCTCGTCAAAGCTTCGCAGCGGTGTGTCGATGCCGGCATGGCCGTTGTAGGTGAAAGGCAGGCAGCCGTAGGTGTTGATGTCCGGTGTGGGGTCGAGGTCGACAAAGCCGCCATGAAAGACGTCGTTGCCGTGAGTGCCGCCAATGGGGTAGAAGGGAAACAGCGCGGTTGATCCGCGCGAGTTCGTCGTGAAAGTAAGGCCGAGTTTCTCGCGCACCTCATCGGACGATTGGCGAACGGCCTGCCGCATCAATTCCGGGACGCATTGCTGACGTTGCAGATCAAGCCGTCCGCCACCGCGCTGGGGGCGCGGGTCGAGTGTCGGCGATTGCCCTGTCACCAGAATGTACAGGGTGATAATGAGTGAGGACGAATTCATGAGGCGCACCGATCCTGGGAGACGCGCGTTTCTTTCGCGAATTATACCATAATTGGCTGGTGAGTCAGATGTCGATCAGCGTGAGCCGCGGAAGAAAGTGCCCAAAGTGCGGAGGAGAATGATCAGATCGAGTTCAATGGCCATGTGTTTGACGTAGTAGAGATCGAGTTGCAGTTTGCGGCGGGCGTCGGCGATGGAACCGCCGTAGGCATAGTTGATCTGCGCCCAACCAGTGAGGCCGGGCTTGATCAGGTGGCGCTCGTTGAAGAATGGGATGAGTATGGAAAGAGGACCGACGAATTCGGGGCGCTCCGGTCGCGGACCGACGAGCGACATGTCACCTTTGAGAATATTCCAAAGCTGGGGTAGTTCGTCGAGGCGTGAGACGCGGAGGAACCGTCCGACGGGCGTGACGCGCGGGTCGTTCGGCGCGGCCCAGGTGCTGCCGGCGGCTTCGGCATCGCCGTTCATGGTGCGGAACTTGTAGAGCGTGAAGGGTCGCCCGCCCTGGCCGACTCGGGTTTGCGAGTAGAGGGCACTTCCGCGGCCTTGTATTTTGAGAACGAGTGCGACGAGCATCATGATCGGTGCGGCCACGACGAGGCCGACGACGGACACCACGACATCGAAGATGCGTTTGGCGGTGGCGTGCTCCTGCAACTGCCCCTTGAGATCAGCGGAGATGAACCAATTCGGCGAAATGTGCGAAACGGGGACTTCGCCATAGGTGGATTCGAAAAACGTGGTTTCATCGGTGACGCGGCACCCCATTCGCAGGCAGGCGAGGGCGGCTCGCTGGTGATGAGAGTTTCGCGAGGCTTCCTCGGCTACGACGACTTCGGCGACATCGAAGCGATGGCAGAGGTCTTCGATGTTGGCAATGTCGCCGACTATGGGAATGTCGCAGGAAGATACCCCTCGATCGGCCTGGGGGTCGCCGACCGCGATTCCAACGAGTCGATAGCCGCTGACCGCGCCGCGCCGAATGGAACGAATAATGGTGCCGGTGAGCGGACCCTGGCCAAGGATGAGCAGGCCGCGCTTTACTTCTCGAACGGCGGTGTGCCCGAGCAGTCGAAGCCCGGACGCGGTGATGAGATAGAAGACGAAGCCCGAGGCAGCGGCGCGCCTGCTGAGCGTGGAATACATGAGGAGATTCAGGACGAGCCAACTTCCGAGCATGGCGAGCGTAACGGTCAGCAGGCAGCGGGCAATGATGCGCGAGCGTACCCACAGGGTTGTTTGTTCATAAAGCCCGACGATGCTGCCGGCGAGGACGACGGCCATGCCGACGACGACATTCGCAAGCCATTGGTTGTAGTCGGTGAGGATGCTGCCGGCCGACCACCAAACGAAGAGCTTGTCGCCCAGCAGGGTACCGATGCAGACCAGTGCGAGGTCCATAAGCATCCACGCACCGCGTGGAAGGTGCAGCAGGCAGCCGCCGATCAGGGTTTTTCCCGATGCCGGCGCCTTCTGCCGGACGGCCGCGGGTGTCGCGCGGGATGGCGGGAGGCTCGCTGCGGTGGCGAGGTCAATCGAGAGTAGGGTGTTGGTGGACACGCAGCCTCCGGGGTTCTTCTTGATAAGGGGTATCGGACGGCTGTGGGACCGTCGTTAGAACGTCCCAGTCGTAGGGCGAGGCGCAGATTTTGCGTGTGCGAAACGGGTGCCGACGTTGTGACAACGATCATTCTGGGCCGGACCGGTAACGCAAGTTGGTCCGATTGTCACCCGATAAGTTGATCGGCCGCACCGATGCTCGCCCCGGTCGGCACGACGCATGACACTACCGCGCATTATTCTCACGATTCTCCTGGCTTGCCTCTTCACGGGCTGTCATTCAAGGGCACGCACGTATACAGCTCCGGTTACTGAGCTTCCGATTTCCGTCGCGCCGGAGGATCTCGGCGTGACGGCCGGACAGGTGCCGTCCTTCGGCGCGAAAGAGCTGGACGCAACGCCGACGATGGGCCGATTCCCCACTGGAATTGCCGTCGTTCAGGTGGATGCCATGACGACGGAGGAGTCGGGCCGTCATCTCATTCAACTGGCATCGCTTCCGACTGATCGAGGCGCGTATTGGAACCAATTGCTCGATGATCTGCCCGCGTTGCGCGAGGTCATTGTGCATCGAACGACGGGCCTGGACCCGCGCGGCGTTCACTATCGTGCATTTCTGAGGAAGTCGGTCGAGAAAAACTGCGGCCTCTGTTTGATCTATGCCCGTGTGCACCTGAACGAGGTTGACGTCGAATACGTTGGTGTGCTCTGGGATGTCATCCAGGAGAAGCCGCTTAACGTTTATCGCACAGTGGTAACGATTGAAGAGGTCCGCCGGGATGATCCGAAAAGTGCCGACGTCGAAGAAGATGATGATGACTACGAGAAAATGAAGAGGCACTGGATATCCGAGGCGGAGTTCCGGGCCGAGGCCGACCTGCGGCAGTTCGTACGCTATTCCATTTGGGACATGGCTCGACGCGACGGATTTGAACCGACGACGCAGCCCAACCCGTGGCAGACGGATCGGCCGATCTATCCCCGTAATCCGCGATGGCGATTGATGGAAGCGCCCGGCTCACGCGGGGGGAACGGGTCGTGACCGAGTACGAATCCAATGTCGAGCCATCCTCGTCGGCCATTTCGACGGAGCCGATCATCAACGCGGTGCATCGCCGGTTGCCGGAGATGCTGGTGGCCGCGTATGTCATGCTCATTGTCTATTGCTGCTTTCTGCCGTTCGAGTTCGGCCATGTTCTGCGAAAGGGGCTGGGGGATCCGCGACTGGGTCTTTATGTCCGGCCGATCAGCATCGGGGACATCGTATTCAACATCGGCGCGTATGGGCCGGTGGGTGCGGGATTGTATTTCGTCGCGCGACGACGAATGCAGGGGCGCGTGGCGTCGGCGCTGCTGAGCACGGTGGCGGCGGTGGTCATGAGTTTCCTGATCGAGCAGGGGCAGATCTACGACTATTTGCGCGTTCCATCCTGGATTGATGTAGTGTCGAACAGCCTCGGCGCCGGGTTGGGCGTTTCGTGCGCGCTCATCTGCGAGGGCGCGGTGCGACAAGTGATCCGGCGGATGCGCGCGGCGGCAGCGCGAAATTGGTGGTTGGGTGTTGGCTATGCGTTTGCGTGTTTCGTGCTGGCCGTGCAGTTGCGGCCGTACGACTTGGCGCCCGATATTCGTCAGTCAGTAAAATACGCGATCCAGCATGGCGATGTTTCGCCGATCTCGCGGTGGGAGCGTATGCCGGCACAGTTGGAACAGGATCTACTCAGGGGTCGGCGATCGTTTGGCGATCTGTCGCGGATGCGATGGGAGTATGCGCTGGATCGTTGCGTGGATGTGGTTTTGTACGCCGGGGTTGCAGCGCTCTTGGTGGTGGGGCTTGGCCGCGCTGGATTCTCAACAACGAGTTCAACGGCGTCCGCCGGGATTTGTGTGGTCGGCGTGGCGGGAACTGTGACGCTGATTCGAATTTTTCTTATTTCGTATGGCCTCGATACCGCCACACTGACCTGCGCGATCGTCGGGTGGGGCATCGGCACCTTCATTGGCGCCTATGTTCTGCAAACACAACGCCGGCGCGCGGCGGAAGGGCGCCTGGCATCGATGGTGTTCGCATGGCCGACACCGGTTACCGCGACCGTCGTTATCGTCGTTTGCGGTTTGACGATGGGATACGGTCTTGCGCCATTTGAGTTCGATTTGACGGTTCGTGCGCCGGATGCGTTGGAGGCGCGGGGGAGCGTGGTTCCGTTTCTTGGGAGCCTTGGACAGCGGGCCAATACGGCCATCCTCAATATCTCGACGGATCTGCTTCGATTTGGAGCGGTTGGGGCGGCGTTGGCTTTCGTTGCATTCAGACTGACGCAATCCACATGGCGGCGACAGACGACATACATTGTCGCCACGGTTTTTGCGATGGCCGCGGCGATGGAGGCCCTTCATATCTGGATGCCGACCCGGCACATTGACATCACGCATGTACTGCTCGCGGGTGTTGGCGGGTTCGGCGGCGCGGTGGCCGCGCGCTGGGCACAAGACTTCCGGCGATCCGTCAGCGTGGTGCAAGTGCAAGACACTCTCACATCACAGCTGGTCGATGGCCCGACATACGAGCCGCTCACAGTCCGTGCGCCTCGCTCACAACATGCCGGTGCTTCCCCGATGGATCAGGAGCAATCGAATCCCTGAGGTGCAGCCGAACAGCGGCGCCCCCGAGCTGGCCTGAGATGAGACTGCTGATTCGCGACTGATGTTCGGCGCCCATTGATCCGCGAGGGACGATCTCAACATCGAGATCGAGTCCCGAATGCTGAGTGACCTTGAATTCGGCGACGGCGGGTTCGTTTCTCAAAACATAAATCACCGACAATGCGTGGGCATGACCACCATCGGCGCGGCGGAGCAGATCGGTGCGTCGACCTTCCATCATTTTTAGCGTATCCAGCTTTCGACCGCAGGGGCATGAATTGTTTGCGCTGCGTGCCAGATCGCCGGTGCGATAGCGGATGAACGGCATCCCCAGAGCATCAAGATGCGTGATGACGATCTCGCCGACTTCTCCGGTCCTAACGGGTTTTCCGGCATGGTCGATCAACTCGACAATGAGGCTTTCCATGGTGACGTGATACGCACCGTAGGGACACTGGTGGGCGATGAATCCGCCTTCGCGACTGCCGTATCCGTCGGCGACGGGGACGTTGAAGTGTTCTTCGAGGATCGCACGATCGGCCGGCGCGAGGAGTTCGCCCGTAGTGAAGACGGCGCGGAGTTTGCGAGTGCGAATGGGGTGGCCCGCATCGAGCGCGAAGCGCACGAGGCGCGAGAGGCTGCTGGGATACCCGAAGATGTGAACCGGATCGTAATCCTTGAGGATGGCGAGGTACCTGGTCATGGCCTTGGGCGTTAGTTGGAACGCATTAAGCAGGCGTTGGTTCGTGAGGTGATCCCGAAGCGATTTCAGGGAGTCGCCGGCGGACTGCTCGATGGGGGAACCCCAGAGGTAGAGTTCGCGGTCGCCGAGATTGACGCCGAACCATCGTCGACTGCGGGCGCGCGCGGCCTGATCGGCGGCCTGGCGGGCGCGGTCGGTGGTGAAGGCGAGCGGCGCACCGGTGGAGCCGCCGGTGGTGGCATCGCGTAGGCCGGGCGCCGATTTGTCGATAAGCCGTTCGCGATGGTCGGCGATGTCGGACTTGGTGAGGAGCGGGAGTCGGGAAAGGTCGTTGACTGTCGCACTGCGCGGATCGATGCAGGCAGCGTCGATGCGATCCCGATGGAAGGGGCATCGAGTGTGGGCGTGAGAGAGAAGGCGGCGCAGTTTCGACTGTTGGAGTGTGGCGAGTTGATCGCGCGACCACCACTGTGTGCGCTCCATTTCGCGAAGCATGGAGAGCGTGGGCCGGCCCATGATGCGTTCGTGAAGGGGGATGAGCAGGTGGCGAACCAGCGCGGGATACACGCTATGCCTCCACCGTGGTGACGGGCTTTGTTGGCAGACGCATTGGCGGGTTGTGCGGCGTATTTGAGCGAAGATACATCCGTGCCCATGCATCGAGCATGACAATCTTCCAGAGCGTCGGGCCGTGATTGCGATGAGCCGCTTGGTGCTCGTTCCACAGCCGACGGACTTCGGTTTGATCCAGCCAAACGTTGATGGCAGAGGAGGGCGAGGACAGCGTGTCCTCGAATCGCCCGGCGAGCGGCCCGCGGAACCAGGCGTCGAGCGGCACTTCGAAACCGGTCTTGGGTCGGTGAGCAGCGTCGGCATCCACCTTGCGCTCAACGATTTTGCGAAGGATGCGCTTGCCGACGCCGCGAGCGAGGCGCATCGTCGGCGGCACGCGCCAGGCCAATTCGATCCATTGGTAATCAAGCATCGGCGATCGCACTTCGAGTGCGTGGGCCATGCTGGCACGATCAACTTTTGTCAGGATGCCATCGGCGAGGCCGAGACGGATGTCAATGTACTGGCACTTCGAAACGTGGTCGGCCGCATCGCAGTGGTGGTATAGCTCGCGCACGCGATGGAGCGAGTCGTAGTCGCCGGTCGATCCGGCGAGCAATCGATTGACGTCGGCGGCGTCCATGGTGGCGATGCTCTGGCCGTGGCCGGTGGCGTCGTCGACGGCGAGATTGCGAAGCGTCGCGCCGGCGCGGAGCGGGCGCGGCAGCGCGTGGCCGGCCGGATAGACCGCGCCGAGCGGGCCGAGGAGTCCGCGTCGAATTGCGTTGGGAATCAGGCGACGAACGCGGTGTTCAGCGGCATCGAATCGATAACGACGATAGCCGGCACAGACTTCGTCGCCGCCATCGCCGGAGAGGGCGACGGTGACGAGTCGGCGTGTCTCGCGCGAGAGAAAATACGTCGGGATCGCGGAGGCGTCGGCGAATGGTTCGTCGAAGTGGCGGCAGAGTGTTTCCGCGATGTCATCGGTGTCGAGCGAGGCGAGCAGTTCGTGGTGGCGCGTGCCGAGTTTCGCGGCGGTCGCGGCGGCGGCAGTGCGTTCGTCGAAGTTCGCCTCGTCGAAGCCGCAGGTGACGCTGTCGATGGGACTTCGCGCGAGTGACGCCATGGCGGCGACGACGGCGGCGGAGTCGATGCCGGCGCTGAGGAACGCGCCAACGGGGACATCGGCGACCATGCGTCTGCGCGTGGCGTCGCGGAGGCCGTGCCAGACCTGTTCGGCGACGGACTCGGCGCTGCCTTGCAGCGGCTCGCCGACGTGCAGGTCCCAGTACTGTCGAATCGTGATGCGGCCGTCGCGGCAGGTCAGCATCGTGGCGGGCGGGAGTTTGCAGATGCCCTTGAAGATGGTCTTGGGGGCTGGGATGTAGCCGAAGGTGAGGTAGTCGATGAGGGCGGTACGGTCGATCTCGCGGGGCGCGCGCGGCGACGCGAGGATGGCTTTCAACTCGGAGCCGAAGATGAGCCGCGATCCGTCGTGGTGGTAGTAGAGCGGTTTGACGCCGAGGCGATCGCGGGCGAGGAGCGCGGTGCGCGTCGTGTCGTCCCACAGGGCGAAAGCGAACATGCCGCTGACGTGGTCTACGCAGGATTCGCCGTGCTCCTCGAACAGGTGGACGAGGCATTCGCTGTCGCCGGCCGTGCGAAAGTGGTGGCCCTTGTGTTGCAGGGATTCGCGGAGTTCCAGGAAGTTGTAGAACTCGCCGTTGGCGACGGCGTGGACGGTGGCGCGCTCGTTGGCGATGGGCTGGCCGCCGCCGTGGAGGTCGATGATGGCCAGACGCCGGTGGCCGAGCAGGGCATGGCGGCCGAGGTGAAAGCCGGAGCCGTCGGGTCCGCGATGGGCGAGGCGCGCGGTCATCTCGCGGAGGAGGGAATGGTCGGCCTCGCCGAGCGGGTCGGTGGAGATGATGCCTGCAATGCCGCACATGGTGGTGTCGCCGATAATCGCGGGACTGCGTGTTTATCGGCAAAAATGGCGGGTTCGGGCGACCCATGGCGGCGCCGGCGGGTGGATTGCACTGGGCAATTGGGGCTGGCGACGATATAGTCTGATTAAGCGCGCCGGCGCACCTGGAGCAGTTCGATGATCGCAACGACCCCCATGCTCGCGTTTATTCAGAACATCGGCATGTTCGAATGGGTTGCCATTGGGGCGGTGGCGCTTCTGCTCTTCGGCAAGCGTCTGCCGGAAGTGGGCCGTTCGCTGGGCCGGGGGATCGTCGAATTCAAGAAGGGTCTGAAGGAGACGACGGACGAGATCAGCCAGGCCAGCACGGAAGTGAAGCCGGATGCGCCGCGCAAGATCGATTCGTCGGTGAGCGATCAGAAGTAGGGGCCGAGGGGCCGAGGGTTCGAGGGGCCAAGTGGGGGAAGTGGTTTCATCGCCACCGCGCGATCCTCTCTCAATCAAATATCCCCCGCAAAAAAGTGCAAATGGCCGCAAGAAGTCTTGAGGCCTGAGGCCTGAGTCTTGAGGCTTGAGTCTTGAGGCATGAGGCATGAGGCATGAGACCTGAGTCCTGAGACCTGAGACCTGAGGCTTGAGGGAAGAGGGAACTGGGAACAGAAGAAGGCACAGAGGCACTGAGGCGCAGAGGCACAGAGGCACTGAGGCACCCGCCACGGCGGGTAAACTGCGGCACATAGGCAACAGCTGCGGCGGGTAAACTGCGGCACGAAGGGGAGGAAGTGGTCGCTTTGCGACGATTGGGGTGAAAAAAAGCACCCCCCACAAAAAAGCGCAAAAAACCGTTTTACCTCGCGAAAAACGCACAAAGGGATTGGGGGGGAAGAGTC
>JACRIM010000026.1 GCA_016235815.1 Planctomycetota bacterium
AACTGTGCGGAAGCACCCCCGCAGCGGCAGCGGCTGAGATGGGCAGATTCGACCGATGCCGACGGCGACGGGACTGTTCGGAAGATGCTTCCCCACAAACCCGGAACGTCCACCTTGACTCGCATCGCTTCATAGATGCTCGGTGTTTCAGTCGGGTGTGATTTTTTCGATAAGTCGTTTGGTGGGTGAGGGTTGGCGTCGCGGCGGGTGCGGGTTTTGCAGGGCGAGCCGGTGGCCGTGGTGGAATGGTCGAAGACATCGCGTCGTTTTGTGTTTGGGGCGTGACGTCGGTCGCGTGGATGGTGGGATTTGGAAGCGCGTGGAGAGCTCGTTATTCTAACGTTTGGATGAGCCGGCAGGAGTGCGTTTGTCGGGAAGGGACTGGAAAAGTTGAATGCCCCCTTTTTATGCCGACCTTATTCAATTTCGTGTAATGTTGGACATTTGCGCAGATGTGCGTTCGGCAAGAGATTTAGGGCGCACAGTCAAAATCAATCTCGTTGGATGGAGTCGTGGTGCCGCAATTGCAACTTGGGTCGCCCACGAACTCGCTATGATTGGGTGTCCGAATTGTGGCACCAATACCCCTGTAGATGTCAATTGGCTGGGGTTATTTGATGCAGTCGATATGAGCCTAAAAATTCCTGACCAGTTCATGACCGCCCCCCCAAATGTGGGTGCCATAACTCATCTGGTGAAGACGGATCATAGTGGTTACCAAAATCTGTTTCCCACGGCGAACATCAATCCGCAAACACCAATCACTCGATACGACGGGACGAAGTCCGAACATGCCGATGTTGGTGCGTATCGTGATACGAGCGATTCGTTTATTCGTATGCGTAGGGCAGCAAGGACAGCCGGTGTCAGAATCTGACGGAATACCTGTGAAAGACAAATGGCAACCATTACATTTCTTGCTACTGGTGGACACCCTCAGTATAGCAGTGACTATTTGCCTTGTGATCGATGGCAGGTATGAAGCACATATTGTTCTTTCTTTGGCCGGATTGTGTTTTTTGGCAGTTCAAATCCCGATTGTTTTTTGGGGTATAATGCATTCTATCGCCTCAAAGAGTTTTATAAAACTGGCAATATTTCCATCGCATTGGCTGCTGTTGCTTATGGCATATCGTTTTTACACTAATGATACCTTCGGATTGCGGCATTGGATGTTTCCGCTTAAGCCATAACTAAAGCAGGGCGGAATCGGAAGGCTGCCAGGGGGCAATAACGGTTCATTCAGTATCTCGGCCCAGTGGTCGCTAAGCATGGAAAGAACAGGACTGCCGCCGATGGAACACTAAATTTCCCGTTTTTGCTGCCGCAGTACAGCATTTCACCATTCCACGCGGTATAATAAATAGTCAGGACGACGGTACGTGATCGACCATTGGGGAAATCGTCTAGTACCGCGACAAAGCGAAGGGAAAATGGCATCGCATTACAGTGTTCGTGACGAGCTTCGCTGCTTTGCCGTCCTATTAATGGCTGCCAGAAGTGTCTGGCTCGCCCCTGAGGCCGCCCACGCCGGTATGCTCAACCCCGGCAACATCCTCATCTCCACTGGCCAGCCTTTCCAGCCTAGAACGTTATCTGAATACACGCGCGCTGGGCAGTTTGTCCAGTCATTCACCATTCCCACTCCACTTTCGCCATTACCGACCAGCGAGATTCCTCGGGATGTGGTGGTAACACCGGACGGCCTAGCACACGTCTATAACGGAACATTTGATCCGTTTCTTAGTACGCTTAATCCGATGTCATTGACGTGGTCCCATCGCGATCACCCTGGGTGGACAACAATTGCTAACACCACCTACGGTGGGATCGCCACAATTGGACAGTACATTTTCGCGACCGACAACGACACTGGCAGCGGCGATGATCGACTCATGGGCGTTGTCCGTTTCGATCTCGTGAATGGCACGTCGGAGCGATTTGCCGACACTATTGAACCCATTGACCTGAACATGGGGCTCGATGGTCTTCTTTATGTGCAGTATCCCGGCGGATCGTCGAGCGGCAGGTCAGTAGAAGTGTACGACCCGGTTACCTTAACGCACATCCGCCATGTGTTCTTCGGTCTGGAGGATGAACACCGGTCTATCGCGGTAAGTGCCACGGGAGATTTCTATCTAGCCGATCCTAATGGCGATATTGAACGATGGGCCCCGAACGCCACCTTGATAAGCCGCGTCAATGTCTGCGGCCTGGCGCCGACCCGATGCCTTCTCTCCGACATTGATATCGCCCCTGATGGCACCGTAATCGCCACTTCCACTCGAGGCCGAATCTTCACCACCGACCTCAACCTCTCCCCCCCGCAGCTTTTCCCGACGACCTTTCAGGATAAGCCGCTCTTCGTCACCTTTGTTCCAGAGCCGGGGTCCGCTGCCTTTTTGGGAGTCGTCACAATTGCCGTCGTCAGCCGCCCGACTCGTAGGCGACGATAAGCCTCGAGCAACCCCGCAATAAGCGATTTCGCATTTCTCGGCGCTCTCTGGTTAACAGCCCCACCGACCGAACTTCCAAAATCCGCGCTCTCTGGTTAACATCTAACTCGGATGCGCGGCGTCCAAATTGCGCTCTCTGTTTTGGTGTTCGAAAATGCCAAAATCTCGGGGAGCTTTTTCCTATTAACCGCTTCGAAACTACCGCCCCATCGGTTGACGATGGCCTGCGCGGACGTTTTGGCTCGGGGCCTCGGTAACGTGCCACGGATGCGCGAGTTACGACGAGTTTGTTTTGGGGCCGCGCTCTCTGATTCGAAAAGGGTCGGGGACGAGTGGGAGACGACGCTGACGGGCGCGCGTGCTTTCGCCTGCGCAATCAAAGTAGATGTGCGGATTACGCCGTCTGCGTGTTTAGCACGGCGAGGAAGTCGGTGTAACCGCCTACTTGCATGACTTGGCCGCGAACGTGTTCGGGGCCGAAGGTGCGGGCCACGTCGGCGAGGAGTGACAACTGGGCGCCGTCGTCTTCCTTGGGGGTGATGATGAGGCAAACGACATTGGCCGGCTGGCCGTCGGGGGCGTCGAAATCCACGCCGCCGCGCGACAGGCCGACGGCAACGATTGGACCGGCAAGGCCCTCAATCCTCGCGTGGGGCACGGCGACACCCTTGCCCATGCCGGTCGGCATCATCTTCTCGCGTGTCCACACGGCCTCTTCGATGGTGCGGGCGTCCACTTTCGCGGAGACGGCGGCCGCGGCGCAGAGTTGTTGAATGGCCTCGTAGCGGTCGGCGGCGCGCAGGGGGTTGATGAACGATCGCGGCGAAAGGAACTCGACGAGCCGGCGCTGTCGTTGCTTGCGCAGAATGCGCGTCACCAGTGGGCCGCTAAAGGCGGATGTCACCAGCGCCATCACGACGAGGGCGACAAACAGCCTTCGCCCGATCAGCCCGGCCTGCAACGCGATCAGGCCGACGATGATCTCCATCGCCCCGCGGGCGTTGAGACAAAAGCCGATGCTCCACGCCTCGCGCCGGGCGATGCCGGCCCATCGCGCGCCGAGTCCGCAACCGAGCACTTTCCCGATGACGGCAATCACCATGACGGCCGACACGATGGTCAGGTCGAACGACGCGACGAAATCGACGCGAAGCCCGATGCTTGCAAAGAACAGCGGTGCGAAAAAGAACGAGACGAACTGGCTGATGACTTTTTTCGTGTGCTCGCGGACGTGTGACGAATCGCCCAGGGCGATGCCGACGAGGAACGAGCCAAAGATCGGATGAATGCCGATCCACGTTGTGCAGGCCGCGCCGACCAGCGCCAGTACGAACGCGGTCCCCAGGAATCCGCCCGGCCAACTCGTGTGGGCATGGACCCAGGGCATGCTGCGATGAATCAGCCATCGGCCCGCGGTCAGCATGAACAGTACATAGGCCAGCGTCATCCAGATCGTCGATGCCGGTCCGTGCGAGTCGCCGTGTGCAGCGCCGATCGAGCCGAGCAGCACGGCAAACACCAGCCAGCCGACAAGGTCATCGAAGATCGCCGCGGCAATGACCACCATGCCCATGTCGCTGCGATAGAGATTCAGATCCATCAGCGTGCGAGCGATCACCGGCAATGCCGAGATGGACATGGCCGTGGCGATGAACGCGGCGAAGATGAAGTGGTCGCCGTGCGGTTCCTTTCCGAGAAGGCCCGGCGCGAACCAGCCAGCGGCGAAACCTGTTACGAATGGAAACACCATCCCCAGCACGCTGACCACCGACGCTGTTCGGCCCTGTCGGCGAATAGTGTTGAGGTCGACTTCCAGCCCGGCGACGAGCATGAAAAGGGTGATCGCCACGGTGCGCAGGCCGTCGAACGCCAACGCACGCGGGCCTTCCGCGGGAAAGAGCACCGCCCCGGCGTCTGGGAAGATTCGGCCCACGAGCGTCGGACCCAGCAGGATGCCCGCGACCAGCTCGCCGAGGATGGCGGGTTGACGAAAGTGCCTTGCCAGCTCGCCCAATAGCCGCGCGGCCCCGAGGATCACCGCGACGGTGAGCAGGAAATACACGACGTCTTGATGGCTTAACTGTGCCATAACACTCCGGGCGGGATTGTAATGAGTCACACGGCGTCGGGATTCACCGGCGGGCGATAATTCTTCGGACTTTCGGCCCGGTTGGCGGGACGGTTTGCAGTAGTGTTATCAATTGGGATCATTATCCGAGGCACGACCGTAAGAAGCGGGTTTCCCTGCATCGAAATCCAGGTACTGGTACAGTTTGGCAAATCAGCACTTGGAAAAGCCGTGAAACGCACGGGCAAGATGCCCGTGCCACGCGAAACAATACCAGTACCGAAATCCAGAACCCGCTTGCTGACGCGCGCGGCTCGGTCCGAAACCCGGTTTGACCGGCCATTCGCCGATATCTAAAATACGATGTACGCAGCGTGTCATTGGAGCAGGTCCATGATCGAGCAACTTGCGATCACTCAGCCCGAGATCGACGGCACTCCGTGCCTGCCGAATCGCTCCATCGGCTGCTCCGCGTTCATGTCCACCGTCTTCAACGTGTGACCCCGCAATTTTGAATCGCTTCCCCTTGTCGATCCGCGCGTTTTTTCGCGCGCCGATTTTGACATCCACCACGCGCCGGATTTGCAAAGAAGATCCCGGTTTTCCGGAAGGAATCAGACATGAACAAGACCGCCTCAACCGACATTTCCGCCCGCGACGCCCTCGTTGAACTCAAGAAGCACATCCTTGTTGATGGCTTCGAGATGGTCGTGGATGTCGCTCGCAGCCACGGCAGCCGTTTCTACGACGCGGCCCGCGATCGCGAATTCATCGACATGTACAGCTTTTATGCTTCCATGCCGATCGGATTCAACCATCCGTATTTCGATCAGCCCGAGGTGCGCGAGGATATTCTCGACGCCGCGCTGACAAAAGTCGCCAACTCCGACGTGTATACGCTTCAGTATGCCCGCTTCGTGCAGGCCTTTGCCCGCGTGGTCGGCGTGCCGCAGCTTGACCGACTCTTCTTTATTGAAGGCGGCGCACTCGCGGTGGAAAACGCATTGAAGGCCGCGATGGACTGGAAGGTGCAGAAGAACATCGCCGCCGGCCACTGTGGCACCGGTTCCCAACCGGTGGAGATGGGCACGGACGTCCTGCACTTTCGCAACGCCTTTCACGGCCGCACCGGCTACACCATGTCGCTGACCAACACCGACCCGAACAAGGTGAAGTTCTTCGCCAAGTACGACTGGCCCCGTGTGAGCGCGCCGGCCATTGAGTCGGAACTGCCCGAGCCGCAGCGTACGCAGCGTGCGATCACCGATGAGAAGCAGGCTGAGGCTGAAATCCTCGCGGCGATTCAGGCGCGGCCGCATCGCATCTGCGCGATCATTATCGAGCCGGTGCAGGGTGAAGGCGGCGACCGCCATTTTCGCAAGGAGTGGTTCCAGACGCTGCGACGCATCTGCGACCAGAATGAGATGATCCTGATCTTTGACGAGGTGCAGTGCGGCATGGGCCTGACCGGTCGCAACTGGTGCTTCCAGCATTTCGACGTGTTGCCCGATGTCGTTGCGTTTGGCAAGAAGGCGCAGGTCTGCGGGATCATGGCGGCAAGCGCGAAGTTCGATCAGGTGCCTGAGAATGTGTTCCGAAAATCGAGCCGCATCAACAGCACGTGGGGCGGCAACCTGACGGACATGGTGCGCTCCACGCATTACCTGAACATCATTGAGCACGAGAATCTCGTCGAGAACGCCCGCGTCATGGGCGATCGATTCCTTGCGCAGTTGCAGAACCTTGCCGCGGAGGAGCCGGTCATCACCGGTGTGCGCGGGCGCGGCCTGATGCTCGCCTTCAGCCTGCCCAATGCGGAGATGCGCAACGCATTCTGGAAGGCTTGTTGGGATGCGGGGCTGCTGGTCATTCGCTGCGGCGAGCGGTCGATTCGGTTGCGGCCGGTGCTCGATGTGAAGGCTGATGTCATCGGCGATGTGACTGCCAAGATGCGCGAGGCGCTGCGACGAGTGACGAAGTGAGCAAACTTCGCGTCGCGACCATCCTCTACGGCTTTGTGGCAATCGCCATGATCGCCACGAGCCTGTACACCGGCCACCGCGCCACCGTCATCAGCGGCCGACAGCATTACATGCTGACGGCCACACAAATTAGTGTTGACGAGGAAGTCCCGGCAAGCTCCGCGGGGGATGCGGCATTCGATTCAGCCCTTCGCGAGGGAGGAGAATCACCCACCATGCCTGTCGACAAACCCTTGTTTGTCCTCGGTTTTGCCGATGCGACAGGCCCCTTTATCCTTGCCGGTGGGGGGATTCTGGCTATTTTGTGGGGGGTGAAGGTCCGTCGCCGGCGTCGTGCCGCCGTTTTCCCGCCAACGCCGCCGACGGTATGATGTCTACTGAAGGGGCGGCCCCGCCTGACCCCGGTGAGCAGGATAGACTCGAGCCAGATTCTAAGGATAACCCATGACATCTCTTAATCGCCGTTTGTGCCTTTCGGTCGCACTGTTGACCGCGGCCAGCCTTGCATCGTGGAACGCCGTCACCGCGCAGCCGAGCCTCGGCGGCGCGAAGAAGAAGGCGAACGAAAGCAAGGAAGATCAAAACAAGAAGAATGATCCGGCGGCCAAGCCGAAGGATCCAATCGTCTTCGGCATGGGGCCCGATGAGAAGGCGCACTTCGAGATTGACGCCAAGAGCAAGCGCAACGTCATCAAGTTCGAGTCGAAGGCTCCCAAGGAGACCATCGAAGGCAAGGTCACGAAGATCGAAGGCTCGCTCGACTTCAACCCGCGCAAGATGGACGCCATCGAGGGCAAGTTCACCATCGACTGGAAAGACGTCGACACCGGCAACAAGATGCGCAACGAGCACATGATGAGCGCTCCGTGGGTCGATGCGAAGAGTCACCCGCAGATTGTCTTTACCGTTACCGGCATTGAGAATCTCTCGGCCAAGGACAAGCCGATCAAGAGCATCAAGGCTGATCTCGTCGGCAAGATGGCCATCAACGGCAAAGAGAAGGAAATGAAGATTCCGGTCACGCTGGCCTATCTCGAAACGGCCGGCACGCCGAAGAAGGGCGAGGCGCCGCACGAAGGGCTTGGCATTCGTGCCGGAAAATTCAAGATCGCGCTCGCTGATTTCGACATCAAGGGTAAGGGAGTGGGCGACAAGGTCGCTGCTGAACTCGACTTCTCCACCGCCTCGATGATGCTCATCGGCCCTGAGCACAAGGAAGAAAAGAAGGCGGTTGCCCCCAAGACCCCGATGAAGAAGCCGCCGCCACCCAAGGGCGCTTAATCGCTCGCTTTCGACTCAAATTGTGAAACACGCCAAAGCCCCGGGCACGAACTGTCCGGGGCTTTATAATTGGCACAACGATTAACCCGTGAACTCCAACCGCGAGGACGCCATGAACGACGTTCTGAAGAAACTCGGCATCGAACCTGTCAACCCCGGGGCCTTCAATGGTCGCTGGTTCGGCTCGGACTCAAAACTCGAATCCATCTCGCCCATCGACGGCAAACCGATCGCCGCCGTCATGCAGGCCACGCCCGCTGAATACGAGCAGGTCCTGGCCGCCGGCGTGAAGGCGTTTGAAACATGGCGGACCACGCCTGCGCCGAAGCGCGGCGAACTTGTCCGCCAGCTCGGCAATGCGCTGCGAGAGTTGAAGGCTGAGCTTGGCGCGCTTGTCACCATGGAGATGGGCAAGATTCGCGCCGAGGGAGAAGGCGAAGTGCAGGAGATGATCGACATCTGCGACTTTGCGTGCGGCCTTTCGCGACAACTGTACGGACTCTCGATGCATTCCGAGCGCCCCGGCCATCGCATGTACGAGCAGTGGCATCCGCTTGGCGTCGTCGGCATCATCAGCGCGTTCAACTTTCCGGTGGCCGTCTGGGCGTGGAACTCGGCGCTGGCCGCGGTCTGTGGCGATGTGTCGTTGTGGAAGCCGTCGAGCAAGACGCCTCTGACCGCTGTGGCCGTCACGAAGATCGCCGAGCGCGTCTGCCGGGATTTCGGCGTTGACCCGGCGATTTTCAGCCTGATCATCGGCAAGGGTTCGACCATCGGCGAGATGCTGATCAACGACCGGCGCATTCCGCTGGTATCGGCCACAGGTTCGTGCCGCATGGGCTATCGCATCGGCGAGGTTGTCGGCAAGCGGCTGGGGCGGACGATTCTGGAGCTGGGCGGAAACAATGCCATCATTGTGACACCCGAGGCCGACCTTGACCTCGCTGTGCGGGCGATTGTCTTTGGCTCCGTGGGCACGGCCGGCCAGCGTTGCACGAGCACGCGGCGCATCATCGTGCATGAGAGCATTAAGAAGACGCTGACGGATCGCCTTATCGCGGCTTACAAGCAGGTGAAGATCGGCAACCCGCTGAGCGAAGGGACGCTCATGGGGCCGCTCATCGACACCGGCGCGGTCAACGACATGATGAACGCGCTCAAGAAGCTCAAGGAAGAGGGGGGGCAAATCCTCTGCGGCGGCGATGTGCTGTCGGGCGATGCCTATGCGGGCGGCTGTTATGTCTCGCCGGTCATCGCGTTCGCGGAGAACGAGTACAAGATCGTGCAGGAGGAAACTTTCGCGCCGATTCTTTATGTCATTGGATACAAGACGCTGAACGACGCCATTGCGAAGCACAACGGCGTGCCGCAGGGCCTCTCGGGCGCGATCTTCACGCGAAACCTGCTGGAGGCTGAGCAGTTCCTCTCGGCGGCGGGCAGCGACTGCGGCATTGCCAACGTGAACATCGGCACCAGCGGCGCCGAGATCGGCGGGGCCTTCGGCGGCGAAAAGGAAACGGGCGGCGGCCGCGAGAGCGGCTCCGACAGTTGGAAGGCCTACATGCGCCGGCAGACGAACACGATCAACTACACGACGCAGTTGCCGCTGGCGCAGGGGATTAAGTTCGGGGATTAGTCGGTTGACATTTTTCCGGGAACGCGTCAATAATCCATGCGGGCCGGCAATGTAATCTAGGCCGTCGCTCCAGACAGCGCGAGTCAGCAATGGAAACACAGTTAGGTCGCATTCACAACGTCGATTGCGTCAAAGGGCTCTATTCTCTTCCGGCCGGATCAATCGACCTGGTTTTTGCCGACCCCCCGTTCAATATTGGCTACGACTATGACGTTTATGATGATCGCCGCAGCGTATGCGATTATTTGACATGGTCAAAACAATGGATCGAGGGTGTTCGGCACGCGTTAAAGGCCACGGGCACTTTCTGGCTGGCTATCGGCGACGAGTACGCGGCGGAGCTAAAAGTACTCTGCACGGGCGACTTAGGTTTCCATTGTCGAAGCTGGGTGATCTGGTTTTACACCTTCGGCGTGCACTGCAACCAGAAATTCACCCGCAGCCACGCGCACTTGTTTCAATTCGTGAAAGACCCCCGGCGATTTACGTTTAATGCCTCTGAGATTCGCGTTCCCTCTGCCCGGCAACTGGTGTATGGGGACAAGCGGGCGGCTGCCGGAGGCCGAATGCCGGACGACACATGGATGGTGCCAGCCGAATTGCCCAAGGACACGCCCCTGGCCAACGGATTCGTATTACGCCCGCAAGACATTCCCGATCGCTTCCCTCCTCATAGCGACACATGGTATTTCGCCCGAGTTGCCGGAACGTTTGCCGAGCGGCGCGGGTGGCATGGTTGCCAAATGCCGGAACAGCTCCTCGGGCGAATCATTCGAGCAAGCTCCAATGAAGGAGATGTGGTCTTGGATCCGTTCGGAGGAAGCGGCACGACTCTTGCTGTGGCAAAAAAACTTGGGCGCCGCTTCGTCGGGTTCGAGTTGTCGAAGAGCTACGCAATAAAAATTGAGGAGAGGCTCGCAGCGACGAACATCGGCGATCCACTTGTCGGCCCGGAAAATCCAGAATTGAGTTCTCCAACAACAAAGTCCGGGCGGCGGTTGGTTACATCTCAACAGAAGTCGGCTTCGATTGAGAAATGGAATGTCTCTGACAGACTCATTTGCAGTGCTCCGGCCGCCCACGAAAAAGTAACCTGTGGGCAAGCGGCCGTTCCGAGCCGTGAATTGAGTACCGCAATTGCCGAGGCTTTTATCGCCTCTCACGATGGCTACTCTGCAGATCGCGTAGTTGCTGACCCGGAACTAAACGAGAGGTTTCTCGCAATTTGCACGAAGCGCGGGATACCGGGTGATGTTGCCGAATGGAATCGGGCGCTGCTTAATTTACGGAAGAAGGGCGCTCTTGCCGCCATTGATACCTCACGACGAACTTGCATGCGTGTGGCAGAGATGGATTCCTTTGTCTATGCAAGTGAAGTTGCATGGAAAACCGTTGAGAACTTGAAGGGGAGTTCGCTAGACGAGATCATTTGCGACCCTGAGCTCTCGGCGCTATTTGACAAGATCGCTCGTCGAATATCGCCGAACCGTTCTGTGTTTGAATATCGATGGGCCGCTTTGGCGGTTCGCAAGATGGTGGCGAAAGGCGACCGAATTCGCGGTCGTGTCGGGAGCCGACTTTCCCGAATGACCCCCCTCGGCGCAAATGCGATTCTGCCTTCGGCGCAAGCGCACTACGTGTTATCGCATGATGACCAGCCGCTATTTGTCGGCTTGGCCGCGAATCTTCGACTTTGCACTTTTCTAGACCCATTACGAGTAGAAGCGGCGGCATCAGAACTCGGGGTTAAGAACTTTTCGTCGAGGCACGTACGACTCGCGTATCAGATACTCAATCCACTGGGCTTCAAGCGTACTGAGTTTGCTGCTGCGCGCAGGTTTGGACTGGTGGAAAGGCTTCACCCAATTGGAAATATCAAGCGACCGGAAAAGGTCGCTTAAACAGGGCCATGATCCCGAGAATTACCTCACAGGACCGGGAGTTGATCCGCCGAGCATTTCTTGCTGTTCGCAATAATTGGCCCCCGGATCGTGTTGTCGCCGATTCGGAGTTAAACGCCGCCTTTCTCGTCGAATGCGAACGCCTGGGGGTTTCGGCACCCGATCGAGAGCGAAATCGCGTGCTCCTCAATATCCGCAAAGCCGGTCTTCTTCAGGGGATCAAATCGCAGCGAACCACTTTCGCGAACCAGGACCAATATCAGTTTGCGGCCGAAATCGCTGTCCGGCTTTTGGAACGACGGGATGGCGTGACGCTGGACGACATACTCTGTGATCCAAAACGGGTCGCGGAATTTGATCGCCTGGCCCAGGAAATCGCGCCCGGCTTTTCACCGCTTCAATATCGCTGGGCCGCGCTTTCAATCAGAAAAAGTAGTGGGCTGAAACCCGAGCCCGCTTCACGAACTGTCCCCGCAATTGAGGTGCGCCGCTTTGCCACGGCCGGTATCAACATTCGTGAATTGCCTGACGAAAATGGTGTTTACTTATTTCAGACAACGACGAAGTTATTGTATGTGGGCGAAGCCGCCAACCTTCGAGTCCGCTTAAGTGTTCACCTCGATCATTCTGACAATCGGCAATTGGCTCGGTGGATATGGGAAAATGAGAACGAGCCACTATTCATCGAGTGCCATGTACTGCCTGCAGGCACTTCGAAGCGGACGCGCAGGGCGGTTGAGCTTGAATTCATCAGATCGCGGAAACCCGAATTTAACATCCAACGATAGCAGGTGCAAAACATGTCCCCGCTCGACAAAGCTATTGCTTTCTGCGGTTCTTTTGAGGCCGAGTTGTTAGTCGAATTGATGATGCGACATTGGGCGCATCCAAACTGCGACGACCGTGAAGTGCGTGATCAGCTTGTGGAGGGAGCGGCCGAAGTACTTCAACGATCTAAACTGGGGGAACAACTTGTTGAAGGTTTGGCGCCTGGCGATATGAACTTTGTCGCGGCCGTATGGTGTTTTGAGCATTCACAGATAGTGGATTCGCTCGCCGAGAGTGTGGGTGAGCGCCGAGATTGGTTGTCGAAAATTCGCAGGGCGATTCCATCGTGCTTTTGTGACCCACACGACTTGGCATAGCCATTGTGATTCTCGCGGCCTCTTCCCTCGTGTTTGGGCAAGCGGTGCGGTTGCCGCTGGCGCAGGGGATCAATTGGACCTTTGTTGCTTGCCTCGCTCGGATTGTAAGCGCGTGCCATAATGAACCATTTGGAGCATTGGCGTGGCTGAGAATGGGTGGCGAAACCGAATTGTGTGCGACCCACAACTGCGCCATGGAGAACCCTGCATCGCGGGAACGAGAATCGCTGTTTCCGTGATCGTCGCCAGCCTCGCGGATATGGATAAGGACGCGCTCTTAAAGCAATTCCCGCAGCTGGCGATTGAGGATATTCAGGCCGCGTTGTATTACGCCGCAGAAGCCTCCCACGCGACCCTTGTCTGTTAGACGTTTACTCACCTATTCGCAATCTCTATTATCATTAGCCCCTCATCCGCACATGAGCCTCTTGTCCAAGGAGCCGGGAACATGAAAAAGTCCTTACTTATCTACGCAACTCTAATCCTCCTCTGCGCGTCGTCTACGCTTCGCGCGCAGAACTGGCCTGCCTTTCGGGGGCCGCTGGCCACGGGTGAGGGGCCGGGGTGTCATCCGCCGACGGAGTGGAGTGAGGAGAAGAACATTAAGTGGAGGGTGGCGATTCCGGGTCGCGGTCATGCGACGCCGATCATCTGGGGCGATCGTATTTACATTCAGACCGCGATCGAGACGCAGAAGGATGCGCCCGATGCGCCGAAGGCTGAGGAGCGCGAGGATGATGCTCCGCCGCCGCAACCGCAAGAGGGTGAGCGACGACGCGGCAATCGGCCGCCTCGCGACAACCCGGGCGGGGATGCGCCGTCGGCGAGCGCATTCAACCAGCCCGGTGATCAGCCGCCGCCCGAGGGTGAGCGGCGGCGCGGTCGCGGGCAAGGTGGCGGCGGCGGGCGTGGGCCTGGTGGTGGTCGCGGTCCTCGGCCGGCACCGACGAAGCTCTACGAATTCAAAGTGCTCGCTCTCGATCGCGCCACGGGCAAGACGATCTGGGACACCACGGTCTGCGAGGAGCGCCCGCATGAGGCCGGCCACAACGATTCTACGCAGGCGTCGAACTCGCCCGTCACCGACGGTAAGCACCTCTACGCCTTTTTCGGTTCGCGCGGGGTCTATTGCCTTTCCATGGACGGCAAGGTCAAGTGGAAGGCCGATCTTGGCAAGATGAAGACGCGCAACGGCTTCGGCGAGGGCAGCTCGCCGGCGCTGCATGGCGACACGCTCGTCATCGACTGGGATCACGAGGGCGATGACTTCATCGTGGCCTTCGACAAGAAGACCGGCAAGGAAAAGTGGCGCGTCGCTCGCGACGAGCACACCAACTGGTCCACGCCGCTGGTGGTGGAGGCCAACGGCAAGGCGCAGGTCGTCGTCTCGGCGACCGGGGCCATTCGCTCGTATGACCTGGCCACCGGCAAGGAGATCTGGAGTTGCAAGGGCATGACCGAAAGCGTCATCCCCTCGCCGATGGTGCTCGACGATCTGCTCATCGCCATCAGCGGCTTCCGCGGGGCGGCCTGCGTGGCGATCAAGTACAAAGAGGCCAAGGGCGACGTCACGGGGACCGAGACAATCGCATGGCAGTATGACAAAAACACGCCGTATGTCCCCTCGGCCACCCTGCTAAACGGCAGGCTCTACTTCCTCGAGAACACGAAGCCGATGGTGACGTGCCTCGATGCCAAGAGCGGAAAGCCGGTCTTCACCAAGCAGCGCCTCTCGGGGCTGGATAGCATTTACTCCTCGCTGGTCGGCGCGGGCGGGCATGTGTACATCGTCGGCCGCAACGGCACCACGGTGGTGCTGAAGGATGGCGACGAGTTCACCGTCGCGGCGACGAACAAGCTGGACGACGGCTTCGACGCCAGCCCGGCGATGGTCGGGGATGAGTTGTATCTTCGCGGTCGGGAGCATTTGTATTGCATTAAAAAGTCGTGAGACCTGAGTCTTGAGGCGCACAGGAGTCGCGAATGGCGCGGAAGGACCAAGTTGAGCGCGAACAACGCGGCCTCACACATTCGCGTGTGATTTTCGCGCATCATTTGATTCTGCACGGGTACGGGCATTGGCTGCCTAATGACTCACGGGGCAGCGGTTCCACCGAAGTGCGCGAAGAAAAGTTGGTTGCGCTGGGCGACGTTCATCACGGTCGTCGCCGCGTGCAGCCCTCGCGTGAGACGTTAAAGGGGTTCTACCGCAAGGCGGAACCGCTTCTCGAACACGCCCCTATTTGGTTTGATGACGCGAAGAGGCAAGCCCTTGGCGGCGCATTTGGCGAAACAATCCGGCAAGAACGGTACACGGTGTGGGTGTGCGTGATTCTCAGGAATCACGCGCATTTTTGTATCCGGCGTCACCGTGACAATGCGACCATTATGTGGCGCAGACTCGCGGAGGAGTCGTCACGCGTGCTTCGCCTCTTCGCGGGGGTTGGCGCGGGGCACCCGGTCTGGTCCAAACGTCCATACAAGGTCTTCCTATACGATCGAGGAGATGTTGCCCGCGTAATCGATTACATCGAAAACAACCCGGTCAAAGAAGGGCTTTCGAAGCAGGAGTGGCTATTCGTGACTCGTTTGGGTTTATGACGCGAAGAGGCAAGCAATTCAATTTGTTTCTGTGGTGGAGTGGGCCACGCGCAAGTTCGCTTGAAAAGGCAAGGTCACTTATGCGACTAACTCTTGGAATTGTGGTTCTTGCGATTGCCGGAGTCGCGCAATTGCAGGCGGACGATGCGGTTGAACTAACGTTTATCGTCGCTGGGCCGAAGGGGATGGCGGAGGCGGAGGTGATTCATGTTTCGGGGAATGTCGATTCCCTTGGGGCGTGGGCGGCGGATGGGTTGCAGCTTCAACGGCAGGGGGATGGGCGGTTTGCGGGGACGTTCAGCGTGCCGACCGGGACGCGGGTGGAGTTCAAGTTCACGCTCGGCTCGTGGGAGGGTGTGGAGAAGACGGCGGCGGGTGGGGATGTTCCGAATCGGACGCTCACGGCGTTGGCGAGCGGCACGCACGAGTTCACGGTGGCCCGCTGGGGGAATCAGCCGCAGAAGTCGTCGATTGTGGGGGGTGTTCGCTATCACCAGAAGTTCGCGTCGAAGATTTTGAAGAATGAGCGGACGCTCATCGTCTATCTGCCGCCCGGGTATGACGCGGGCAAGGGTGGGGCGAATGAGTCACGCGCGGCGGCGGGTCGTGAGTCAAATGGTGGGTTGAGTACAACCCGCCCTACGAAAGGCGAGGCGCGTGAAAAGGGAGGACTCCGATACCCGGTGCTCTATATGCACGACGGGCAGAATCTTTTTGACGCGGGGTCGTCGTTCATCGGGGTCGAGTGGCAGGTGGATGAAACGGTCGAACGATTGATAAAAGAGGGGAAGATCCCGCCGATCATTGTGGTGGGGATTTACAACAATGCCGAACGGATGAATGAGTACACGCCGACGCGCGATGCGGAGCGAAAGGCCGGCGGACACGGGGAGAAGTATGCGCGGTTCGTGATCGAGGAGGTCAAGCCGTTCATCGACAAGACGTATCGCACGAGGCCGGGGCGCGAGGATACGGCGGTGGCGGGGTCGTCTCTGGGCGGGTTGATTTCGTTGTACATGGGCGTGGAGCATGGCGACGTGTTTTCGAAGTGCGGCGTGATTTCGCCGGCGCTGATGTGGGATGAGTCGTCGCTGCTAAACAAGATTGCGACGAAGCCGGAGGTGCTCAAGGGGCTGCGCATCTGGTTGGACATGGGCACGAAGGAGGGCAGCTCGCTGGAGTCGTTCAAGCGGGCGACGGATCACACGCAGCGGCTGGTGAAGATTATGAAAAAGGGCGGGCTGCGCGAGGGGGTGGACTTCAAGTACATGGAAGTCGAGGGGGCCGTGCACAACGAGGGGGCGTGGGCGGAGCGGTTTGATCGGGTATTGGTGTTTTTGTATGGGGAGGGGAAGTAGGGGGTGATAACTGAGGGGCTGGGGTGGTTTACCGGCTGGAAAACCGGTGCCGCTGCACTATTCCACCGGTTGGAAACTGGTGTCACATCACATTCCCACCGGTTGGAAACCGGTGCCACAGCCGGGGTTGCCGGGGCGGGGGAAGGTGGTATGATGCTCCGCCCAATCGGAAATCACAGGAGTATTCGGATGGCAGCGGAAATCAAGGCCGGCACAATCATCTCTATTAAGGTCAAGCGGACCGTCATCAAGGAGGCGGCGGCGAAGACGCTTTCGCGGCTCTTCGCGAAGGACCCGGTCAACCGGCAGGCTCGCGGGCGGCGCAAGAAGCTGCTCAAGTCGGCGTTTCGCGTGCGTCGTCGCGGCGGTCGGCCGTGGGAAATTCGGCCGAAGGCTCCGCGGTTGTTCCAGCCGACGGTGGGCGACTCGTGTACGGTGCGAGCGACGTCGGATGTGCTCGGCGACCTGAAGAGCCTGACGCGGTATGTCGATGTGACGCCGAAGAAGTAGGCGATTCCAGTTTTCAATTCAGGTGCTTGGGAATTCGTGGGGGGGAAGTTGCGCGCACAGTTTTGGTCCGCGCAGCGGACCCTACAGTTACTCGCGCCGGGGGCGGTGCGCGCAGGATTTGGTCCGCACAGCGGACCCTACAGTGATTCTTCTTTGGCGGCGGGGCGGGTGATTTGGATGGCTTTGTAGCCGCGGAGTTGGCCGAGGCGGCCGGCGAATTTGTTTTGCCCGCCGACGCGGAGGATGAGGTCTTTGTCGACCAGTTTGTCGAGCTTGATCATGTCGCCGGGGGCGAGGGCGAGGAAGTCGGCGACGGTGATACGGGTCTGGCCGAGGTAGGCGGTGACGGGGAGTTCGGCGCGTTGCAGGTTTTTGGTGACGTTGCGGATTTGGTCGGTGCTGGCGTCCTGTTTGGAGTAGGAAAGCCAGGCCTGGGTCGCGAGTTTTCCGATGACCGGCTCGATGACGTTGAACGGGATGCAGATGCTCATGGTGCCGGCGCGGGCTCCGACCTTTATTTCAAAGCCGATGACGACGACCACTTCGTTGGGGGCGACGATCTGCACGAGTTGGGGGTTGCTCTCGGTACCGGCGATTTCGAAGTGCACTTCCAGTAGTTCGGACCATGATTCCGAGAGGTTCACCAAGGCCCGCTCGATGATGCGGTTTACGAGGCGCATTTCGATGGAGGTGAGCGGGCGCTGGGGGATGAAGATGTCGGCGTTGGTGCCGCCGAGCAGTCGATCGACGATCGGAAAGACGATGAGCGGGCTGACTTCGAGGCAGAGCTGGCCGGTGAGCTGGCGTGCGCCGAGCAGGTTGAAGCAGGTCGGGCTGGGAAGCGAGTGAATGAACTCGCTGTAGGTGAGTTGCTCGGCCGTGGCGACGCGGCATTCGACCATGGCGCGAAGGAACCCGGAGAGCGATGCGCCGAAGTTTCGGGCGAAGGATTCGTGGATGGCTTGCAGCGAGCGCATCTGGTCTTTGCTGACGCGTTCGGGGCGTTTGAAGTCGTAGACGCTGATGTCGCGCGAGGCGAGTATTTTGTCGCCTCCGGTGGAGGGGGGGGAGTCGCCCTCGGTCACCGCGGCGAGCAGGGCATCGACTTCAGATTGATCGAGGATGTCTGTCATGGTTTGAATCGGCGCGACGGGCGCAGAAGTTGCGCGACCCCTGTCGACTGCTTAGATATCGGACAAGGGCGTAAGAAACTGGAAGCCTCGGGCGGGCCGCGCGGGGATCACTTCCTTCGGGCGAGAGTGTAGTTGGCGAAGAGGTCGTTCTTTAGGTCCATGGGGTCGCTGCCTTTGTCCCAGCCGAGGGCACGGCCCATGTCGCGGGCGGCGGCGGAATCGTCTTTTTCAAATTCGACGACTTCAAAACCGGCGGCGGCAAACTGCTCCGAGGTGAAGGGGCAGCGACCGTCGGTCCAGGGGAGGAAGGGCTTGTCTGGGGGGCTGAGCGCAGGGCTGAGGTTGTAGATCATCATGAGGCCGCCGGGCTTCAGAATGGAGTGGACAGCCTTCAGGTAGGTCGCATCGTCAACGCCGAGATTGATAAGGCGGCGGGCATCGGCTTTGCGGGTGGGGTGGATAAAACCCATTTTCAGTGTGTTTTTTGAGATGAAGAGGTCGTAGCCCTCGCCGATTTCCTTTTTCACGGCCTCCTCGGCGGGCCAGCGACCGGCGAAGACGGCGAGGTTTCCAACGGAGCCGTCGTCGTTGGGCACGGGTCCCTGATCGCCTTCCATTGAATACATGGCCTGAAGCCTTGTGTCGGTGTCGACACCGTGGGCGGTCGCGCCAAGCTGGGCGAGCAGGCGAAGGTGGCCGATGGTGCCATAGCCGAAGTCGAGGATCTTCATGTCGCGAACGGTCTTGAGGCCGTGTTGCCCGAGGAGATCAAGCGGCCGGGCATAGGCGAGGGGCGTGCCGTAGCGGGTGTAGTAATAGTCAAAGTCGTTGAGCTTGTTGGGGATGAGTTTGTTCTGGTAGGAGACGCCGAAGGAGTAGTACTGATTGTGGTTGTAGAACTTTCGGTCTTGTTCGTCTTCATACACCTTACGAGGGCCGATGATGGGCAGGCGGGTAACGCCGGCGGCGAATTGCCTGACCCATGGGGTCTTGATGAGGGGCATCAGGGCTTCGCTTTCGAGGCGAAGTTTGGCGAGTGCGTTGTTGGTGGGGGACGCGGGCTGGGAGGCGGGCGCGGGGGCCTGAGCGAGGGCAAGTGTCACGATAAATGAGATGCATGAAACGGTCATAATGGGTTTCCTTTGATTTCGGCGGGTCGCCAGGCGGGGATTTTACCGTTTCCGGGCGGGAAGATGGAGTCCAACAGGGGGTGGCGGGCAGGCTGGGGCTGCGGAGTGTCGGATAAGTTTATAGAATGAGGGGTGCGGGCGTGGTCGCCCGATAGAGGATCGGGCGGACGACGAGGTCTCTTCTGGCAAGCAGGGGGGGCGGATCGGCGGTATCGCGGCGGCACCAGGGAACTGAACGTTGAAAGAGATCACCGTTCCAAACGACCTCTCGGCGGCCAAGCAACCCGAGGATCTGATCCTCGAGGAATTGTCGCGGTGCGGTTACGACCAGAATGTGTCGTTCGCGATCAAGTTGGCGCTTGAAGAGGCGATGACAAACGCGTTTCGCCATGGGAACAAGTGCGACCCGTGCAAGTGTATTCATGTCCGGTACGCCATCACGCCCGAGCGGATTGAGATTGAGGTCGGCGATGAGGGCGAGGGATTCTGTCCTGATGAAGTACCGGACCCGACGTTGCCGGAGTTCATCGATCGCCCTCACGGGCGCGGCATTATGCTGATGAAGGCCTATTTGGACGAGGTGACGTATGGCGACAACGGCACCCGCGTGCGACTGGTAAAGGTCAACAACAAGCAGGAATCATGAGCACCCCATCGACATCCGGGCATTTGTCTGGCGAATCGTTTCGCGTGGATGTGGATCGCCGCGACGACTCGGCCGTCGTGCGCCTGATTGGTTCATGCGAGATGCTGGAGGCGGAGCGTCTGACGGAGTGCATGGTGACGCTGGCGCAGGAATCCATGAAGGTGATTGCGGTCGACTTGTCGCAACTGGATTTCATTGAGTCGACGGGACTGGGTGCGATCATCGCCGGCCATTTGCGATTGCGGCACCATCAGGGAGAGCTTCGATTGGTCGGGCCGCAGAAGCCGATCCTGCGTCTCTTGGAATTAACACGCCTGACGCAGTTATTTCACGTCTATCCAAGCGTCGAGGCGGCACTGGCTGGGTCTCGTTGAAGGCGGCCAACCGGTCCACGAAGCCCAATTTTGCGAATTAGCGCCGAAACTCCGCATTCCATGACATGAAAGCCCCACCTTGGGCGTCCAATATGGGTGTCCACGGGGACATCAAGTGGGGTATTGGGGGTGTCCGATGAAAACCGGGGTCCCGGTGGCCAGGCCCGAGAAGAATGGAGAACGGACACGTTGAAGAATAGAATGAACGTGTTCGGAGCGAGTGAATTCCCGCGAACCGGGGCGGAATCTTATGGTACAGAGTAATACGACTGTGTCGTCCGCTGCCCTTTGCGGCGCGGCCGGCATGGGTAGCCCGATGAAGAACCTGGAGGTTCCATGCGCATGTTGAAACGCACGTTAAGCGGCTGGTATTGCCCGACACTGGTGCTGGCGGTACTGGCGATTTGTCCGGTTCTGCGGGCTGAGCCATCCGAGCCGGCGCTCGCATCGGGTCCGGCGCGCGAATTGTGGCGCAAGGGGTCGGACCAGGTACTGGCCGGCGACTTTGCGGCCGCGGCGGTAACGCTGGAGCAGGTCCAGAAGCTGGAGCCGGGGCATAAGGAGATTACGGACGCGCTGAGTTGGATGCGCGAGGCGAAGGCGCTTGAGGAAAGCCGGGAGCGGCTGCGATCGAAGACGTATGACTATTACGTCGAGCAGGCCAAGAAGTTTGCCCGGGAGGCCAAAGAGGCGCCGCCCGCGGAACCGAAGGCCGCAAAGGATAAAAAGAACAAGAAAGACAAAGGCGCGGAGGAAGCATCGACCGGTGATGACGAGGACCCCGACGCCCCCAAGAAAGACGGCGAAGAGCGGAATGACCGAGGCTTCAAGTGGAGCAAGGCGCTCGTTGCCGCGCAGGCGGCGATGCTGAACGCGAAGGATGAGGTGGCGTTCCGGGATGAGCCGTGGCTGCCGGAGATTGTTGAAAATGTGCTGATCGAGATTGAGCGACACAAGAAGGAGAAGGAGTGGCGCGACGCGCTGTTCCTTTATGACGTGTTGCAGAAGATCTTCCCCAAGGAAAAGGAATACCAGAACGGATTCACGTATTGCAGCAAGCGGGCCCACCTGGATTTCGTCTATGGCCCCAAGAGCAACTGGCGAAGTGATCTTCGCGATGTGACGCCATCGGCCATTTGGCAGGTGCTGGATCGCATCGAGGATGATTACGTCCAGGAGGTCGACTTCCGGCAGCTTTGCACGAACGGGCTGGAGCATCTGATCATTCTGGCCGAGGCGGAGTCGATCACCGAGGCGTTTCCGACGCTGGGCGACAAGGACCTGGTCAACAACTTCGTCACGCGCGTGAAGGGTATCATCAAGAATCGCGTGCAGGGCAAGGGGACGTTCGGCCCGCGGCAGGTGCGCGCGGTGTTTTCGAAGGTGTTGGAAGCAAATAGTGAAGGCCTGCGCCTGCCCGAGCAGGTGTTGGTTGATGAGTTTGTCTCCGGCATGCTGGAAAATCTGGACGAGTTCACGTCGGTGATCTGGCCGTCGGAAGTGGATGATTTCAACAAGCACACGCGGGGCGATTTCGTCGGCGTGGGCATTCAGATTACGCAGGACATCGGCAAGCATGTGCGGGTGGAATCGCCGCTTGAGGATTCGCCGGCCTATAAGGCGGGCATCAAGCCGGGCGATTTCATCACCGAAGTCGACGGAAAGAGCACGCTGGACATGACGACCAATCAGGCGGTGTCCACGATCACCGGCGAGCCGGGCACGACGGTGCGGCTGACCATCAAGGACCCTGTGACCGAGGAGACGCGCGTCATTCCGCTGAAGCGCGAGCACATCAAGATTCGCACGGTGCGCGGCTACCAGCGCAATGAAAAGAAGAACACGGGCTGGGATTACATCATCGATCCGGCGACGAAGATCGGGTATGTGCGGGTCAGCGGCTTCATGGATAAGACCGTGGAAGACCTTGAGGATTCCCTGCAGCAGATGCGCAAAGAAGGCGTCCGCGGGTTGATTCTCGATTTGCGCTTTAACCCGGGCGGACTTCTGACCAGCGCCGTTCACATGTGCGAACTGTTCATGAAGAAGGGCGACCCGGTGGTCATGACCAAGGGCCGATCGCGCCAGCAGAACATGGAGATCAACTCAAAATCAGAGGATAATTTTCATGACCTGCCGCTGGTGGTGCTGGTGAATGAGTATAGCGCCAGCGCGAGCGAGATCGTCGCGGGCGCGCTTTCCGGCCTGAAGGAGGCGTGTGTCGTCGGCGCGCGCACTTACGGCAAGGGGAGCGTTCAGAACCTGATCCCGATTTCGGACAATCAGGCATACCTGAAGCTGACGACGGCGAAGTATCACGTGCCTGACCGCGAGCGGCTGGAGGACCCGTGGTATTGCCTGCACCGAGAGAAGAACTCCGAGACGTGGGGGGTTGAGCCTCACATCACGGTAAAGGTCATCCCGCAGGAGCTTGGCAAGATTCTCCGGCTGCGCCGCGAGAAGGATGTGCTTAAGGGGAAGGATCAGTCGGAAGTGCCGAAGGAAGTGCTCGAACGTCGCCCGACGAGCGAGCCGGCCGAAGCGCTGCCGCAGGATGAAGATCCCCAGACTGATCCGCAGCTTGTCGCGGCGGTGAACATCATGCGCATCAAGCTGATGTCGAACCAGCCGTGGGCGCTTGCTCCGCGGGTGAATCCGGCGTTGTCGCGGGTGGATTCGAAGCCAACCGCCGAGCCTAAAAAGGCGGACGAACGGTAAGACTGGTCGAATTGTCCAATGACAAATTACGAGTGATAAAATAAGAGCGCGGATTCCGCGCGCCTTTTCATCGCTTTAAGCCGGGCGGGCTTATCAACTATCGCGCAGGGCGAGGCTCAGCTCGGTCAGTTTCTCTTTGATTTCCGTCAACGACGTGCTGCCGAAGTTTCGGGATTCGAGAAGCTCGGCCTCGGACTTACTGATAAGCTCGCCGATCGTTGAAATCCCGAGGCGCTGGAGGCACTTGCGCGACCGCACGGAAAAGTCGATCGTGCTCACCGAGCGCGAGAGGATGTCGACGTTTCCGGCCGGGGCCGGAGGGGTGAGCATGGCCGCCATGGGGGAGGCGGTGCGTGATCCCGGCTTGGTATGGGCGTTTTGGCCGAGCGCGAGGCCCTTTTGAGAGAGCATGGCTTTGATTTCCCGCAGGCTGGTTTCGCCGAAGTTTTTGTAGGCGAGAAGCTCGTGCTCGGTGATGCGCAGGAGATCGCCGAGTGTGTTGATGTTCATCTTCTTGAGGCAGTTTCGGCTTCGGACGGAGAGTTCAAAGTCGCTGACGGGGATGTCCAACACGGCGTCGCTGGCCTCGCGAACGCGCATTTGCACTTCATCGATGTACATGTCCATCGACGCCTGCACATCCTTCATGTAGAGCGTGGCCCGGGGGTGGTTGGGCTGCACGATCAGGACGCGCCGCAGGCATGAGGCGGCAGCTTCGAATTCGCAGGCGTCCTCCAGAATAATGGCGAGGTTCATCAGGGCGTTCGTGAAGACGAACGGCTCCTCGCAGCTTCGGGTGTACATCTCGCGGGCGCGCTCTTCATCGCCGTGCAGATCGAGAAGATAGGCGAGGCGGAAGGTCGCGAGGGTGTGAACGTCGTCGATCTTGAGGGCGGCCTCGTAGGCGTCCATGGCGGGTTCGAGGTTTCCGGTTTCTTCGGCGAGTCGTCCGGCGATGTAGTGCCATGTTGCGTTGGTGGATGATGCGCTCTTGTGGGTGTCGAGAATCTGCTTTGCACCGGCCAGGTCACCCTGCAAGGCGAGGCACTCGGCTCGGCGAAGCTCGCACTCCACACGATCCACGCCGGCTTTGGCGGCCTTGTCAAAGAGCGCGGCGGCATCGGCGAAGCGGCGCTGCTCCAGGCGAATCATGCCGAGGTAGACGGCGTGCTCAGGGATGGAGGAGGCCTTCTCCAGCATCGGAATCGCTTTTTCGAAGTTGGCGAGGAGGGTCCAGCAAACACCGAACTTGTAGGCCGACGCGGCGTCATTTGCGCTCGATTCCTTCCCGGCCATGATCTCAAGGAGCCGGTCAATGGAATCGGCGCTTTCAAAGGCGGCATCACGGAGTGCGCTGATGGCATCCTTGTCAAAGGGCTGTTTGTCGAAGAGGGCGGCGATGTCGATTGTCGCTGTGTGTTCCATGATGTGTTTTGTGGCTCCTGAGGTGTCGAAAATGCGAACAGGGACCGCGCGGGGGCTAAAGTGCCGATTCGCGGTTAGGGTGTTCGTCGATTCATTTGTTTGGTGGTAATGCCGAACCGGTCATTGTATGGAACCGGCGGAGGATGGCAAGCCGGGGCCTATGAGGCGAATTACCTACCTTTGGGTGGTTGGATTTTTGTGTGGATAAGTTGTGTGATTTGTTGCAAGTACCGCCCTGAACAGATGGTGGAAAAAGTGGGGGATAGTGGTTGCTCTGGGGGGTGGTTTCGAGTAGGATCGACCTATCGAATAATTCAACGTGGAAATGCGCATTAGTGCTTTAGGAATAAGCACTTACAACACCTATCGGGATGGATTCCGAGCAAAACGGCCGACGTCTCCGGTCGTTGTCGAGTGGAATCAAATGGACACCGTTTCAGAAGCGGTTTGGACGGATATTCTTGGGCATGTTCGGACACGGCATCCGGCGATCGCACGTGGATGGTTCGGCCAGCTAAGCCCCGGCACGCTGGATCGCGGCGAATTGATCGTCTTCACTGAAAACTTCGCTCAACTCACGTATCTCGTCGACCATTGTGTCCGGCCGTTTGTCGAGGCGGCACAGGCGGCGACCGGGCGGCTTGTGTCGGTGCGTTTTTCGACCCACTCGGGCGAGACGATCGAATCGAGCGATACGCGTGCGTCCGATCTTTCGGGGTTTGAGCACGCACTCTCACCGGCCCGGCTCAATGGTGATTACACATTTGAGAATTTTGTCGCCGGGCCATGCAACCGGCTCGCGCATGCAAGTTGTGTGGCGGCGAGCGAATCGCCGGGCACGGCGTACAACCCGTTGTTCCTGCACGGCGCTGCAGGGCTGGGCAAAACACACCTGTTGCAGGCGGTGTGCCATCGAATTCTCGATCATTCACCGGCGGCCCATGTGGCGTATCTCACGTGTGAGACCTTCGTCAATCACTTCATAGAGGCAGTGGAAAAGGGGTGGCTGGACGGCTTTCGTTACCGCTATCGCCACGTCGACCTGCTGGTGATCGACGATATTCAGTTCCTCGCCGGCAAGGACCGCACCCAGGAGGAGTTCTTCCACACGTTCAACTCGCTGCACGAGATCCACAAACAGATCATCCTTTCGGCCGATTGTCCGCCCGCGGATATTCCCAGTCTTGAGGAGCGATTGATCAGCCGGTTCAAGTGGGGCCTGGTCGCGCGGCTTGAGCCGCCGTGTCTGGAGACACGGCTGGCGATCATCCGCAAGAAATCGCGTGTCCTGGGGCTGGAGTTGCCGGATGAGGTGGCGATGCTGCTGGCCACGCGGATCAAGTCGAACACGCGCGAACTGGAAGGGGCGTTGAACCGCCTTCACGGTCTTGCCCGGCTGGAGGGCCGGGAATTGGATGTTGGGCTGGCGGAGGCAAGTCTTGGGGATGGGGTCAGCGCGGTGAACAAGCGAGTTCGGATCGCGGACATCCTCACGGCGGTGACGTCGGGGTTTGATGTGCGAATGTCGGATTTACAGGGACGGCGACGGAGCCGGTCGATCGCGCTTCCGAGGCAGGTGGGGATGTATCTGGCCCGCCAGTTCACCGGCCACAGCCTTGAGGAGATTGGTGGGTTCTTCGGCGGCCGGGATCATACGACCGTGCTTCACGCCAATCGGCTGATTGCCAAACGGCGCGAGGAGGATGCGGTGTTCAGCGGGAGATTGGATGAGTTGGAAACGGTCATCAAGCGGGCGGCGGTTTAGCTCACACGGCAGATCACAGCGCTTCACACAATGGCTGTTACTCGGTGTGGATAACGTGATTCGTCCGGCGACGTCGCTCACAGGCGGTACAGGCCGCGGATGGTAAACAGTGAGTTGAAGCGCGAACTAGCGGTCTTGCCCAAAGCCGTCGACACAGGTTATCCAGCGTGGACGAGGTGTGAGAAAAGCCGTAATATCAAGGCTGAATAAAGGATAGCGGTCGAGCCCCAAAAACAGTGCCGTACCTCACATGGTAGATGAGGGACGTATACGAATTTGATTTCTCTCTTCTCTGAATAAGAGCAGAGCGGAATCGATTGAGATTTGTCGGGAGTGAGTCATGAAGTGCGTCGTGGATCGCCAATCGTTGTATGAAGCCCTTGCGGCGACGGCCAGCGTCACGCTGACGCGGACGCCGAAGCCGATTCTCCAGTGCGTCCGGGTCACGGCCGAGAAGGACTGCCTCATCCTCACGGCCTACGACCAGGAGGTCGGCCTGCGGTATCGGGTGAAGCAGGTCGATACGACGAAGCCGGGCGAGACATTGGTACAGGGGGATCGGTTCCTGGCGATCGTGCGGGAGTCTTCAGACGAGACGATGGCGCTGGAGTCGAACGGGGATCAGTTGAACGTTCGCGGGGTCGATTCGCATTTTCAGATGGTGGGCCAGAACGTGCGGGAGTTTCCGCCGGTACCGGACATGGAGGGCGAGCCGGATTTCGTGGTGAAGAGCGGGGTGTTGGTCGATGCGATCGGCAAGACGCTTTTTGCCGCGGCGAGGGAGAACACGCGGTACGCGATCAACGGCGTGCTGTGGGAGAAGAAGGGCAAGAAGCTGCTGATGGTGGCGACGGACGGGCGGCGGCTGGCGATGTGCGATGCGTCGCTGGAAAAGAGCGTGGGCGACGAGGCCAGCGCGATCGTGCCGACCAAGGCGCTCAGCCTGATCATGAAATTGCACATGGATGCGGATGAGACGATCGAGGTCAAGTTGCGGCCGAACCAGATCGTGCTTCGGACCGCGTCGGTGACGATCAGCAGCGTGCTGGTTGAGGGCCATTTCCCGAAATATCAGGATGTGTTGCCCCGCGAGCACGACAAGACAGCTGTTTTGAAGACGGAAGAATTCCTGAGCGGTGTGAAGCGGGCGGCGCTGCTTGCGACGCCGGAATCCAAGGGCGTGAAGATCATGCTCGGCAAGGAAGGCATGATCCTCAGCAGCCGGGCGGCGGAGCAGGGCGAGGCGACGATCAAGGTGCCGGTCGATTACAAAGGCAGCGACATTTCGATTGGGTTCAATCCAGAGTTTTTGGTGGACGCGCTGAAGGTGTGCGGCGATTCTACGACGTTCGAGTTGAAGGAGCCGGCGAAACCGGGCGTGATCAAGAATGGATCCGGGTTTCAGTATGTGGTGATGCCGGTGAATCTGTCTTAGAAAGCTGAAACACCGAAAGCCGAAAGCCGAAACGCCGAAAGCCGAAACGCCGAAAGCCGAAATGTCGAAAGCCGAAATGTCGAAAGCCGAAATGTCGAAATGGGTGATGAGTGGTTGGGGGCATTGAAAGGGAGTTTGATGCGGCGCGGGCGACGGGAGATTCTGGAAGAGCATGGGCTGTCGATCGCACCGAGCGAGGCGCAGCGGTTCTTCTGGGAGCGCTACAATAAGTCTCGTCGCCGGCCGGCCACGCAGGTTGGCGAGTTGCTGGAGCGCATCGAGACGCCGCGACTGGCGGAGTCGGCCGACGTGCTCGGTCGCATTCGCGCGGCGTGGCGGGCGATCATGCCCGAGGTGTTCTCGGGGCGAACGTATGTGGAAGGACTCAGAGGCGGCACGCTGCGTGTGGTGGTGGCGAGTTCAGCGGATCGGTTCACACTGAGCCGCCAGATGCCGAATTCATTGATCGAGGCGCTGAATGAGTCGGCGCGCGGCAATCTGGTGAAACGAATTGAGTATCGCGTCGGCGCTTTGCCGCGAGCCAAAAAGACAGAGGAAACAATCGAGTGATTCCCGAGTTCACGAAACCCTGGTTGGCCGATGTGACTGAGACCGCGCCGCCGCCGCCGGCGTCCGCGGATTCGTATGATGCCGACAGCATCAAGGTGCTGGAAGGCATGGAGGCGGTGCGCAAGCGGCCGTCGATGTACATCGGCGACACGGGGCTGCATGGGCTGCATCACTTAATCTGGGAAGTTGTTGATAACGCCGTCGATGAATCGCTGGCGGGCCATTGCCACAAGATCTCGGTCAAGATCAATTCGGACGGCAGTTGCACGGTCTCGGACGATGGTCGCGGCATTCCGGTGGAGCCGAAAAGTATTCCGGACAATCCGCAGCTTGACGGCAAGAGCACGCTGGAGATCGTGCTGACGGTGCTGCACGCCGGCGGCAAGTTCGACCGGGACAGCTATGCCGTGTCGGGCGGTTTGCACGGTGTCGGCGTGAGCGTGGTCAATGCCTTGTCAGAGTCGCTGATGATCGAGGTGCAGCGCGGCGGGAAGGCTTATTCGATGGGCTTCTCGCGCGGCAAGGTGGTGAAGCCGCTGGAGACGCTTGGCGATTCGCCAAGGACAGGGACGCGCGTCGAGTTTCACCCGGACCCCGAGATTTTTGTTGATACCAACTTTCGCTCGGAGATCGTGGCGACTCGGCTGCGCGAATTGGCGTATCTGAATGAGGGGTTGCGAATCAGCTTTGCCGATGAGCGAACCGGCAAGAGCGAGGAGTTCTTTTTTCAGGACGGCCTTCGCGCGTTTGTCGAGCACATGAACGAAGGCAAAGAGGGCGTGCACAAGGTGCAGGTGCTCAGCGGGCGGGATGAGTCGCTGGGGTTGGCGTGCAAGATCGCGTTTCAATTCAACGCGAGCTACAACGAAAACCTGCTCGCCTTCGCGAACAACATCAAGAACCGCGATGGCGGCACACATCTGTCGGGTTTCCAGACGGGGCTTACCCGCACGCTGAACGCTTATTCAAAAAAAATGAATCTGCTCAAGGGCGACCTGCAGATCAAGGGTGAGGACTGGCGCGAGGGCTTGACGGCCATCGTGTCGGTGCAGGTGCGCGAGCCGGACTTTCAGGGTCAGACGAAGGATCGTCTGATGAATGCCGAGGTCGATGGCTTCGTGCAGACGGTGGTGAACGAGAAGCTGTCGAACTGGCTGGAGGAAAACCCCGGCGACGCGAAGCGCGTGGTGCAGAAGGGCGTTATGGCGGCGGTGGCGCGCGAGGCGGCGCGCAAGGCCCGCGAGGCGACGCGAAAGAGCGCGCTGTCCAGCGGGAGCCTGCCGGGGAAGTTGTGGGATTGCCGCAACAAGGACCCGCATGAGGCGGAGTTGTTCCTTGTCGAAGGTGATTCCGCCGGCGGGTCGGCGAAGCAGGGGCGCGAATCTCTGTCGCAGGCGATCCTGCCGCTCAAGGGAAAGATTCTGAACGTGGAGAAGGCGCGAATCGATCGCGTGCTGGCCCACGAGGAAATCAAGACGATCATCGGGGCGCTGGGCTGTGGCGTGCCGGGCACGGAAGACTTCGACACGACGAAGTGCCGCTACGGCAAGATCATCATCATGACTGACGCCGACGTGGATGGCAGCCATATTCGCACGCTGTTGCTCACCTTCTTTTTCCGCAACATGCCGGACCTGATTCGCAATGGGTATCTCTATGTCGCGCAGCCGCCGCTTTATTTGCTCAAGAAGGGCAAGAAGACGGAATACGTGCTGAACGACACGGTGCTCGACGGCAAGCTGACGGAGTGGGGCCTTGAGGGCGCCCGGCTGGCCGTGAAGGAGACGAATGGCGACGGGGCGCTCAACGGCAAGGAGCGGTTCATCGGCGGCGATGATCTGCGGCTCCTGGTCGGCGTGATTGATGAGATCAAGTACATCGAGCGCGTCCTGGCGCGGCGGGGCATTGCGTTTGATGGGTTTATCAAGGCGCATCGGCGAAAGGGCGCGTCGCTGCCGACCTATCGGGCGATTCTTGATGAGGCGGAGCACTACTTCGCCGACGAGGGCGCGTTCAACAACTTCCGGCGCGAGGCGCAGGAGAAGTTCGGCCAGTTGGAGGTGGTCGACGGCGGCCTGTCGATCCCAACGGAATCGGGCGAGGGCGTGAAGCAGCTTGTGCGTTATGAGATGCCGGAGTGCAAGCGGCTGGAGAAGGCGCTGAATCGCCTCGACGAGATGGGCCTGAACTTCGCCGACTGGTTTGTGAAGCGCGAGGAACTGGTGACGGGCGAACTGACGCCGGCACGGTATGTGCTGGTGCCGGGGGATGGGGAGCCGGTGGAGCTGCACAATCTGGCGCAGGTGGCCGAACAGGTGCGGGCCATCGGGCAGCGCGGCGTTTCGGTGAAGCGGTTCAAAGGTCTCGGCGAAATGAACCCGGATGAATTGTGGGAGACGACGCTGGACCCATCGCGGCGGCAGTTGCTTCTGGTGGTCATCACCGAGGACAAGGCGGATGTGGAGCAGCTCGAGGCCGACTGGCGGGCAGCGGATCGAATGTTCTCAATTCTGATGGGCGACGATGTGGAAGTTCGCCGCGGGTTTATTGAGACGAATGCGATCCATGTGAGGGATTTGGATATTTAAGAGGGGCATGGGCGGGGTGCTATAATCGTGTAACGAATGGACGTCCTGAATCGAATCAAGCGTCTGGCGATGGATGGGGCTATTCGATACACGGAAAAAGCGCTGGGCGAGATGGCTTTGGATGGTCTTCGCCCACGGGATGTCGCCGAATCCATCCTGAACGCCCACGCGATTTCCAAGACGATCCGGTCAACAAGCCCCAACCGCCGGACTCACAAGGAGTTGCTATATGTCATCAAGAGTCAAAACTTCTCAGGGGCGTCAATCTACACGAAAGGCAAGATCGACACCGAAGCGGGCCGTGAGTATTTCTACGTCCTCATCTCTGCGAAAATCGACGATGATGTCCGCTAAGCGCGAAACGCTCTCACGGTGCGCGATGTGTGGGGCAAAGCAAATCAGGGTTCGACGGGTCGATTTGCGACTTCCCGACGGTCGGATGTCTCGGAGCGTACGCGCCGAAGTTTGCTCTGCTTGTGGTGCGAAGTTCTTTGACCCTGTGGCGGCGGACAGGGTGCTGGCTCCAAAAACACATGGGCTGAACGGCTCATCGAGACGAACGCGATCCATGTGAGGGATTTGGATATTTAGAGGGTCCAAGGAATCAGTAGACCAACGGGCCACGTTGGGCGTGCGAGCCGGGTTACACTTCTCCGGCTGATGAGAATCTTTCACCGCATTATTCATTGGTATGAAACCTGCTCGCGGCCGTGGCTAGTGGTCGCTGGGTTGGTGGTGCTGTTGTATGGGTGGACGGTGCCGGGGGGATTTTTTATCGACGACTTTCGGCATCTGCGGTTTATGCGCGAGTTTCGGGATGGGGGGCGCGGGGAGTTGGGGCTGTATCGATTTCTGCGGAGCGATGCGGAGAATGCGGCGATGCGGGGGGAGGGGTATTACCCGTGGTGGGTGGGTGATGATGTGCGCTATCAGCATTCGCGGCCGTGGGCGGAGCGGTGGCTGTATCGGCAATATGCGATGTTTGGGGATCAGGCGTGGCCGTATCACGTGGTGAGCCTGGCGATGTATGTCGTTGGTGTGCTGACCGTCGGGCGGTTGTTTCGACTGCTCTTGCCGGGGGAGAGAGAGGCGCGGTGGGCGGCGCTTATCTTCGCGGTGGCGGGTTCGCACGCGGTGAGTGTTGTGTTTGTGTCCATGCAGTGCGACTTGCTGGGGCTGCTGCTGATCGGCGCGGCGATGTGTATGGCGATTCGCTTTGTGCGCGACGCGGGCGCGTGGCGATTGCCGATTGCGATCCTCTGCTACTGGCTCGCGCTGGGGGCCAAGGAATCCTCCCTGCCGACAGCGCTGTTGCCGGCGCTGGCGGGGTGGGCGTTGGCGACGGGCAAGGCGGGCAGGGACGCCCGCCCCACTATGGGGACAATGGTTGTGCGCCAAGGGGTTGCGCGACGCGGGGTGATTGCGTCGGCGTTGCTGCTGGCGGTAGGTGTCATTTGGCTGGCATCGTATGCGCGCGGCGGCTACGGCGCGAACAACGCGTGGATGCTCGATCCGCTGCGTGCGCCCGGGCATTATTTCTCCGAGCTTTGGACGCGCGCTGGAATTCTGCTGTCGACGTGGCTGCTGCCGGTGAACCCGTTTCTGTTCTATCTGCGGCGAATTGGCGTACCGTTTTTTCCGTACCTCGCGGGTGTCGGTGTCGTGACGCTGGCGGTCTTTGTGTGGATCACGATGCAGCGTGTGGCGCAGGCGGCCGCGTGGGTGATCTGGACGGTGGCGTTTCTTCCGCTGCTGGTTTGCACGGTGCCGGATGATCGGAATATGTTGTTGCCAGGTGTGGGGTTTGCGGCGATGGGGGCGATGTGGATGGGGCTGGAGAAGGCACAAAGGCACAAAGGCACAGAGGCACAAAGGGGAGAAGGGAACAACAGGGAGCAGGGAACAGGGAACGGGGAGCAGGGAACAGGGAACAGCGGGGAAGGGGAGGCGCGTGGCGTGCGGTGGATACCGGTGTTTTTATTCATCCTCGCGCAGGTGCCGACGGGGGTGGCGACGGCGTACTTCGTGGGGCGGACGCAGGCGACGGTGGAGCGGAATCTGGCCGGCGGGTTGGCGGCGTTTGGGCGGCCGGTCAGGGGTGGCGATCACATCGTGTTCCTGAACATCGACAATGATGCGCAGGTGTTGTTTGCGCAGTACATGCTGGATTGGCAGATGGCTGGCGGTGATCGCTCCGTGGGGGCTGGGCCGACGGTTACGGGTGACCGCGGGTTCGCTGCATCGAACCCTCGACTCGCGCCGCGCGGCTCGGATTCTGGTGTGCGCGTGTCGTTTCTGACGGACATTCGCAACCCGAAGGTGACGCGCGTTGATGATCACACGCTGCGCCTTGAGGGCGTGGAGGAGCCGATGCTCGCGGGGTTCCTCGGGGCGATGGGTCGGCCTCGCGGGCGGGAGCGGCGCGAGGGTGACGAGGTGGACGCGGGGGCCTACACCGTGCGCATCACGCGCATGAAAGATGGCGACGTGTGGGGAATCGAGGCGCGGTTCAAGGAGAGCCTGTCGAGTGATTCGGTGCGGCTGATGCGGTGTGTGGTAGGGCTGGCACCGGAGCGAGTTGGGAAATGAGAGTTTCTACCGCGTGCTGACGTACATGGGATCGCGGCCGTCTGGGGCGATGAGGTCGGTGAATTCAGAGACGCTTGGGGCGTTTTTGATGGGGCGGGCGGGGACGCCGACGACGGTGGTCATGGGGTCGACATCCTGCGTGACAACGGCACCTGCGCCGACGATGGATTCGAATCCGATGCGGACGTTTTGGATCACCGTGGCGCCGATGCCGATGTGCGCGCCGCTTTCGACGGTGACGTGGCCGGCGAGGCGGACGCCGGGGCAGATGTGTGTGGCCATCCCGATCATGGATTCGTGGTCGATGATGCAGCCGGTGTTGAGGATGGCGTAGTCACCGATCTGGCAATGGGCGCAGACTAATGCGCCGGCGGCGATGACGACGCCCTTGCCGATGGTGGTGTTTCGGGCGAGCTGTGCCGAGGGGTGGATGGCGGAGACGATTTCGAAATCATGTGATTCGAGTTGGTCGCCGAGGGCGCGACGGACGCCGTTGTCGCCGACGGCGATGATGGCAGCACGGATGCCGGTGGTTTTCAATTTCTCCAGGTCATTCATGCCGCCGAGCACGGGCAGGCCGTCGATGCGACGGCCGTGGAGGGCGGCGTTGTTATCGAGGAAGCCCACCGGGTTGTAGGTGCGTGCATGATGGATGATGTCGAGCACGACGCGCCCATGACCGCCTGCTCCAAGGATAAGGATGTCGGTCATCGGAAACTCCTGCCGGGCGAGTGGGTGGCGGCGTTCGCGCGGATGTTGCGCGTGCCATTTGTCTGAAATGGCTATCGGAGCGCCAAGCCGAGAGGCTGAACTAGGATGGCGCGAGGGTCGTATTGATGTGAAATAGGGAGGTGGAGCGCAAAACCTGCGCGTCGCCGGGAAAGCAACAGCGTTGATGTCAGTGTTGATACGCGGCGCGCGACACTGGAGTTGCGGCGGCAGCATGTGTGAGGCGGTGGATTATGGGGCTAAGGTGCTGAAATAGCGGGTGTTGCGGCGAAAAGAGTAATTGGTATGGAACGAGTTTTGGGACTTAGAAACGCTGTTATCGGCATCGCGGACTGACGATAGAAGCCGTCGTGGTTTTTATCGACTGCGGAGACATCCGCGCCGTGAGCTCTACCGAGAGGTGGACGATGCCGCAAGATCAAATGAAACAAAGCGTACGAATCTGGACTGGTCTCGTAAGCGTTAGCTGGCTCATCCTTTGTGCCGCCGGCTGCACGAAGCCTGAAAGCGCCACGTGGACGCTGAACGGCTTTTTCGATCCCACGCAGGTTGGAAACTTTCGCGAGCAAAGGCAAACGGAGATTCGCTCGGCGCTGAGCATTCTCGAAGAGCCCATGGGGATTCAGAACACGGAAGAGCCATCCCCTGAGGACCTGGAGGCGCGGTACGTCGATCAAAAGGTTTTTCCGGGTGACGTACTCACGGTTTCGGTTCTCGAGCTGATCAATCCCGGCGAGACATTCACTCAGCAGTTGCGTGTGAGTAACGCGGGCTTTGAGACGTTGCCGGTGTTGGGGCGGATTCGCGTGGCCGGCCTGACGACGCGCGAGTTGGAACTGGAGATGAAGGCCCAGCTTCGTGCGTTGCAGATTCTCGAAGACGCTGAAGTGCAGGTGTCGCTCGTGGAAACACGACAACTTCAATTCTCCATTATTGGCAGCGTGCAGCGGCCGGGGACGTTTGGTCTGCCGACGCCGGAGTATCGGTTGTTGAACGCGCTGGCGGAGGCGGGTGGGCTGTCCCCGCAGCTTGAAAAAGTCTACATCTTCCGACGTGGCGGCATGGGCGGCCCGCCGATGACGTCCACGGATTTGCCGGCCACACAGCCGACCGGCTCGGCGCCCGCGGCGTTCTCCATGAGTGACGTTTCCGGAAGCGCGGCGAGCATGCCGGGTTCCATGCCGTCATCAGGCCCGACGGCCGCGGCGACAAGCGGCTCGACAGAGCCGGTTGACGAGTTGAAGATTCTGGAGGGGGCACCGGCACAGTCACAACCGGCGATCAAGTGGGATCCGGAGCGTGGCGAGTGGACCGTTGATACCGCGGCCACGACCGTTCCCAGTTCCGGTCCATCGGGTTCACTTGCCCGACTGGCTCGCACCGCCAGCGGAAAGGCGGACGACGACAAAGGCCCCTGGGTGGGTGACGAGTTGGCGGCCGCATCGCGGATTATCGAAATTCCAGTGAAGGAGTTGCTAGACGGCGATCCGCGATACAATGTTGTGGTTCGGCCTTTTGACGTGATTAACATTCCGCCGGGCAACCTTGGCGAGTATTACCTGATGGGCAACGTGGCTCGTCCGGGTGCGTATGAGTTGACGGGTCGGCGGCTGACGGTGAAGGAAGCGATCGCGGCAGGCGGCGGATTCGGGCCGTTGGCATGGCCTTCGCGTGCGGACTTGGTCCGGCGACTTGGACGAGATGAGGAACAGGTCATTCAGCTCGATCTGGACTCCATCTTTGCCGGGTCATCCCCGGACTTTTATCTGAAACCGAATGACATTCTCAACGTGGGCACGAACGCGGCCGCCCCATTCCTTGCGGTGTTGCGAAACGCGTTTCGGTTGTCGTATGGGTTCGGATTTGTGTATGACCGGAACTTCGCGGACGCCGACAGTTTCCAGGCCCAGGAACAGATTAAGTCGCGACGTCTCCAGGAGTCGCAGTTACGCGGTCTCCCGATTTGACGAAGACTCGGGCGTTTGCCGATGTGACCGGCCGGGCTATTTGACAGCAGGACCATGGACGCACCGACAGGCGCAAACATGAACACCAGTACCGGCGGCGGCAAGCCCCTGCGCGGCCCCACGAACCCATCGCCGTCCTGGGCGGAATACCTCGGGACGTCGGGGCTTGTCCGTGTCGCGGTGCTCGCGGCGCTTCTTGGGTGGATTTACTGGGATCACATCCTTCGGCTCGTGAAATACTGGCAGGAGCCGGACTGGTCGCACGGCTTTTTGATTGTTCCATTCTGCCTTTGGGTGGTTCATTCAAAGCGAGCGGAATTATTCAGCTCGGGGAATCGCGGTTCGCTTTGGGGGGCGGGGTTGATGTTATTTTCGACAACCGCGTATGTATGGGCGATCAGCGCGAAGATCGGCTATCCACAGCCCCTCTCGATCATCACGATGATTGCCGGGGTGGTGTTGCTCATGTGCGGATGGCGCACGTTATGGCTCACCCTGTTTCCAATCGGGTTTCTTGCGCTGGGGATGCCGCCGCCGGAGCGGTTGTATCGCGCGTTTACACAGCCGCTTCAACAGTTCGCGGCGTTTGTGTCGGCCATCGTGCTAAACATGTTTCCCGGCGCGGAGGTGGAGCGCTCGGGCGTGAATATCTCCTATTGGGTGAAGGGCGGCGAACAGGGGATGTTTGCCGTGGCCGGCGCGTGCAGCGGGATGCGTTCACTGATGGCGTTCGTGGCGCTTGGATTGATGACAGCATATTTTACGCCGCGGCCGATGTGGCAGCGACTGGTGATGACCGTGGCGGTGGTGCCGGTGGCGCTGTTCTGCAATGTGTTGCGTGTGATCGGCAGCGGCGCATTTCAGATGTATGGGCACAAGGACTTGGCGGAAGGCACTCCGCACGCCCTGCTTGGCATGTTCACGTTTGCGCTGGGGTTCGCCATTTACATGGGGATCTTGTGGGTGCTCGATCACGTTTATGTTGACGGTCCGGGTGAACCCGGGGGGGGCCACAAGTGAATTCGTCGCCGCGAACTACGCTCCACTTCACGCTGGCTGTGGCGATCCTTGCGGCCAGCGGCGGTTTTCTGGCAGCGGGGAAACAAAAGGGCTGGTTTATCGTTATTAAGAAATCGCTCCCGATCCGCAAGCCACTGACGGACATGGACCAAAAGGCGATCGCGCCGTGGAAGTTGCTCAGCGCGGGCAAGCTTAGCGCCGAAAACGAGGGGGAAGTCGGCACCCAGGAGTACCTCCAATGGGCGATCACCGACCCGAACGGCACGGGCGAGCGTCACCGCCCCATCCATTTCACGGTGTTTTATTACACGGGCGTGCAGGACCAGGTGCCTCACGTTGGTGAAGAATGTCTGTTTCAGGGGGGTATGACACAGGCGGCACCGAAGGAAATTCTCGACTGGGATATGCCCACGGCTCGCCAGAAAGTGCAGGTCGGCCGCGTCATGTTCGACGACACCAAGCAGGGTGGCGTTCGCCTGCTGAACTATTACACTATCTGCGTAAATGGCGAGTTTTGGGGTGACCGGAATCCGGTCCGCTTGAAGATGGCGGACCCCCGGGACACCCACCTCTATTACTGCAAGGTTGATGTCTCCATTCAGACCTCTCCGCTGGCGGAACTGGCGGAATTGGACGCCATTGCCAAAGAGGTGTTGGACAAGGGAATCGCGGAGCTGATTCGCGCTCACTGGCCTATCAAGGGCTGGGAACGCGGCGGTCCGCCGGAGACGGGAAAACAGGCCACGTGACGGTCCGCAGGCGTCCCCTGCGGCTAATTTGAATAAGGAACTAATGGGACCGAATCGGCCGGCACGTTGCGCCCGGACAGGGATGTTCGGGAGTGACGCGGACGCCGTTCGGCTTCAACGCGAACGTAAGGCGGAAACTCATGGCAAAGACACTCAATCGTAGTTTGGTCGGTGGACTTACCTTTGGCGGCATGGTCGTCCTTGCGGCGGCCGGTTTCCTTCTGCTTGCCAACCTTCCGGGCCGCGACCCGAAGGTGTACGAAGATGAAGCCAAGAAGCACGAAGGCGAGAAAGAGTGGAACAAGGCCGGGCAGGCATGGGTGCGGGCCTACCAGCGCGACCCTGAGCACAATCCGGAGTATTTGATTTCCGCCGCAAAGTGCGCGATCGAGGAGGGCGATGTCGGGGCGGTGCGCAATCTGATCAGCCAGGCCCGGATCAAGGATCCCCAGCTCCGCTCTGCCAGTCGCATGAGCGCCGAGATTGAATTTGAAGTGGCGAAGCTGTTTCCGTCTGTTCCGCAGTGGGGCAAGGTTCTGACCGATGCCCAGAAGCTCATCGCGGCCGAGAAGGATTCGGCGCTGGGTCATCACGCACTCGGGCAAGCGTACATGAACCTTCAGAAGGAAGACGCGACCTATCGCGACAAGGGCCGCGAGGAATTGAAGCGAGCCCTGGAGCTTGACCCCGGCAACGCGGATATTGTGGAAACCCTGGCCCGCGATCAATGGATGGTGGGCATTGAAAAACAGCAGACCGGCCAGAGGCAGGAGGGTGAAGAGATTGAGCGGGCCGCGACGGCGATGGTGGCGGCGGCCATCGAAAAGGCTCCACCCGAAAAAACATCGGACCGTTCCAAGCTGGAGCGTCTTCTTGCGTTTTACAGTCTGATCAAAGGTGATACCGACAAGGCGATCGCCGCATTGACGGCCATGGCGGACAAGCAGACCGGCAAGGACGGCGTCGACACACAATTGATGCTGGGTTCGATTTACCTCGGGAGTGCGTATGGCAATGAGCGAATGGACCAGGCTAAAGCAGAAGCCTGTTTTAAGAAAGCCATCAGCCTCGATCCGGGCGATGGCCGCGCCTATCAGGGACTGAGCCAAATCTATAAGGCGCGTCGGGAACGGGAGCAAGACGCGGCCAAGCGCGCCGAGTTGGCGGCGATGGAGATCGACCTCTTCAAAAAAGGGCTGGCGTCGATTCCCAAAACCAAGCATTTTCGGGATTTTTCCGACAATATTTCACGAATTAGCTTCTTCAGCGAGCTATGCATGATTGAGCTGGATCGGGCCGCCAACTCGAAAGATGAGGCGGAAAAGAAGGCAGCCATTGCCGTCGCGGAGGACTGGACGAACCAATTGAAGCGCGAGGTTGATCCGGCTTCGGTTGAGGCGCGTTTTTTGACGGCCAGCATTCTCAATGCGAAGGGTGAATATGTGGCGGCGACCAAGGAGGCGGAGGCGGCTGACCGCTCCAACGAAGCAGCCCGCCATGTGCGGTTGCAGGCGCTTCTTGGGGAGCTTTACGCACGCCAGGCGCAATGGGGCGCCGCGAGTAAATCATTGAAGAAGGCGATCGCGATCATGCCCAATTCGCCCATGCTCCGGCTGCGACTTGGCCAGGTCTATTTGCAGATGAACGAGCCGTCGCAGGCGCTGGCCGAGTTGAAGCCGCTTGAGAAGGGGCCGATGCGCGACTTCATGGAGAAAAATGAGACGGCGATTCAGTTCAGGGCAGAGGCCTATCGCCTGCTTGGGCAGACGGAACTCGCGGGGGATGAGCTGAAGAAGCTGGCGAAAAGTGAAACCGGCGGCGATGAGCTTCGTGAAATCCGTTTGCTCATGACCGAGCAGCGTTACAACGAGGCGGAAGCCCGGATCAAGCCCATCCTCTCAAAGGACCCTGGAAACGAATCAGCGGTCCGAATGTTGTTTCGCGTATATGAAGCGACCGACCGAATGACGGACGCGAAGGCGTTATTGAAGTCGGCCCTCAGTCGCGCGCCCGACAACGAATTATTCCGCCGGCTGTATCTGGTGATTCTGGAGACGGAGCGCAATGACGACGCGACACTGGCTTTTCTCAAAGAAGAAAAGGACCCTTATGCCCGCGCGATGGCAATGGCGGACTTTTTCGGGCGACGAGAGAAGCTTGTCGAGGCCATGGCGGCGCTGGATGAAGCGGAAAAGATCAAGCCGGACTCGGCCGAACTTGTGGACCGACAGCTGCGGGTTGCGGCGGCCAAGAAGGACTGGGATCGCATGGCGCGGTACGTCACGAAGGACGGCCAACTCAATGCCGACGGCACGGAAGGGAAAATCGCCCAGGGCCGCATGGCCTACGCACAGGGTAAATACCAGGACGCGGTGGATCTGATCACGGCGGGCCTCGCCAAGTTTCCATCCAACGCGTTTGGGTGGACCTACCTGGGTGAGACGTACCTTGCCATGAAAAATCGCACGGCCGACGCGAAACAGGCGATTGCGAAAGCCCTTGAAATAGACCCGACCAACGGGTTCGCGAACCGCGCGATGGCGCAAATCTTGATGGGCGAGGGCAACGAAAAGGATGCCCAGAAGTTCATTCAAGCCGCGGCGCGGGTTATTCAGGATGACCGATGGCTTCGCCAGCAGACGCAAGTCATGAGCGAGAAGGAGAATCCGGCCACCGGTATTGCGACCCGCGAGAAAGCCCGTCGCGACAACCCGAACGACATTGAAAATCTGGTGTTCCTGGCGCGGCTTTATGGCGACCCCAAGGTGGCCAAGTATGACAAAGCCGCGGAGATTTATCGCGAGGCGCTAAAGGTTTCCAAGAATGATCTTCGACTTGCGCGTGAGATCGCCCGTTTCTTTGGCCGCGAGGAAGTCAATCGGCCACAGGAGGGCGATCAGCTTCTGGTCGACTTGATGAATGCGGAGACGGACAAGTCGCGCAAGGCTGAAGTCGCCGTGTGCCTTGGCCAGTTTTATGAAGTGCAGAAATCGCTGGCGACGGCGGATCGCTATTTCCGGCTTGCGGTAAGCCTTGATGCGTCCAAGGAAGTTCTCAACTCAGCGGGCGAGTACTACGCCCGCACAAACCGATTTCGCGATTCAGTTGAGTATTACAACCGTCTGCTTCAGATGTGCGCGGCCCCCGAGGACGCGGCACTGGCGCAGTCCACGCATTCGCGCATCATTGCCCTCTGGCTGGCGCTTGGCGATCTGGATAATGCCAAGAAGGAGATTGATGCCTTCGTTGTGAAATACCCCAATGACGCGCAGGGCATGATCTACACCGGCGCCTATCACCGCATCGGCGGCGACATACAAAAAGCCAAGGAGGCTTTTGACGCACATCTCGAACGGGATTCCAACAACGCGGTTGCGTTGTGGCAGCGCGGCCAGATGTTCATGCTGATGGGCCGCTGGCAGGCGGCCGTGGACGATCTTCGCAAGGCAAAGACGTTCAGCCCGGACGGCTTCCTGTATCAACATCGCATCGCGCTGGCCGATGCGCTGATTGAACTGGGTCGCGGCGACGAGGCGATTGTCGAGTTGCGTTCCATCATCGATCAGAAGCCGGATCAAACCGCCGTGGCCGAGGCGCTCATCGATGCTTATGCCCGGGTGCGTCCTCCGCGTTATACCGATGCGGAAAACATCGTCTATACCTACATGCGGCTCTATCCCAAGGAATACAAGTGGCCGATGATCCTCGGCCGCCTTGGCGAGCGAATGCAGAAGTGGGACAAGGCGGTGCAGGGTTACGAGAAGGCCGCCGAGCTGGCGCGCGATCGTCAGGAAGTGATCGCCGCACTATTCAACGCCTACAAGCAGGCCAATCGCCCGAAGGCCATGGCGGATTACCTGTCTCAGATGCTTTCTGATCGTCAGTTGGAGCAGGCCCCGTATCAGTTGTCGGGGCTCGGCTGGGCCTACCAGCAGATCGGTGAGAAAGAAAAGGCGATGGACACCTTCGACCGGGCGCTGACGGCGGCGGGCGAGGATTTCATTGCTTACACGCGCGTTGTTGGCGATATGGCAAGTGTCCTTGGGAAGGCCGAGGCGTTAAGCCGCGCCCAGTCGCGCGCTCAGGCCGACCCGAAGAACATTGAAAAGCAGAAGGCTGTGCTCCACCTGCTCCAGGCTTCAGGCAAGAACGACGAGGCCTTGGCGGCGTGCAAGGTGGTCACGGACCTCGCGACACGTGACCGGGACATCGTTTTTGCGCGACTCGCGCAGGGAATGCTGCTTCAGCAGTTGGGCCGGGCCGAGGAGGCGCGAACCCACTATGAGGCTGTTTTGAAGGTGGACGCGAAGCAGCCGCTGGCCCTGAACAACCTCGCGTACCTGTTGGCAGATTCGCTCAACAAGCCGGCCGAGGCGCTGCCCTATGCCCAACAGGCGGTTAAGGCGAGCCCCAACGATCCCGGTTTTTTGGACACGCTGGGCTATGTTTTGTCGATGAACGGTCGCCACGGCGAGGCCCTGGGAGCCCTGTTCCGGGCTCGGGATCAGGACAAAAAGAATGTTGCAATTCAGTACCACCTTGGCCAGACCTATGAGCGCAAAGGCGACAAGATTGAAGCGCAAGCTTGGTACGAGCGAGCCAAGTCTCTCGCTCAAGAGCAAGGAGATAAACAGTATCTGCCGAAGATACTGAAGGCCCTCGGCGCGGCATAGCCGGACGGAGTATGTCCGATTCTGCCGGAAACAGGGGGTGAACCCGCATGCCATGCCTTCGTAGAGAAGGGTGGCGTGTGATCGGCAAGAATTGCCGGTCGATCTTCCAGGGTTTGGCCGGGTAACAGAGGTTTTGATTTGACGACGCTGACTACTGCGACCCCGAGCATGGCGAGTGGGCTTGGCCCCGCAGCGGCCCCACGTCCTGCTGGTCAGCCGCCGAGCGGCATGTCGGGCACCGACGTGGTGCGCGTTCTTCGCGCCCGAATGGTGTTGATCATCATTCTGACACTCCTGTTCTTTGCGATCGGCACCGGCGTCACGCTGATCTTTTTCTTCTGGTATCCAAGCTACAGCGCGATGGCGTATATCCGCGTTCAGTCGGTGAATCCGATCAACGTGTTAAATCCGCTGGAGCGTACGGAGGTGCAGCCCGAGGCGGTGTTGCGCCTGTTGCAGGACCAGTCGATTCTTGTGAAAAGCCCGGGCGTGCTCATGGCAGCGCTCGAAGACAACGATCTTCGCGGCACTGAATGGTTTCGCGAGGCGGAGCGAAAGCTGAAGGAGAAGAATGAGGACCCGGCCGATCTCCTGGCGGACATCGTGTCGGCCTCTCCGGTTCGCGATTCAAACTTCGTGGGTGTGTCGGCGACCTGGCGTGTTGCCAAAGAAGTCCCGATCATCGTGAACACGGTCGTCGACCGGTACATGGTGATGATCAATCAGTTGGGAAAGGATAATAATCGCGCGATCGCCGCGGGATCGCAAAAAGATCTGGAAGACGCGAAGCGTGAATACGACGCCAAGCAGCAGGAAATCGAAAACTACCGAAGCAATGAGGAAGTGCAGCTTCGCCCCGGGGAAGAGGGAAACGAGACCATCGCCACCCTGAAGGCCGTGGTGACGGAGCTCGAACTGGACACCGACGGCAAGAAGGCGCAGTACGAAGCGATCAGCGCGGTCAAGCCGGAAGACCTGCCGATCACGCCGGAATTGAAGAATCAACTCGATAATGACCCCATGATCTATCAATACGATCAGCGGGTTCAGCAGGCCGACGAAACGCTTCGCGCGATGCAGGCTCGATACGGCCCGAACCATCGGCTTGTGAAGGAAGCCCAATCTCAATTGGATCTTGCCTCGGAGCGGTCGGCCTCGGAGCGAGCCCAGAAGATCGTCAAGTTCAACTCCGACCTCATCGAGCAGACGCGGCGCAATTACCTCGAGGCCCTGGAGATGCTGACGCGGGCCAAGGATCGCCTCAACCTTGCGGATCGCGAGCAGCGCGACAAGGATGCCAAGCAGTGGCGCTATCAGAAGATGCTCGAAGAAGCCGAGCAGTTGAAATCTGATTACGAGAAGAAACTTGACCTTCATAATCAAGTGAAGGCGACCGTGAGCCGCGACAAGCAGGTGCAGATCGACGTGCGATCGCGGGCCGTCGCTCCGAAGCGGAAGTCGCAGCCCAAGCTGGAAATCTGGCTGCCGGCCGCCGGCATCCTCGGGTTGGGCCTGGCTGTCGGCATTGCGATGTTGCTTGAGCTTTCGGATACGACGGTGCGAACGCCGCGCGACGTGCTGCGGCAGTCGATGCCGGTTCTCGGCACGGTGCCCGTTACCGACGACGATGAAGTCGAGATCGATCGCGTGGAGACGGCCTGCCTCGATGCGCCGCACTCCATCACAGCCGAGGCGTTTCGAAATCTGCGCACGAATTTGTTCTTTAGCGCGCCGGCCGAGCAGCAGGCGACGCTGCTGGTCACCAGTCCGCACGGCAGCAACGGCAAGACGACGATTGCATCGAACCTCGCCATCTCGGTGGCGCTGTCGGGGCGACGCGTGCTTTTGGTTGATGCGAACTTCCGGCGGTCTTCGCTGCCACGAGTCTTCCCGGGCATGCCGGCGGAAGGATTGAGCAATATTCTCATCGGGCAGGGGCGGCTTGAAAATTATGTGACGTCGACGGCCGTGCCGGGGCTTGATGTGCTTGGTGCCGGTCCGATTCCGCCGAACCCGGCGGAGTTGTTAGGCAGCAGTTATCTTCGCGACCTGATCGCCGATGCGCGGACGCGCTATGACCAGGTGATCTTCGACGGGCCTCCACTTCTGCTGGTGAGCGATGCAATGGTGTTGGCGTCATCGGTGGATGGCGTGATTCTGGTGTGCCAGTATCGCGTCACGTCGCGCGGCGCCCTGCAGCGAACGGCGTCGCAACTGGCATCGGTCGGTGCGCGAATCTTCGGCGCGGTGCTGAATCGCGTGGAGACGCGGGCCGGCGGCTACTTCCGCAAGACCTATCGCGAGTTCTACGAATATCAGGAGCAGGAAGCGGACGATCAGGGTGTCACGCGGCAGCGGCTGGATGGCGGCACGCCGACGGCGGATGCCGCGGGCGAGTCGATCACCGAAGGCGAGGCCGGTGCGGCGGATGTGGGCGGCCCGTCGCTGCTGTCGGAGGGCGCTGTGGCGACCGCGACGGACCCGGATGCACTGGAAGGCACGTGGGGTTCGTCAGACATCGACAGCGAACTGAATAAGATCACGGGGGAGCAGGCGCTGGGGGACATTGACGACTTCAAGATTACGGATGATTTGAAGCTGGATGATGATCTGGACAAGAAGGCGTAGCGTCCGCTCCGGCGCATCTCCAACACGATTCACATCAATCCAAAGGCTTGATTTTCTCCGGCTAGAAACGGCGTCCGGAGTCTGCCTGTTCGGCATACTGGCCGGAATGTGATAAGATTCCTCCATTCACCGAGGAGTTCACTTCATTGCGCGATCCGGTTGAACTGGCACGAGGCATTATTCGCGAGCAGGCCAAGGCGCTGACAGCGCTGGCGGAGCTGGTGGGGGAGCCGTTCCGCGAGGCCGTGCGGCTGGTGCAGAACTCTCGCGCGCAGATGGTGGTGACGGGGATTGGCAAGAGCGGGTTGATCGCACGGAAGGCCGCGGCGACTCTTTCCAGCACGGGGACGCCGGCGGTGTTTATGCATCCGGTCGAGGGTGTGCACGGCGATCTGGGCATGGTCGATCCGAATGCGGTGCTGCTGGCACTTTCCAAGAGTGGGAACACGGACGAACTTGTTCGATTCGTGGGGCACTTTCGCCGGGTGGGCGGGAGTGTGATCGCGGTGTGTGAAGGCGGGACGTCGGGCCTTTCTGAGTTGGCGGATATGGTGCTGGAGATGCCGAAGCTGCCCGAGGCGGGGCCGCTGGCGCTCGCGCCGACGACAAGCACGACGATGACGCTGGCGCTGTGCGATGCACTGGCGATGGCGCTGCTCGATTCGCGGGGGTTCAACGAAGAACAATTTGCGCGGTATCACCCGGATGGGAGTCTTGGGCGACGGCTCCTGCTTCGCGCATCGGACGTGATGCACGGCGGGGCGGAGATGCCGTGCGTGGCGGGGGGCAAATCGTTCAAAGACATGCTGCTGGAGATGACGGGCAAACACCTCGGCATGACGTGTGTGGTGGATGACGGCGGGCTGCTGGTCGGCGTGTTCACGGACGGCGATTTGCGGCGATTGCTAACGCGATGCGAGACACCGACGAAGCTGACGGCGGGCGAGGCGTGGCGGCAAAGCCGGCGTGACCCGAGCGAGCCGCCGGTGCGGTGTTCGACGGTGTCGCCGGAGGAATTGGCGGTGGATTGTCTGCGGCTGATGCGGGAGAGCGAGATCACGATGTTGGTGGTGAGCGCGGATGGTCAGCGGCCGAGCGGGGTAGTGCGGCTGCAGGATTTGGTGCGGGCGGGATTGGGATAGAATTGCGAATGGCAAATTACCAATTACAAAATGGGTTGCGGCGCGGCGGGCTGAATCACTCGGGCAACTGATCTTCGCATTGTCGTCTTTGGGTTTGTGTTTCTTTAATGAACGATGTTTTGTCTCGGCTGTTAAGCCACACTCGCGACGTCATGTAGCGCCCATTCTTTAGGTTGATGCGGATATAGCCCCATCCTACGTGGCATCCCAAGACATCGTCCCATGAGATCAAGGTGCGGGAAAAGACATTTCGCACAAAAATTCCGCGAGCACTGGTTGCGATGTACACGGGGGTCTTAAAGCAGATCAATGCAAATATGGAGAGGCCGAGTAGCACGGCGCCGCTAAACAATCGTTGTCCGTATTCCTCCCAAAAAGTCAGCGGCGGAATACGAATACCATGACTCTTGGTTGCGAAAAGGAATGGCAACAGGAGATTGGGTATCAGTACAAAGATGGCTGGACCGCCCAAGGCGCGCAACCAATACCCCCTCCAGATTTTTGTGGTTTGGTCAAACTCGAATCCGCATTCCGGGCAACGCGGACCGGTTGGTGTTCCGCGCAGGTCATAGCGGCATTCGGGGCAGACAAGCGTCTCGGAAAGTTTTTCGTGACCGGCCCAACGCATAATGATTGTCAGAAATCCGTGGCGACGGCGGGGCCTTCGCCGTTGATTTTGATGACCGAGTGGACGGGGATACCGGGGAAGCGGTTGCGGCCGTTGAGGAAACAGAGTTCGATCAGCACCGCGACGCCGGCTATTTCACCTTTTAGTTCTCTGACGAGATCGCAGCAGGCGACCATGGTTCCGCCGGTGGCGAGGAGGTCGTCGATCATGAGGACGCGCTCGCCGGGGCGGATGGCGTCTTCGTGGATTTCGAGCGAGTCGGTGCCGTACTCCAGCGCATAAGACATCTTTCGCGTCTTGTAAGGGAGCTTGCCGGGCTTGCGAATGGGGACGAAGCCTGCGGAGAGGTTTCGGGCGACGGCGGTGCCGAAGATGAAGCCGCGGCTTTCGGCGCCGACGACCTTGTCGATGTGCAGCGAGCGGAAGGGCTGCGTGAGGAGTTCAACGGCCAGCGACAGGGCGGCCGAGTCGGCGAGCAGCGGGGTGACATCTTTGAAGACGATGCCGGGCTTGGGGAAGTCCTTGATGTCGCGCAGCTTGGCGGCGAGGGTGGATACGTCGGGGAGTTTGAGATTCGGTTGGTCCGGCACGGCGGTCTCCTTCGGGGCGCAAAAACCTTCCCCATGATCGGTCGATCAGGATCGCATCATTTGATGGATCTGGCTGGTGTGTGAGGATTATAACGAAGGGCGACGGAACACGTTGTCGACATGCCACCGGGGTCTTCAAGGCGACTCTTCGACTCGCGCCAGGTGCTCGGATTGGGATGCTACGCTCGGATTACGGCTGGAGAGCGGCTGGTTTTAGGAGGATTGAGCCGCCGTTGGCGAGGCCGAGGAGGCAGTCGTCGGAGAGGGCGGCGAGCGTGTCGGCGGAGTCGGGGGTGAGGCCGCGGCCGTTGACGCGGACGACGACGTCGCCGGGGGTGAGGCCGGCGCGGTCGGCGGGGGAGCCGGCGGTGACCATGAGGACGAGAAGCGCGCCGGCCGGGGCATCGAGTTGGCCGAGCATGGCGGCGTCGACTTCGCCGAGGGCCGCACCACGGAAGAGCCATTGGCGCGACGCGTTCTGCGCCGTCGGCGATGGGCGGCGGGTGAGGTCGACGGTGGCTTGAAGTGTTCGGTTGTCGCGGCGAATCGTGAGTGCGACACGGCGGCCGGGGCCGGCGGCGCCGATGAGCTGCACAAGCTCGTCGGCGGTGGAGATCGGCGTGGCGTTGACGCTGAGGACCGCGTCTCCGGTTTGGAGGCCGGCGCGGTCGGCGGGGCCGCCGGGGGTGATGATCGTGAGGACTGGGGCGCGGCGCGGCGCGAGCGGCTCATTTGTTGAGGAGACGGTGGTGAAGTTGAATGGCCGGTCGGCGGACGTCGTGTCGTCGCGGGCGCTGATGCCGAGGTAGCCGTATTCGACGTCTTCGCCGCGGGCGAGTTTGGCGATGACGGCGCGGGTGCGCTGCGAGATGGGCACGGCGAAGGCGAGCGATTCGCCGGGTCTGTTCTGCGAGGCGATGGCGGTGAGGATGCCGACGACTCGGCCGTGGATGTCGACGAGCGGCCCGCCGGAGTAGCCGGGGCCGACCGGCGCGGTGCACTGGATCATGTCGCCGTAGTAACGATCTTCGGATTGGCCGAAAGAGTCGGGCAACGGGCGGGCGATGGCGGAGACGAGGCCCATACTGGGTGCGGCGGGGCCATCGGCGGAGAGGCCGAGGGGGTTTCCGAAGGCGACGACCATGTGGCCGCGTCGGAGCGATTCGGGATTGTCCAGCCATTGGACGGGGGTGAGCGAGGGGGTGTCGATCTGAATCACGGCGAGATCGGCGCGCGGGTCGGAGGCGAGGCGGCGGGCTCGGATGCGGTTACCGGAGTGAAGCGTCACGTAGATTGAGATCGCGTCGGCGATGACGTGTTCGCTGGTTAGTATCTTGCCGTCGCCGGTGATGATGAAGCCGGCACCGGCGGAGCGGGTATCGCTTGCGCCCGCGGTCGGAGGTCGATGGGCCTCAATCGCCACGACTGAGGGTGTGATCGAGCGGACGAGGGACTCGATGGCATCCTGTGTTTCGGCGAGGGGGGCGGGCTTGGCAAAGAGGCGGGAGAGAAATTGTGCGTTGGCCGGCGCGGCGAGGGTGCAGAGGGTGAGCGCGGTGGCGGTGAGGATGGTAAGACGGGGCATTGTGATTCATCGGCGAAGTTCAGCGCGATGAAACAGTACCACCGTTTTACGGCACTTCGATGGTCACGGCTTGGCCGCCGCCGGTGCCGCCGGATTTGAAGGTGGTGATCTTGACGCCGGGGTCGACGACGAAGATGTAACCGAAGCGGCGGACCTCTTTGGGGGTCGATTGGAGGACATCTTTGGTAATCTTCTTGGGCTTGGCGACACAACGCTCTGGCACGTCTGGCTCGGGGTGATACTGAATCTCGACCCATGTTTTTCCGCTCGTCTTGCCGACTGCGTAGAAGCCCTGGGCGAAGTAAGTCTCGCCCTTGTCGGTGGTGAGGGTGACCTGGGCGAGCACGTTGGACGAGAAGTTCAGGGCGCGGCCGTACATGCTGAGGGGCTGATTCTTGTCGGCGTCGAGGATGACCAACTTCTTGCCATCGGGGACGAGGAATTCCTTCACCTCCAGCGACTTCTCGATGTCCTCCTCCAGCTCGACGGCGAAATGGCAATCGTCGAGCTTGCCGCCCTTGAGTGCCCCACTCACGACCGATTCTGACCGCGAAACGGGTACAGGAATCTTGGAGGTAACATAGACATCCGTGGCGTTGGCAATTTGCGTTGCCCCGCCTGTCGGCTTGCCGACGGTACCGGCGGCTTCCTGGCCGGGCTTGGGCTTTGGCTTGGCGGCGGAGGATTCGCCGAGGGAGCGGCCGGGGCCGGTGTTGCCCATGGCGATGGCGCCGGACTTAGGCGGCGTCTGTTTGAACATCTTGGCCTTGTTGATTTCGCAGCGGCCGCCATTCTTGTAGGCGAGGTACCACGGTTCGAAATCATCGGGGACTTCAAAGGCCACACAGATGCGATAGCCCTTGCCTTGCTCGACGACTTCCTTGGTGGAGTTGTTATTAAGGACAAACTTGGTCATTGGGTCGAATCGGACGAGCCGCCTGGCTTGGCCGTCCTGGACCTGAATCCAGTTATGCGTTTTGTTCACATAGACATCGCTGGAGCCACAGGCAAGGATCGCCTGCGCGGATCGCTTGGTCTCCGGCGGCGGACCGATGAGGCGGAACTGCGGGAGGCGGAAATAGATGTCGGCCTTGTCCTTCACGCCCGCGGTGGGGCCGAGGATGATGTCAAACACAAGGAGTTTCCCGCCGGAGACTTCCTTGGTTTCAAATGAACGGGATAGGCCGATGGTCTCGCGTTTAGCAGTGACGGCGTCGATCTGCCGGGTTTCCCAGTAAGAGTTGATCTTGATGCAGTCGGCGGGGACGTCGTGGGTGTCCTCGGTCTGGACGCAGGATCGCGCGCCGTAGAGGTTCATGAGCATGTCGGGTTGCGCCGTGGCGAGATTGGCCGAACCGCTCATGCTGCCGGCTGAGGCCATGGAGGCGAGTCCGGCGGCGAAGTTGTCGGGCTTGAAGAGGATGTTCTTTTTTGAGACTTCGCCTTCGGGGCTGACGGCGAGTCGCTCGAAACCGAAGACGGCGGATCCAATGGGGAGCATCTGCACTCCGACGAGGGCGGTGCCGACGAGCACGAGGGAACTGAGCAGCCCGAAGATGCCGGCGACGGCACGATCCACCGCGACGTTAAAGCGCAGGTTCTCCCTGAAGTAGTGGTCGGTGGCGGCCTTCATGCCGGCGAGCGGAATCAGGAAAAGCACGGCAAATGCGAGTGGCTTGCCGATCCCGGCGCCGAGCGAGCCGACCCAAACGCCGTTGAGTGGTTCATAGAAGCCAAAGGCGATGAGGGTGGCGATGACGCATTCGAAGAAGAAGATGGCGGAGCTATAGAGGCCCTGATAGGTCCAAAAGCCGGCCACGAGGATGATCATGAAGGCGATGCCGATTGAGAAGAGCATGGGGGACTCCGGTTACCGGGGCTCGCAGGCACAAAGGGGGGAGGGAACAGGAAGCAGGGAACAGGCACAAAGGCACTGAGGCACGACGGCACAAAGGGCGGAGGGAACAGGGGTCATGATTCGCAACTCCGATGTTGGATCGTGGATGTCGGATGTTTCAAGTTGTCGCGGCTGTTCCATAATCGCCATCCGCAATATTGCATTCATCACTGTGCCGGGGCCGCGGAGGGTCGGGGCGCGGCGGGTTTGTCGGACTCGCTCTTGGTAACACGGAGCACTTCCGCAATGCTGGTGACACCGTCGTAGACTTTTCGCAGGGCCGTTTCCTGCAGGAAGAGCATCCCCTTCTTGCGGACTTCGGCCTTGATGGTGGCGAGGGGCACACCCTTTGCAATCATGCTGCGGATGGCCTCGTCCACGAACAATGTTTCGAATACGCCTGTGCGGCCGAGGTAACCCGAGCCTTGGCAGACGGCGCAGATGATGGGGTTGCCCTTCTTATCCACCTCAACCTCGTTCGGATTGGGCGGGCGATAGAAGGGGCGCTCTTCACCCTGCGGGAGATTGCCTTTCTTGAGGATGGCCGGGTCGGGGCGATAGGCCTTTCGGCAGTGCGTGCAGAGCAGGCGCACGAGGCGCTGATTGGTGATGAGCAACAGTCCGGCCGCGGCCAGGGCCGGGTCGCCGACGGCCTGGATGTAGGTGCCGAGGGCGGAGAAGACATCCTTGGAAACAAAGCCGGCGTAGATGCGTTTGCCGGATTTTCCTGTTTGGGCGATGAGCTGCGCCGTTTCGTTGTCGGGCAGGTCGCCTGCCATGGTGACGTCGGGATCGGTGCGGATGATGGAGCGGAGCCGCTTGCCGAAGGTGATGGTGCCGCCCTGGCTGTCGAAGACGTGCTGTGTCACATTCTCAATATCCATGAGCTTCACGACTTCGAGGGCGTGGATGTTCTGCATGTAGGCGTCGTGAGCGCGGAGCATGGCGTAGAGCGTCGACGTCAGGCCGGAGGATTTGGGAGATGTGACCAGCACGACGCCCTTGGCCGCCTTGTGTTCGACGAATTTATCGAGCTGATCCTTGAGGAGGCCGATGTCGCCGATCTGGAACTTGCTTTCGTCGGAGTGCATTCGGAAGGTGATTCGCTCACCTTGCGTGCTGCCGGCCGACTTCACTTCGACTTCAACGGTTTTGTCGCCCTTGCCGCCGGCGCCGATGGTGGCCTTGAATTTTCCGACCTGGGGCTTTCGCTTTTCGTCGGTGTTCTGGCCGGCGATACGCTTGAGGTGGATGAACACCAGGGGGCCGAGTTCGGCGGGAATCGGCTCGCGGGCGCGATCGACGCCGTCAATCTTGTAGACAACCGTGACGGGCTGATTGGGGGCAAGGTCCATGCGGACATCACTGGTGCGCCGCCAAATCGCGTCGAAGAGCAGGTCCTGAAGCGCCTGGTAGCCGGCGTGCTGTTCGGGATCGTTTGGCCATGGCGGGTTCTTGCCGTGGGCGTCTTTGATTCGGACGCGATCCTTGCCGGAAAGCTCACCGCCGGATTCGCGTTTCTTTCCGATCCGCCCGAGGTGGGCCATGGTGAGAACGGTGTCAGAGGGCGCGACGCGTTTGTTGCGGGTGACGACGTAGCTAATGATGCACGATCCGTAGATCGCAGCGAAGAGCAGCAGGCCGAGCCAGAACATGGGCACCAGCAACATGGCGAGCAGACCGGCGATGCCGCCGAAGAACGCGAGCTGCGTCCAGATGCCGGGAGGGATGCGAACCTTGCGAATGTCGACTTGCACCCAGCCGGCATTATGCACCCAGAGTATGAAGCAGGCGACAAAGACCGCGAGCTTCACGGGGTGCATGTAGGCGCCCTCCGTGGGAAGCTCAGCAAGTATGTAGGATGGCGAAAACGTCATGCTGTTTTGAGACAAAGTGGAGTTTTGTCCTGCCGGGGTACTGGGGGTGTCGTCCTATCGGGGTGGGTCGCCGCGGGGTCATTCGCGGGCTACTGGACCACGCTCCTATTGTATTGGCTGCGGGGCGTCTGGCAAAGCGGCGGCAACCCCGAAAGCGAAAACAGACAAGGTTCGGCGGATCAACCGGTGACCTTTCGCACTTCGTCGAGGGTGGTCGCGCCTTCGATGACCTTTCGGATGCCGGCGGCCTGGAGGGTGTTGAACATCCACTCTCCGGCGGCCTTGCGGATGTCCGATATGGTCGGGTTGGTCAGGATGACGTCGCGGACCTGCTGGTTAAAGACGAGCGTTTCATAGAGGGCGACGCGACCGCGGTAGCCGGTGCCCATGCATTTGCGGCAACCGACGGCTTCGAAGAATTGGCCGTGGGCGCGGGACTCGAGGCCGAATTCACGGATGAGCTTGGCATCAGGGCGATAGCCTTTTCGGCAGGCCGGGCAGAGGGTTCGGACGAGTCGCTGCGAAATGCACATGGTCACGGCGTTGGCCACAAGGAACGCCTCCACGCCGAGATCGAGAAGTCGGAAAACAGTGCCGATGGTGTCGCGGGCGTGAATGGTGGTGAGGACGAGGTGGCCGGTGGTGGCGGCCTGCATGGCGAGCTTGGCGGTTTCCTGATCGCGGATTTCGCCGACGAGGATGACGTCGGGGTCTTGTCGCAGGACGCTGGAGAGGACCGAGGCGAAGGTGAGATTGTGGACGGGGTCGATGGAAATCTGCGTGGTGTTCTGCAGTTCATATTCGACCGGGTCTTCGATGGTAATGATGTTTCGCTTGGTGGCGTCGAGGCCTTGCAGGGCGGTGTAGAGTGTCGTGGTTTTTCCGCTGCCGGTGGGGCCGGCGAGAATGATCATTCCGGCGTCTTTTTCGCAGACGGCCTGCAACTCGTTCACGGTGCCCAAATCCATGCCGAGGTTTTCAAAGAGCGGTGGGACCGCGCCCTTATCGAGGAAGCGGAGTGCGAGCTTCTGGCCGTGGGTGGTGGGTGTGAGGTTGATTCGGAAGTCGACGCGGCGGGAGGGCAGCTCCACGGCGAAGCTGCCTTCCTGCACGATGTTGCGCTTGGCGATGTCCTGCTCACAAAGAATCTTGATGACATTGAGGATGGCGATCCCCATCTTGGCGGTTACTTCGCCGACGGAGTGCATGACGCCGTCAATGCGAAAACGGATGGCATAGACCTCGGCCTTTGGTTCGATGTGGATGTCTGTCGCGCGCGTGCGAAAGGCCGCGAAGAGGAGCTGCCGGAAAGCGATGGCCGCATCGCCCGTGGCGGTTTTCGCATCATCTACTTTGACGGCCACGGCTTTTCGATTAAGGAGCCGAATGTCGCGGGCCACGCCCGGCGCGCCCTCGGCAGGCGGCACATTGATGCAGGCCTCCATGAGCGGGGCGAGTTGTTTGGAAAGCGGCCCGGCAGCCATGGCGCGCACGGCGATGTTGGTCGCGACGACGGCTCGATCGGGCTGGCTCGGCGGGAGTTCTTCGTCGGGGCTGTCTTCGTCTTCGATCAGTTCGGCGACAGGCGGGATGTCGTCATCGAGCTTCGGCTGTTTGGCATCGGCGATGATGCGTATGAAGGTCGCGCCGATGCGGAAGGGTTCGCCGGGACGGAGCATGGCTTCGACGACTTTGTTCTCGCCGATCCAGGTGCCGTTGTGGCTGCCGAGATCGACGAGCTTGAAGCCATCGGCGGTCTTTTCGATGACGCAATGTTTTCGCGACGAGGCCGGATCGGCGAGGATGAGATCGTTGCCTTCGAGCCGGCCAATGGTGAACCGGAGGCCGTCGAAGCTGACGGTGCGGGATTGATCCTTGGTTTTGATTTCGAGCGTGGCCATGGCATCGCCTTTGGGGGGCCCATTGGGGAGGGCTGACGGCAATTATACCGCACGAGGGGGCGTTGTTTCCGCAGCCCCGGCCTGATTATGAAAGCAGGGTGAGTGCGGGCAGCTCAATCGCGGTGTTGCTCAGTTTTATGACAGACTTCTCAATGTCATAGAGCAGGGCAAAGACTCGGGATTGAAGATCCTCCTGTTTAACCCATGTCGCGGGATTGGCAAGATATCGAACGGTGCGCGATAGATCGTAGAGCGGCCGATAAGCGCGATTGATCGCCTGGTAGCGATTCGTTTTCATGAGCGTGGTGTTTCGAGATTCGTGGGAAACGATTCCGGCGACGCGGTCGTGTTCAAGCAACGTATCAACCGCATGGAGCGCGGTGTAGAACGTCACCGTGACAATCCAGTCACGGTATTGGGGCGGGATATGGGCTATGAACGAGCGGTTATGCGTCCACTGCGCCAGGTGTTTCGATGGGTTGGCCATGAATGTGTCGGGCCGTTTGGGGATCAATAAAGCGATTCAACTCAGCGTGCGGAACCTGATAGACCTCGACGGTTCCGACGTTGTATTCGCGGAGGAGCGTGAGATTAAGGTCCGTCAATTGTTCGGCGAGATCGAAGTCGTATGTGCTTCCGATCGGCGATACGAACAGGCAAATCTGGGGACCGCGCGGAAAGCAATAGCACGACGCAATTGAATTGGCGCGCTCCGCACACCATGCCGCGACGTTGCGCTGCATCGACTCCATCTCCTCCAGCCATAGATCAACACTAATTCCAAGCCGGCATGACTCGATGACTTGACGACCCGTGCGAATGAAAAGATCGTTGTCCTGGGGATGAAGAATCACCTGGCTCGCCCCGTCGCGTGCCTCGCTTATCCTGATGGCATCGTGTTGAGTGGGGCTGTCGCTCATCGATCAATAACCATTCTTGTAATGGCGATAAAACAAGTCAAACTGAAAGCGCACTGCTTACCGGCCCTCTGTGCCCCTCGTTTCGGGAGTTCCTGCCTCGGGGTGCGAATAGGGTGGGGCGAGCATGGCCACATCCGGCGGTTCGCGGGTGACGGAGTCGCTGCGCTTGGGGTCGTGGTCGTAATTCAGGATGTTCTTGCTGATACGGCCATCGCTCTCCATCAACATTCCGGGGTGTTCGACGACGGCGCTGATGGGCCAGCCGGCGATGTTGAGCAGCTCGCGGGCGGGACCATAGGCGAGATGAAGGTAGTCGACCCAGGTGACGGCGAAGGTGTTATCCGGCAGGTCGCGCTGAGTGTCGGGGTTGGTCATCCGGATATCGGTGTTGCCGCGATCTTCGAATGGGTCCTGGAACCAGAGCGGCCAGTGCGTCACTGAGCCGTTGTGATAGGCGACGGACGAAGGATCGCATACGCGGCCGTGGCGCGTGCGGAATTCGGCGAGATTCCCTTTGCTGTAGGTGTCAGCGCTGGGTGTGTGCATGTCGCCATTGACGGCGAGGCTGGAGTCGCGCCAGGGGTCGTTGACATGGGCGCAGCCGAGGCCGGCCACCAATGTGAAGGACCATGCAAGCCCGAGCAGGGTTCGCCCGGTTTCAGATTTCGACCATGTGTTCGACGGCATAATTCGGTGCTTCCTCAGTAATGACGAGATTGTGCGGGTGGCTTTCAGTCATGCCTGCCCCGCTGACGCGCACAAATCGCGCGTCTTCGCGGAGGGCCTCGATGCTCGGGGTTCCGCAGTAGCCCATCCCGGCCCGGAGGCCGCCGACGAGCTGGAAGGTCAGTTCGGCCAGCTTCCCACGGTAGGGTACCCGGCCTTCGACGCCTTCGGGAACGAGCTTATCCCGTTGCTGCGTCCCACCCTGACTGTATCGGTCGGAACTGCCCGCGACCATTGCCCCGAGCGACCCCATCCCGCGATATTCCTTGAAACGGCGGCCTTTCCAGAAGACCAGGCTGCCCGGTGACTCATCCAGGCCGGCAAAGAGCGACCCGATCATGACGCAATGTGCCCCGGCGGCGATGGCCTTGGTGATGTCTCCGGAGAAACGGATTCCGCCGTCGGCAATCACGGGGATGCCCGCGTCGTTGGCGACCGAGCATACATTGAAGATGGCGGTGATCTGAGGGACGCCGACGCCGGAGACGATGCGGGTGGTGCAGATGGAACCTGGGCCGATACCGACCTTGAGGGCGTCGGCGCCGGCCTCGATCAGGTCGATGGCGGCTTCGGCGGTGGCGATGTTGCCTGCGATGATGTCGATGGTATGGCGTTTGCGAATTTCGCGGACGGTTTGGATGACGTTTTCGCTGTGGCCGTGGGCACTGTCCACGGAGATGACGTCGGCGCCGGCCTGAATCAGGGCGTCAACGCGTTCGAACTCATGCACGCCGACGGCGGCACCGACGCGTAGCCGGCCGCGCTGATCGCGGCAGGAATTCGGAAACTGGCGGTTCTTGTCGATGTCCTTGATCGTGATCATGCCGACGAGACGGCGCTGATCATCGACGAGGAGCAGCTTTTCGACCTTGTGACGCTGAAGAATCTTGTCGGCGTCGTCGAGAGAGGTGTTCGGTGGGGCGGTGACGAGGTTGTCCTTCGTCATGACCTCTTCGACGCGGAGGCTTGGTTGTCGCGGGGCGGTGCGGGCCTTGGATGCGTCGACGGGGTTGTGCTCCATGAATTTCATGTCGCGGCGCGTGAGGATGCCGACGAGCTTGTCATCCTCGGTGGTGATGGGCACGCCGGAGACATTATGCAGGCGCATCAGTTCGGCGGCGCGATCGACGGTATCGGTCGGGCGGAGCGTGACGGGGTCGAGGATGACGCCGTTGGCGCTGCGTTTGACTTTCTCGACCTCGCGACATTGGGCCTCAATGGTGAGATTCTTATGGATGATGCCCATGCCGCCCTCTTGCGCGAGGGCGATGGCGAGGCTGGCCTCGGTGACGGTGTCCATGGGGGCCGAGACGAGCGGGATGTTGATGATGATGTTTCGCGTGAGGTGGGTGCGGACATCGGTGTCGCGCGGGACGACGGCGCTTCGCGCTGGCACAAGGAGGACGTCGTCGAAGGTGATTGCGTCGCCGATGATTTTGTTGGTTGGCATGGCGGCACCCCGGATGGCGAAATGGGCTTGTGGGGCATTCTAGTCGAATGGTTGTTTTGGACAAGCAGGCGTGGGTAAAGAAGTGTGATCGGCGATGGGTGATTACGGGTTGGGTTGGGTTGTTGGCGATTTGTCGCCGAGGGCGGTCCATAGCGGGTTGGCCGGGTAACGTGTACGTAGATTGCGGAGGATTGCCGTCGATGTGTCGGCGGGTGTTGCGGCGATCAGGTCGGTTGCAGCGCGAAGCGCCGCGGCATCATCGTTGTTGGCGATCGCGGCGTGGACGAGTGCGGCGAGGGCGCGCGGATTCTTCGGCAGCAGTTCGACGGCGCGGCGGGCGAACCGGATCGCATCGGCCATTCGTGTGGTGGTGGCGAGGCAGCGGAGGGCGACGTCGGCGTTGGCGTTGGAGAGACGTTCCGGGGCGCGATCGGCTGAGATGTTCAGTCGCGAGAGTTGTACGGCGATGCCAGGCTCATTCCCTATCGCGATGAGGACGAGCAGGCGCGTGTCGCCGAGCGGGGCGACAAGCGGGATGTTGGTATCGGCCGATCCGCCGTTCACGCGATCAGCCTGGGCGAGCTGCTCAAGGCAGAGGGCGGCATCTGCAAGTGGGTCGGCGGCGAGACGGTAGCGCGCGCCTTCGTGCAGCGCAGCGGAGTGTGCGGCGGCGAGGCGCGAACCGGCGGCGCGGTACATCGAGATCGCCTTGTCGATGATGGCGACGGCCTCGGCTGGCTTTCCGGAGAGCGCCTTTGCCAGGGCAGCCGCGCGAAGCGTCTCGGGCGAAAGCTTGTCGCGCCACTTCTCCGGCGGTAGGTCGGCGTCCTGGGTTGCGAGGGTGTAGAGGTCATTGAGCGCCTGCGTGAGATCGTTCATCGCGGGGAGCTGGCGGAAGAGGGTGACAAAATCATCGCCGAACTCTCCGCCACGCAGGAGGCAGCGAAGCCAGTTGATGCGATCGAGTGCGGTCGCGCCGGCGTGGACTTTCCAGAGGGCCTGCACGCGGCCGATGAGGAAGGGGTCATCTTTCTGGCTCTGCATGAGGGCGCTGAGCATTCCGACCTGGGCGTCTTGCTCGGATTTCTCGAGACTGGCTTTCGCGGCGGGGTCCGTCGACTGTTTTGCCATGCGCTCGAAGGCGCGGGCGCGGTTGAGATACAACTCGGTCGCGATTCGGCTGACTTGGAGGAAGCGGGGGACGTCGCGTTCGAGGCTTACGATTCGCACCAGCGCGTCTTCGGCCATCGCCATTTGCTGTTTTGTTGGCGGACCATCAGAGGCTCGCAAGGCGTCGTCGAAGTCCATGTTGCGCGCCGAGGCGGCGATCATGCGGGCTTGGGCACGCTGGAACGGGTCGAGGAACCAATCGGCCGCAAAGTCGGCGGGGGTAATGGCGGATGCGGCGCGTTGTCCATCGACATTGCGCGCGGCGGTGTAGCGGGCCAGCGCGGCGCGCCAGTCCTGCACACCGCGTAAGCCAAGCGCGAGCGCTGAAGCAAGGACAAACGCACCACCGAGTTTGACAGCACCGGAACCGAGACTCTGATCCGGCTCGGCCACGCGCGGCGGGCGGACGATGGTGCGGGCCATGGCCCAGAGCGCGGCCCAGACGGTGAGGAAGATCGGCGGCAGTCCCGGTTCGCGAATAGCGGGGTTTGTGCATTGGTCGACGACACCGGCGACAAGGGCTGCGCCGAGCGCGGCGGCGAGATATCGATCGGCCGCGGACATGGTGCGGTCGCAGAATTGAACGGTGCGCACGAGCGTGATGATGATGGCGACGAGATAGGCAATCGCGCCGACGAGGCCGAGGTCGCAGAGAAGTTCGAGGAATTCGTTGTGGGCGTGGCCGGTCCAGCTCCAGCCGTCGAAGCGGAGGATGCCGGGGTCATCGAGTTGATCCTCGCGGGCGAGTTGGCCGGCGAGCATGGAATAGGCACCGTCGCCGTTGCCGGCGATGGGTTTCTGGAAGAACAGGGTGAGCGCGTAGGGCCATTCATAAAGCACGCGGCTGCGGATGGAGGCGGTTCGCTGGCCGGGGGCGTCGGCCTGAAGGGCGCGGTGAAGAAGCGCGCTTCCCCCGAGTGCGGCGAGAATTGTGCCGAGGAGGAGCAATCGTCGCGTGAGGCGGCCGGTGAGGAAGACGGCGAGGGCGATGAATCCGGCGATGGCGCCGAGTTGGGCCGAGCGGGCGCGGGTGAGATAGAGGGCGGCGGCGAGGATGAAGAGGCAGAGAAGGCTTGAAGCTTGAGGCTTGAGCCGTTCGGGGTGAGTGTTGTCTCTGCTTAAGTAGAAACCGATGGCAAGGAAAAGGCCGGGAAGCAGACAGGCGCCGAGCCAGAGTTCGTTGCCGAGGGGGTAGGCGAGGCGTTGGCCGGGCGTCATGCGAATCGCGTAATAGGCCAACGCGAGCGCGGCGGTCAGTGCGAGTGCGCCGAGCAGCGCGGCGGAGAGCGTGCGGGCGTGACGAATGCGAAGCATGGCGGCGAGCGGCCAGAGCCACGCGGTTTGAAGAAATCGCGCGTACATCTGCCCGCGGCACATGTCGGGTGCGTGGGAGTAGGTGGAGCTGAAGAAACTGACGATGAGCAGCAGAAGCCACCAGAAGTAGGGGCTGGCGGCGCGGGCCTTGAGATCGAGCAGGTCGTCGATGGTGAGTCGCGGAGTTCGCGCGGCGAGAATCATTCGCAGACCGGCGACGAGGGCAATGCAGGCCGCGCCGAGATAGAACGCGAGATTGCGGACTTCGATTCCGCGGGCCGTTGGATAGTTGCCGGAGAGGCCGAGCGTATCGACGACTCGTTTGAGGATTGTCGCGTCGTTCTTGTGGGCCTCGCTGAAGGCGGATGGGGATGTAAGAAGACAGTTCGCGAGCAGGGCGACTGCTGCAATGACGACCATTGCCGTCGAAAACATGCGCGCGGCCGGCGAGTCGTCGTTGAGGAAGCCCGGTGGGGCCTGCGGGATAACCAATGCGGAACCTTGTTCCAACGGAGGGGGGTTGGCGGGATCAGGCGAGGGCGCGTCGTGCATCGGAGAGGCTTCCACAGGCGAGCAACTGTATACCATTCTCCTGCTTTGCGGGCGAGCGCGGCTTGGCGTCGCGGCCGGCGATGGCCTGCGGCAGGATGAACTGTTTGAAGCCGACGCGGGCGGCCTCGGAGATGCGCTGTCGTTGGTGGTGCACGGGTCGAAGCTCGGCGCCGAGGCCGAGTTCGCCGCAGACGACGGTGCCCGAGGGTAGAGTTCGATTGGTCATGGCGGAGATGACGGCGAGGGCGATGGCGAGGTCGGCGGCAGGCTCCTGCACGCGGACACCGCCGACGACATTCACGAACACATCCTGGTCGCCTACAACGCAGTCGGCATGTTTTTCGATGACGGCGAGGATCATGGCGACGCGGCCGGAGTCGACGCCCGTGGCCTTTCGTTTGGCCGAGCCGAAGACGGATTGGGCGCAGAGGGCCTGGACTTCGACGAGCAGGGTGCGTGTGCCTTCGCAGGCGGCGAGGATGACGGAGCCGGGGCGTGGTTCGCGCTGTTCCTGCAAGAAAAGTTTTGACGGATCGGCAACCGGGATGAGTCCGGCATCGGTGATCTCGAAGATGCCGAGTTCGTCGGTGCTGCCGAAGCGATTCTTGATGGTGCGGATGATGCGATGCGAGTGATAGCGGTCGCCTTCGAAATAAGCGACGCAGTCGACGAGGTGTTCGAGAATCTTGGGGCCGGCGATTGCGCCGTCCTTGGTGACGTGGCCGACAAGCAGTAGCGAGAAGTTCAGTTGCTTGGCGAGCCAGATGAGCCTGGCGGCGGAGTCGCGGAGTTGCGTGGCGGAACCCGGGGCGGAGGACATGTCGGGGCGATAGACCATCTGGATGGAGTCGATCATGACGACTTCGGGGCGCTCTTTCTCCACCAGGTTCGCGATGATGTCGAGGTTGGCCGTGGCGGAGGCGAGCATGGAGGAGGCTTGAGGCTTGAGGCCAGAGGCTTGAGGGTTGGCGTGCCGATTGTTTTTCTCAGGACCGGATGGCTTTTCAGTATCGGCGCTGGAGGGTTGAGTGAGGTGCAGACGGTCGGCGCGGAGTCGGATCTGGCCGAGGGACTCTTCGCTGCTGATGTAGATCGTTTTGCGGCCGCTTACGGCGAGGGCGTGGCCGACTTGCAGGAGCAGGGTCGATTTGCCGATGCCCGGGTCGCCGCCGATGAGGATGGCGGAGCCGGGGACGATGCCTCCGCCGAGGACGCGGTCGAACTCGCCGATGCCGGTGGGGTAACGGCGCGTGCTGTCAGGGCGGATGTCGTCGAGCGGCGCGGCGACGGGCTGGTCGGTGGTGGCGAGGATGGGGCGGTGCAGGTCTTCGGTGACGTCGGTGATGGCCTGCTCGACGAGGCTGTTCCATTCGCCGCAGTCGGGGCATTTGCCCATCCATTTGGTCTGGGCGCGTCCGCAGTTGGAGCAGATGAATTGGGAGTGTTTTTTGGCCATTTGGCAGGTGCCGTTCAAATCGTAGTCTTCGTATTTCGAATCAAACCAGCTTGGAAGCCACTTTGTCGATTTCACGAAGCTTCCGTAGCAGGTCAGGGTTCATGTCCAATCGAACATAGCTTATGCCGAAAGCCAGTAGGGCGCTGTACTTTTGTTTGAAAACTAATCGCATTTGCCCTTTTCGACGGCAGAGCAAGGCAGAAGTCCTAATCTTTGCCAAGCCCACCAACTCCTCGCTGAATGGCCCGAAGTCGTGAATAACCTCTCCCAAGAACATCTTGCGTTCAATCCAATTGAACAAGCCCATGTGATACCTCCTGAATTCCAAAGCATAGACATCTGGGTGGAGCCAAGAGCCGTCACAGATTGCTGCGATGGGGCAGTGCGCGCACGCGGATTCGCCTCGGCGTTGCAGTTACGAAGTGTTCTAAGAGCCTTTGTTCCACATCGGGCCAAAGACTCGTGAATTGAATGAAAAGGTGTTCTGGCGATCCGGCCCTGATACGAAAATAGGCAACCCCCGGCGGTCGGACACCCTTTCTAAAAATGATATCTCCGAAGTCTCTGTCAAACGTGATCAGACATCGGTTGCCAGTCACCGCCTGATTTGCAATCTCCAAGTCTGAAGCACCAGAAGCGTCTTCTTGAACACTGGCGACATCGTGCCCCAATCCTCGCAGCCATCGTACGAGCGGCGCGTCAACGTTTTCATCGGTAAGCAGGCGCATTACCCTTCCTGCTCGGCCAAGAAAATGAACTCATCATTGGACAATGCCGCAGCGGCATAGGCTTGCGCCGCCCGTATCTGCTCCGGCTGCAAATGCGGATACGCTTCGACGATCTGCGCGTCGGTCCATCCGTCGCCCAGGCGCTCGAGAATTAGCTCCACGGTTATACGGGTGCCCTTGATGCACGGCTTGCCAGCCATCACTGCCGGATTGATTGAGACATGGTCTTGCCATTTCATAGGCCTGCTCCCAGAGAAATCATCTACACTTATTATAACAGGCTGGGTGGAAGGAACGTAGATGGCCATTAACGCAACACCGATGTACGCCAAGGCCGAGGAGCGGTATCGCTCGGCGCATTCGCCGGCCGAGAAGGTCGCGGCGCTGGAAGAGATGTTGCGGCTGGTGCCGAAGCACAAGGCGAGCGAGAAGTTGCAGGCGCAGCTTAAGGAGAAGCTCAAGAACGCTCGCGAGACGATGGTGAAGAGCCAGGCGGCCAAGAGCGGCGGCCACGGTCCGGGTGATTTGTTCAGCATTCCGCGGCAGGGCGCGGGGCAGATTGTGCTGCTTGGTGCGCCGAATGTCGGCAAGAGTTCCATTGTTGGCGCGCTGACGGCGGCGAAGGTGGAGATTGCCGAGTTCCCCTTCAGCACGCACGCGGCCGTGCCGGGGATGGCGCGGCATGAGGATGTGCCGATTCAGTTGGTGGATATGCCGCCGATCATGGATGGGCACGCGCAGCCGGGGATGATGCAGGCGTATCGCGCGGCGGACGTGTTGCTCATCGTGGTTGATCTTGCGGCGATTGAATTGATCGATCAGTACGAGCAGAGCCTGAAACTTCTGACGGATCATCAACTGCGGCCGGTATCGATGCCGGTGCTGGAGTTTGACGAGGATGAAGAGGCAGCGATTCCGAAACGTGTGCTGGTCGTCGCGAACAAGTTTGATACACCGGGTGCGCAGGACAATTTCGACGGCTTCAAGGAACTGGTCGGCGGGGATTTGCGGATGATTCCGGTGTCGGCGACGACGGGCGACGGCCTGCCGGCGATGATGGCGGCAGTGTTTGAATTGCTAAACGTGATTCGCGTCTATGCGAAGAAGCCGGGCAAGCCCGCGGATAAGGAGTCGCCGTTTATCCTGCCGACGGGGGCTACGATTCACGACATGGCGCACTTGGTGCATCGGGAGTTGGCGGAGAAACTCACCACGGCCCGCATCTGGGGCGGCACGGTGCACGACGGGCAGCAGGTCCATGCGACGCATGTGTTAACGGATAAGAATGTGGTGGAGTTGCATTTTCCGTAACTCCACCTTGCCGCCATCAAGACGGGCACAGGCATTTTGATGCCTTATCTTGCTTCAGGTGATATACTGATAATTGAGGGCGCAGATGAAGGAACTGAGTTTTTCATCGTCGGTCGAGGAGACGCTTGCGAATGCCTTTGGCGGCGACCTGAAGCGGGCCGCGCTTGAGGCATTGGCGATAGAGGGTTATCGGTCGGCCAAGCTTACTGCGGGCGAAGTCGCCAAGGTTTTAGGATTGGCCACGTCGATTGAAGCGCAGGCGTGGCTCGGGCAACACGGCGTGTTGCTCAATTATTCCTCCGAAGATCTGAAAACAGATCGCGCTTCGCTTGCGAAACATTTCCCTGAGATGGCGCAATGATTGTCGTCTCCGACTCCAGCCCGCTCAATATCCTCATACGAATTCACCACATCGACGTATTGCCGGCACTTTTTCGGACAGTTGTCATCCCTCCGGCGGTAGCGTCGGAGCTATCGCACTCCAGAACGCCGGAGATCGTGCGAGCGTGGATAGACTCGAAGCCCGCGTGGCTCACCGTGCAAGCTCCGAAATGGCTCAATCCAGCCCTTACCTTCGATGACCCCGGAGAGCGCGAAGCAATCAGCCTTGCGCTGGAACTCCAAGCGGATTTTCTGCTCGCAGACGATCGCAAGGCCCGAATGGCTGCGCAGGCGCTTGGATTGTCCGTTACTGGTGCCATCGGCGTGCTTGAATTAGCCTCTTCGAGACGATTGCTAAGCCTCTCGGAGGCGTTCACCCAATTGCGTGCCACTGATTTCAAGATCGCAAACAGTATTCTGGTTGAGGCGCTTCAGCGTGATTCGGATCGCCACGGCACGCGCCCTGAATGAGGAGTATGAGTCATGAAGAAAATCGCCGTTTGTTTGTCGGGTTGTGGATTCCTGGATGGCGCTGAGATTCATGAATCGGTGTTGACGCTCCTTGCGATCGACCAAGCCGGGGCGAAAGCGGTGTGTTGCGCGCCCGATGTGGCGCAGGCCGGCGTGGTAAACCATGCGACGCAAAAGCCGGAGTCGACGCAACGGAATGTGTTGGTCGAGTCGGCTCGTATCGCTCGGGGGGAGATCAAGAATCTCAAGGACATTCGGGCGAGCGAGGTGGATGCCCTGGTTTTCCCCGGCGGCTTCGGTGCGGCGAAGAATCTCTGCACGTTTGCCAGTGAAGGAGCGAATTGCTCCGTGAACAGTGAAGTAGAACGACTGGCCGGTGAGATGCTGGCGGCCAAGAAGCCGATCGGGGCGATCTGCATTGCTCCGGCCATGCTCGCGCGGATCGTGGGTCGAAAAGACCTGCACCCCAAGATGACCATCGGCACCGACAGGGCGACGGCCGCGGCGATGAATCAGATGGGGGCGATGCATTGCGACTGCGCGGTGACGGAAATGGTCGTCGACGAGCAGCACAAAATCGTGACGACGCCGGCGTACATGACGGGCAAGGGGCCGGCCGAGGTGTTCGAGGGGATTCGCAAGCTCGTGGCTGAGGTGATTCGGCTGGCATAGGGTCGGCCGCACACAGGACCTTCGCATCAATAGAAAAAGCCCCGCCGGGCAATTTGCCGAGCGGGGCTTTTATTTGTTGCGAATGAACGCGGGGATTGCTTAGTAGCGGCGTCCGCCACCACCACCACCACCGCCGCCGCCTCCGCCGTAACCACCACGACCGCCGCCGCCGCCGCCGTAGCCGCCGCGACCGCCACCACCACCGCCGCTGCGGTTTTCCTTGGGGCGAGCCTCGTTGACCTTGAGGGCGCGACCGCCATGGTCCTTGCCGTCGAGGGCCGCGATGGCGGCCTGGGCAGCGCTATCCGAACCGAACTCGACAAAGCCGAAGCCCTTGCTCTGGCCGGTGTCGCGGTCGGTAATGACCTGCGCTGAGACGACGTCGCCGTGAGGAGCGAACAATGTTTGGAGATCCGAGTCACTCACGCTGAAGCTCAGATTACCGACGTACAACTTTTTGCCCATGATTTTTTCCTAATTCAAGCGGGCCTGCTGACCTCGTATTTTGCTTTCCGGGTCAATCGAGAAAGGAACCGGCGATCCGGTTCGGATGGTTTGTTGCGAGAAGGAGAACAGCAGGAGCGAGAAGGCAAAAGAGACCTGTCACGTAGCCTGAGAACCTCGGTCGTCGAACCAACCGGTTGGAATGGTAAGGGGGTGGCGCCGGGATGTCTATGCAATTCCGCAAGAAATCGGCCATTTCGGGCAAAAGCGCGGGGATCGCCGTTTTCGTTGTCGGTAAAGCGGTTATTATACAGCAATTCGGCGGGAACGGCACATGGCCGACGTGGGATTTACGACGTTGGCATGGCCTCGATCGCGGTGAGTTCGCGCTCGATCTGGTCGGGGGTGACGGCCTCCCCTTTGTTCAATCGGGCGATGATTTCGGCGAGCTTTTTCTTGCCCTCGTCCTTGCGGCGATCGACGAGGAAGCCGTCGTAGACGTGTTCGCCGGCCATGGCCCGGTTGATCTCGGCTTCCTTGTTGTGTTCGTCGAGATCGGTGAAGAAGACCACGCGGAACTGCCGGCCGTAGTCGGCTTCGCGGTAGATTTCGAACATGGTCTTGTCGGCGGGGGTGGGCATGGGTTACTCAGGATTTTGGTTCGTTCTTGGCCCATTGTAGCGGGTTGGTGGTGATCGGTGTTCCGCACTCCGGGCAAATGTCGGAGGCGAGGCCGGTGAGGTCGTAGTCACACTTGGTACACCAGCCGCCGCGATCACCGGAGATGAGTTCGGCGAGGTCGCGGAAAGTTTCCATCTGTTTAGGCAGCAGATACATCGAGTGTCCCAGCTTCCTGGAAACGAACCAGAAGCCTCGGTTCAAGAAGTAGAGCAGGAATGCCGGGCTTAGTCCCGCGATCCATGGGGCGACACGATCCATGTACGGCACAGTCATTATCAATCGATAACACATCCACACGAGCAATCCATATAAGACAAGGGAAATGAATGCGCCGCGCAGTCCATTGAAAATCGAATCAAGAATCTTCTTCGCCGCGGCTTTCTCAAGCGGGGGCGCTCGATTTCCAGACAAGACGCGAATTCTGCCCCACACTTTTATCAGGTCATCATCAGTAAATCGATCTGCTACTCGCGTGCTTGGCGCGAACGGTTCTATTTTAGGGAATATTTGTTTGGCCATCTCTTCGATGGCCCGGAATGCTCCTGCTGATACGGAGGCCGACCCTGCCATGGAAATCGGTTTTACAACGCCGATTCTCGCTCGTGAGGCAACCAAGTCGGCGAGTCGGCCGAAAGTGAAGAACTCTGCGTACTTCGCTTCCCACTCTTCCTTGGGCATTCCGGGAGTGTCGCCAACCAAGTAGCTCCAGTCTTCATTGGTTATTCTGATTCCCAGTTTGGCTTCGAGCTTGAAGGAAAGGTCTAAGTAGAGACGCAGAATCCTTTACGCTGCCTTTTTGTAAACCTCGTCATGATCGTACATGAATCCCATTCGGTCGCGATGTCCATTGACGCGGGCGATTCCTCGGCGGAAGGCGTCCACGAGATCATCCACGGTTTCG
>JACRIM010000027.1 GCA_016235815.1 Planctomycetota bacterium
AATCGCGAACAAATGCTTCTGCCCACGAACGATCAGCGTGTTGCCGATGATGGCCGGTGTGGCCATGGAAGGTTCGCCGATGGAGTTCTTGCCGAGCAGCTTGAACTCGGGGCCGTCCTGCACGACATACACGTCGCCATCCTCACTGGTGAAATACAACTTGTCTCCGGCGCAGACGGGGGATGCGGTGAAGCCCGTCAGACCCTTGCCGAGCCGTGCCTGGAAAATCTGCTTGCCGGTCTTGGCGTCGCAGCAGGACATGACGCCGTTGTCTTTGCAGAGATAGAGTCGCTCACCGACGATGATCGGCGTCTGCATGTAGGTGCCCTTGCCGGGCAGGCGGAAGGCGATGTGTTCGGAGGAGTTTTCATCGCGCTTCAGCTTCAATTTTCCCTTGGCGGTGGGCTTGAAGGCATAGACGGGGTTTTCGAAACCGTGGCCGTTGGTGATGTAGATGAGATCGTGCGCGACGATGGGCGTGGGCACGGGGATATCGCCGCCGCCGTGCATCTTCCAGATTTCTTCGCCGGTCTTCAGGTCATAGGCGCCGATGTGGCGATAGCCGTTGAGGATGACCTGATCCTTATAGACGGCCGGCGTCGACCACGTCGGCACTTCCTTGCGCGGCGTCATCCACACGTCGGTGCCATCTTCAATATTCAGCGCCGCGACGAACGACCCTTTCTGCACGTCGCATTGCACGATGACTTTGTCGCCGTGGATCACCGGCGAACTGGCAAAGCCCCACTGGGCATCGGGCACTTCGTAGTAGCCGCTGTCGAGCGTGCCGAGATCGCGCTTCCACAGCAGCGTGCCGGCCATGTCGTAACAATACATCCCCTCGGAGCCGAAGAAGGCAATGACGCGGCTGCCGTCGGTGGCCGGTGTGCAGTTGGCGTGGCTTGCCTTGGTGTGGCGTTTGATCTGCGGCGTGCCCTCGAAGGCTGTCTTGGCCCAGAGCTGTTTGCCGGTCTTGAGGTCGTAGCAGAGGACCTGCCACTGAAACTGCGAATCATCCTTCACCGGCGCGATATCGCCATAGAGGCCGACACGTAGTGGTTGCTCGCCCTTCGTGCGAACGGCCGTCGTAAGAAAGACGCGATCGCCCCAGACAATCGGCGACGAAAGCCCGAGACCCGGCGTTTCGGTTTTCCACAGGATGTTCTCACCCTTTTCAACATCCCAGGTGATCGGCGGCTTGGCATTTTCGGAAACGCCCGACGCCGCCGGACCGCGAAACTGCGGCCAGTTAGTTGTCGGCTCTCCGGACGCAGGGATGAGCGGCAAGAAGGTGGTGAGTGCGAAGGCCAGACGAGTGGTCGTTCGAAGGTGCATGGGTGATCCTCTCCGTTGGTTAGTCCCGGAGTGTAAACGAGCGTGGCAAAGTTGGTTAACGGAGGCAGCCGTGCGGACTGGATGCGATCGCGGGGAGACCCATTCTGCTGAGCCTAGCCGTCGGTGCTGCGGCGGATCGATTTGAAAAGCGGCGTCATGCCGGACCGTCTCATCGCCACTTCGCCAGTGACAAGATTCCATCGTCTTTGTATGTTAGAATGTTGTCGTAGGAGTTCCCGACACCAACCGCTGCGCCGGGAAAAATGAGGATATTGCACATGAACGGTTCAACTGAATGGCGAAAGCGAATCAGCATTGATCCCGCGATCCATCATGGTGACCCCTGCATTGCCGGGACGCGCGTGCCGATCGCCGTGATCGTTGGCAGCGTCGCGGAGAATGACACTCACGACCAGATTATTCAGAGCTATCCCCAGCTGACAAAGGAAGACATCCAAGCTGCCCTTCTGTTCGCCGCTGAGGCAGTGAACCGGTTTGATTACATTCCACTGGCGGGCTGATTTTGAATATGGGCATACGCATCAAGGTTGATGAGGATCTTCCGTCCGACATCGCCGCCATGTTGAGGGCCGCCGGTCACGACGCGGTGTCTGTTGTGGAGCAGGGCCTGACGGGCACAGCGGACGAAGCGCTGTGGCCGATTGTTCAGCGCGAGACACGATGCCTGTTCACTGCTGACAAGGGCTTTGCAGACATCCGAATTCGACCACCGGGATCGCACAGCGGCGTTGTCCTCTTTCGGTTGCCATTTGAATCCAGAGCAGGGTATATCAGGCTGGCACAGTTCTTTGTTCGCCAGTTCGATCTTAACGAAACTCGTGGGGCCATCATTGTTGTATCGCCGGATGAGATTCGTATTCACCGTGGGGAATGAATAGAAGCGATTAGCTTCTGATGTATTTCTCCTTCCCCCAGAGCTGCGCCAACTCAACAAGCACCTTGACGGCGTTTTCCATTTGCTTAAGCACGACGAATTTGAGCGGGAAGTGGAAGTTGTGCACGCCGACGGCCGTAACTGGCGTTGAACGGGGATGGCGCATTCCCGGTCGTCACTCGTTCCTATCAATTGCGGTGCTGGGAGGGCCTGCAAAGGTGTGACGTAAAGTGTGAGCGGGACAGGAGTTGTGACGGTGGTACCGGTGAAATGGAATGGGCTGGCGTATTTTCTTTAAAAAAGACTGACGGTTGGTGAGGATTCCACGTTGCGCAGGCAGCGTGACGAACGACTTAAGAATGCAGAGCGAGTTACACGCATAATAGTAGAGCTGCGTGAGGGCGTCGGAACTTGCGTGAGTGAATGCCGAGTATTCGCGATTCGAGCGCCATGGCGTGTTGGGCGATTCAACAGGAGAGGACAATCATGAACTGGCGATTCTCCCGGATCATTGTGCCCGTACTTTGTGTCTTACTCTACCCGGGGACCGCGCAGCACGGACTGGCTCAGCCGAGAGAATCCGTGCCGTTGGCTCGGGAATCATGGTGCGAACCTGCCCCGCTAATGGTTCCGCGCGGCTTTGGTCCTTCGCAAGCGCCGCCGGGAAGCGTGCAGGTGAATCTCAATTCAGATGGGATGAATATTTTCTACGACGCTGCCAATGAACCGACGATCGCGATTGATCCGACAAACCCGCAACGGATGGTGATTTGTTGGCGGCAGTTCGACACCATCGAGTACGGGTTTCGACAGGCCGGCTATGCGTACTCGTCGGATGGAGGTCAGACGTGGACCAACGGCGGCGTTATTGATCCAGGGCAGTTTCGAAGCGATCCGGTCTTGTCTGCAGGTCCCAACGGCGATTTCTATTTTTGCAGCCTGAAGATTGATGATCTGGGATATTTGTCCAACGATCTCTTTGTGTCACACGACGGTGGCGCGACGTGGACGCTTCGAAGCACACCCGGCGGAGGCGACAAGCCGTGGATGATCGCGGACCAGACGGCCGGGCCCTATAGCGGCACGATCTATTTCGATTCGAATCAAGGTGGCAGTGCGCGGTCGATTGACGGAGGATTTAGTTGGTTGTCCACGTTCAGCTTCACCGGACTGGGAACGATGGCGATCGGACCCGGCGGGCAGGTCTATTGCGGAGGCGGTTTCAGCGGCACATTTTACATTTCACGATCAACCAATGGAGGCCAATGGTTTGATTTCAGCGAAGTCAACATGGGGGGAACCATCGGCTTCGCCGGTCCCAACCCCGAAGGGCTGCTCGGACAAGCGTCCGTCGCCGCTGATCCACTGAATGCGTCCCGAGTGTACATGTTGTGTTCCGTGAATGGCCCGGGAGCAGACCCTCTTGATGTGAAGTTCGCGAGGAGTATTAACGGCGGAATCACCTGGGAACCACCGGTGCGCGTAAACGATGATCCATCGAACGCGGAGAATTGGCAGTGGTTCGGGACGATGTCGATCGCGCCCAACGGACGCTTGGACGCCATCTGGAATGATTCGCGCAATTCACCGACGGAAGACAACTGTCAGCTGTACTACGCCTATTCATTGGATGGGGGGACCACCTGGTCTCAGAATCGGCCGCTGACGCCGTTATGGAACAGCTTCGTGGGTTGGCCGACGCAGGCCAAGATCGGGGACTATTACCACATGCTATCCGACAACGACGCGGCCAACCTTGCCTATTCCGCGACCTTTAATGGCGAACAAGACGTGTATTTCACCAGAATTCTGTGGAACGACTGCAATCGCAACGGCGTTGCCGATGACGTGGAACTTGCCGGCGGCATGCACGATTGCAACGGCAATGGAATGTTGGATGAATGCGAAGAAAGCCCGTTGCGCGACTGCAACGGGAATCTCGTGCCGGACTTCTGCGACATTCTAGGAGGTATGCCGGATTGCAACGACAACGACATTCCTGACGAATGTGAGCCTGACCTGTGCGCGCCGCTTCCAAATCCGATGGCATTCGAATTGCCCCCCACACCGATCAGCACCAGCTCCATACGAATGGTTGCGGTTGAAGCCATCGACGAACGAAGCCCGCCAGTGCATTACGCCTTCCTCTACACGGGCGGGTTCGGGGGGCATAACTCTTCCTTCAGCGGCCGCGAGTACATCGACACGAATCTGCCGCGGGCGAATTGGCCTTACCCTTACCAAGTGGCCGCTGCGGATTCAGCGAACAATAGTTCTTGGTATTCTCCGGAGTCCGTCGGCTCCACTATGATCGAGACGCCGACCGGAGTTTCGATCGGCATCGTGACATCCACGTCCATCGCGCTTGCGGCGACAGGTACTTTTTCCAACACAGGGCTTGGCCAAACCGGGTTCTATTTCGAGATGACGCCGGCCGGGGGCACTGGAGCAAATCAGTGGGTGTCATCTTCGTCCACAACGGTTACTGGATTGTCGCCGGGAACACTCTATCGAATTCGTGTTAAAGCCCGGAATTGGCAGGCCTTTGAGACGCCATTTACGCCTCGTGTTCCTGCGCGAACACAGGGAGGTGACCCGTACGCATTTTGAGGTTCCTCACGTCTCATGGACACCGGGTTACGAGGTAATGCCTTTGACTTCAAATTGGGCCGGGCTTTGGTAGCCCAGAGTCGAGTGGAGCCGTTGACGGTTGTAATGCACTTCGATGTGCTTTAGCACATCGGTTCGGGCCTGATTGCCGTTGCAGAGGCTCGTTTGTCAATCGTGCGACAGTAGAACCCGGCGAAGTGCAGAGGAGTTTTTTACTTCTCCTTCCCCCAAAGCTGCGCCAACTCCACCAGCACCTTGACCGCGTTTTCCATTTGCTCCAGCACGGCGAACTCCAGCGGCGAGTGGAAGTTGTGCATGCCGACCGAGAGGTTCGGCGTCGGCAGGCCCATGACACTGAGTTTCGAGCCGTCGGTGCCGCCGCGGATGGATTTGTAGTGTGGCGTCATGCCCACGCGCTTGATCGCCTCTTCCGCAAGTTTGCAGGCGCGAGGTTCCTTTGCCAGATGCTCCAGCATGTTGCGGTATTGCTCCATCACATCGATCTTGATGGTCACGCCGGGGAACTCGGCTTCGATTGTCTTCGCGACGGCGCGGAGGATGTCGGCTTGCGTCTTTAGCTCGGCCGTAACGAAGCTCCGCAGGAGCACCTTGATCTTTGTCTCAGGGACACCGCCTTCGATCACATAGGGATGAAGGAATCCAACGCGGCCTTCCGTCGTCTCCGGCGCGAGGGTGTGCCACGGCAGGCGCGAGACGAATTCGGCGGCAAGGCGAATCGCATTGATCATGCGGCCTTTCGCGTAGCCGGGGTGGATGTTCTTGCCGGTGATCGTCACCGTCGCCATGTCGGCGGACCAGGTTTCATTTTCGATGCCGCCTTCGCCGTCGCCGTCGAGGGTGTAGGCGCAGATGGAGTCGATCTTCTTCAAGTCGAGCTTGTCGGTGCCGTGGCCGATCTCTTCATCGCAGGTGAAGAGGATGCGAATGGGGCCGTGCTTCAGCTCGGGGTGAGCGAGCAGATGCGCGATGGAAGTCATGATGACGGCGACGCCGGATTTGTCGTCAGCGCCGAGCAGCGTGGTGCCGTCGGTGGTGATGAGGGTCTTTCCTTTCATCGCTTCCATGCCGTCGGTCTCGCTGACCTTGATGACGCGTGACGGGTCGCCGGGCAGGGTGATGTCCTTGCCGTCGTAGTTTTTGTGGATGACGGGCTTGACGTTCTTCGCGGTGAACTCGGGCGACGTGTCGACGTGCGAGCACCACGCAATGGTCGGCGCACCGGGGACGTTGCCGGGAAGCGTACCCATGACGATGCCGTGCTCGTCCTGCTTGGCGTCGGTGATGCCCATGGCGCGAAGCTCTTCGGCGAGCATCTTGCCGAGGACGAGCTGGGTGGGCGTGCTGGGGTAAGTCTTGGAATCCTCGGCGGCAGTGGTTTCGACTTTGACGTAACGCAGAAAGCGATCGAGCAGGGTATCCACGGGTTCTCCTTGGTGTGTCGGATGTATGGGTATTTAACGGCGCGGGGCATGGGTGTGCAAACGGCGCACCGATTAATAGTCGGTGCCACAATTTGCAATTGGATGGCCAATGCGCATATGGATCGGCGAGGTGACGATGCGCGGTGTGTCGGGGTCTCCCCATGCGGCGGCGAGGTCGGTGCGGACGAGGTCGAGCGGGTCGCGGTTGTGGGCCTTCATGTAACGCTGAGTGCCGGACCAGGAGGTGAGGTAGTTCACGTAGTTTGCGAGAGTCCAGGTCATGCGGCAGGCAAAGAGCGGCGTCGGTTTGATCTCGTCGAAAGGGAAGGGGACGTTTTCGTAACGGCTCTCGATGTGGTCGCGGTCCTTCGGCCAGTAGGGGCGGGTGATGTCGCGATAGAGGTGCATCATCACGGCGTCGACGGCGTTATCGACATGAGGAAGCGAGTAGCACCACACGGCGAGGAGGCCGCCGGGGGCGAGGACGCGTCGGACGTTTGCATAGAAGGCGTCAAAGTTGAACCAGTGCAGGGCTTGGGCGACGGCGACGAGATCGACCCTCGCGGGTTCAAGGGCGGCGGCCTCGGCCGTGGCAACGCGGTATTCGATGCGCGGATGCGCTGCGGCATGGCTGATCTGCTCAGCGCTGGCATCGGTGGCGATGACGCGATCAAAGTGCTCGGCCAGCATGACGGCGGCCTGGCCATTGCCGGTGCCGACATCCCACGCGAGAACGCGGCGCGGGCAGAGAGAGGCAAGGTAGGCGAAAAGCTCGGGCGGGTATGTGGGCCGGGCTTGGGCGTAGAGAGCGGCGTGGGCGGAAAAGTGGTCTTTGAAAATGGCCATGGCGCAGAGAACGCGCGATGAATGAAGGATTACGAGGCTTCTGCAATTGGCTTTGGCTGGGACGGAAGCGGTTCTGTGATGTAGGTTGCGGGTTGCGACTTCGCCCCTTCACGGAGCATGTCGGCATAACGCTTCGGATCGGAACCGCAGGCCTCGGCGAGCTTTCGCCGGATTTCTCGAAGTTCATCGATCAAAGGGATCTCGATCATGGGTTAATCTCCCACGTTGATTGTAGTGGATTCACTTCGAATCGGCGCGATGATTGGTTTCAGCGGTTCGCTGTTTTGCAATTGAAACTGCAAAAAACACCATGCAGGCGAGGGCGAAGACCATCGGCGGCGGAAATTGCAAGGCGAGGCAGATCATGAAGAGGATGGTCGTGAAAAGGATGTTCACAAGGGTGAGCGTTCGCAGGCGGCCGGCGGCGGCGACGGGGCCGAGGGCGATGAGGTTCAGGATGCCGACGTAGAGCAGGAGGGCCGAGTAGCTGGCGTTGAGGATGTTAACGGTATGCCAGCCAGTCGGGTGGAAGGGGCCGAGGTCGACCTTGAAGGCACGCAGGGCTTCGTCTGCTCGTATTTCGGCGGGGTCGGTGGGCGCCATGAAGAGGGATTTATAGACGGCGAGCAAATGGATGCAGCCGAAGAGGAGGAGCGTGATGGCGCCGGCCTTGAACCAGCCATGTCCGGGTCGTTTCATTTGAAGCCACCTCACCAGCCTTAGTCTATTCGCTGAAAGATGAACTCCCAATCCGGGCCATCGTTTTCGGGGTACTGGGAAACGTCGGTTTGCATGTGAAGCGAAGATTGATGTTTGTATTCTTGTGCATCGTCGCGAGACACCCACACGCGGTAAGTGCCTGGCCTTACCGTTAAGACATGCTGAAGGCACTTGTCTCCTAACTCAAGCATATTACCAAATCCGATCTTGCCACTTGGAAGTTCAATTTGAACGGGATTGTTCACATTGCCCAACAACGGGCAAGGCATCTCGATAAGCGAAGACATGTCAGCTTGACAATCAATAACGCTAAACCTCGCCTTGTGAATCGAATCGACCAAAAGTGACCACACCAGTGCCCGGGCTTTTGCGACTTCATTCAGATGCCGATTGAGGAACATTATCCAGTTACGTGGTTCCTCGGCCTCAGCCGCTGCTGCCTCCGCAGTTTTCCATGCGTGATCCACAAAATCTTTACTATTAAGCTCGCACTCTAAGTCCATAACGACAAGGTAGTAGCCGAATGTCGCGACTACTGAATCCACAGTAACTTGTCTCTCAATCTCAAGTTTCACGACTGGTCAGCCTTTTCGATTGAGGTAGGTCTTGAGAAACCCATCAATCTCCTTCCACGCCTTGTCCGCCTGCTCTTTGTTGTAGCCGCGTTTGTTGGTTTCGTTGAGGAAGGCGTGGCCCGCGCCGGGGTAGATGTGATGCGTGTGTTTCACGCCGGCTTCGTCGAGGGCCTTCTTAAAAGGCTCGACCTCGATGCCGCGGTCGATCGCGCCCCAGATGCCGAGGAGCGGGCCTTTGATCTTTTTGAGTTGATCCACGTCGGTGACGGGTTTGCCGTAGCAGACGACGGTGCATGCGAGCTTCGGTTCCGCGATGGCGAGCTTGAGGGCGAAGCCGCCGCCCATGCACCAGCCCATCGCACCAATGGGTTTGCCCGCGACCTGCTTGTGTTTCGCGAGGAAATCGAAGGCGGCCTTCATGTCGGTCACCGCCCGCTCGTCGGCCAGTCCGCGCATGAGTTCGTGGGCGTGTTCGGCGTCCTTGGCGACTTCGCCGTGGTAGAGATCGGGGGCGATGGCGACGTAGCCCATCGCGGCATAGCGGTCGGCCTGCTTCTTGACCCAGTCGTTGAGGCCCCACCATTCGTGAATGAGCACAAGGCCCGGGGCGGGCTTGTCACCGGCGGGTTGAGCGACGTAGCAGGTGAACTTGGCATCGCCGGTGCCGAGGGTGATAGACTCGGCGGTGATCTTGGGCGCGGGTTTTTCTTGTGAATAACCCGGGATGGTCAGTGCAAGAAAGGCCGCTGCCGTCAAGAGCAGTGCGGAGGAGATGAATCGTTTGGTCATATTTTCGACCTCATTGTATAGAATCTACCGCGGACGTTTCTTCGGCTTTGCACGCGGTCGCGCAGCCACGCTCAGGCCTAAGTACTCTCGGATAACCTTCCGAATGTTTCGACATCGCGCCATGGCTTCGTGTACCTGAGCCTTGGTCGCGTTCTTGCCGGGGTATCGATAATCGACTGCATACAAGGTTAATGCGCGAAGCTCGGGGCGCCATAATTCCCATTCTGGAATCTCACTCAAAAGCAGATTGAGCAAGTCCGGCAGTTGATGCGTCTTTGGTATTCTCAGCCCGCTTCGGTGGAGGCAGGCTTTGAGATATTTCTCAATGCACTGTTGGCAAAGGAAGCACGCGAGGTTGCGATTAGGAGCAGTGCGTACGCGATTCTCCCGCTCGGCGGAGCGAAAATCGGCCTCGGCCTTCTCGATCCATTCACGGGTGCCGGCGTTCATACAACGTCTCACCTTTTTCGATAATTTCCTGCATGAATCCGTCGCGCATCCTGAGGCGCTTTGCCAATTCCGTCGGGCTACGGACGAGGAGATCCACACCAAATCGAGGATTTGCCCGATTCAGGATCTCCAACGCCTTGTGCGCGGAGTTGCCCGAATACGGCATAACCACAAGCAGATCGACGTCAGAATCGCGCTGGGGTTTTCCATAGGCATAGGAGCCAAAGAGAATGATGCGCAGAGGCCGGTATTCATCGGCGATGCAGCGGGCTAATGAACGAATGTCACGAAGGGCAACCATGTTGAAGCAATAGAGTACCACGCCGCTCACACGCAGGCACGCGCGATGATTTATACCGGCTTCCGCACCCAGTACATGTAATCCAAATCCGGCGGCGGCGTGACGCCGACGTTGCGGAGCATGTTGACGATCTGTGCCCGGTGGTGGGTCGAGTGCACGATCATCTGGGTCATCATGTCGGCCAGTGTCGCTGAAAAAAGGCTGCCTTTGGAGTCGCGGTAGGTGATGGCGCGGGCGAGGTCGCGGTCGGCGAGCGTCGCCAGGAATGTGTCGCGCTCACGCCACGCGGCGGCGAACCGCTCGGCGATGCCGGGGATGGCGACGCGTTCTTCTTCATTGGGCCACGGAGTCTCCGTCCCGCCCTGCCAGCGCTGGAGCCAGACGTGCTCACCGGCCCACACGTGCAGCAATTCCATCCGCAAGGATCCCCGCCCCATGGCAAAAGGCTTGTCGAGATTCGCATCGGCAAGCGGACCTGCGGCACGGAGGACGATGTCGTTGGCCCAATCGGAATACTTAAAGAACGTTCGGGCGGAATCAAGCGTGAGCATTCGCATTCCTGTTGTGGCCGGATTGGGGGGCGATGTCTTCTTACGCGTGAGAATCACGCAGCCACAGGGCCAAATCCAGTCCCGGGGGTTGTACGCCGACATGGCGGAGCATGTTCAGAACTTGTGCCCGATGGTGCGTGGCATGGCCGCAGAGTTGGACCATGCTCACCCCCAACGGGAATTGCAACGTCACATCCGGTCGCGGCTGGACCTTGATCGGCCGCGCGAGGTCGGCGGACGTCAGCCCTGTGCCGAATGAATCGCGGAACCGCCATGCGTCCTCGATGCTCATCATCAGGTCGAAGATGGGTAGAGATTCGTCGATGTCGGGGAAGCCGCCGGCCGGTCCGGAGGTCCAGTTCGTATGCCACCATACTTCGGCGTCGCGGAGGTGAATGAGTGTCTTGCGAATGGTGCCAAGGCCCATGTCGAAGGGCTTGTCGAGTTGCGCGTCGGCCAGGGTCGCGGCGATGTTCAGGAGCTTTCGCGTGCCCCAGTCGGAGTAGCGCTGGTAGAAGCGAACGGCTTCCAGCTCCAACGTCGGCACGGCGGGTTGTTCGAGGCGGAAGAAAATGTAATCGAGGCCGCGAGCAGGAAGCGTGACGCCGAGATGGCGCAGCATGTTGACGGCCTGGGCGCGGTGATGGATGGCGTGATTGCATACGTGAAGCATCTGGCCGCCAAGGGCAAGCGAATGGGTTTCGCCCTTCATGTTCGTGAACGTGAGCGGTGCGCGGAGGTCGTCGACCGAGAGCGTGTCGAAGTAGTCGAGGCGCTCGGCTGCGAGGGCGCGCGATCGTGAGAGGATCGTGGCGATGGGCAAGCCGGCCTCGGGCATGACGAATTTTGGATGCCCGCCGATGGTCCATCGGTCGAGCCAGACGCGCTCGGCGGCCCACACATGATGCAGCGTGTTGCGCAGCGAGCCGAGGCCCATCTCAAAGGGGCGGTCGAGCTGGGCATCGGTGAGTCCGCTGCAGAGGGCAAAGAGTTTGTCGCGTGCCCAATCGTTGTGGGCGAAGAGTTCGTCAAGCAGGCCGGGAAGCATGGGATTGGTCCTGATTCGGGGGCATCCATCAATACCGTGAATCAGTTTATTGCGGAGTAGGCGATTTGGGCAACCATGCCGATGGCACTGGCGGCGACGAGGATCGCGCCGATCCATGCGTACGCCTTGTCGGGGGCGGTGTGAAGCGCGGAGGTGATGGCGGAGTAGGAGATCGGGATACCTGCGACAAGGGCGATCGTACCGACCACCGCGAGGGGATGGCCTCAGCAGTAAACGAGCCGAAGGCCGAATCCGGCGGCGGGGAGGCAGGAGGTGAGTAGGGCGAGTTTGCCGGTCATGCATCAGCCCTATTCAGAATCACCAACAGTTTTGATCGATAGGCCTTGCAAAACGATAACGCTCGTTCCGCGGCGTTTCGGTCGGCGCTTTCGCCGGGGTACCTGTATTGGACGGCCGCAAGAGTTAGGAACCGTAATTCGTTCGCATCACTCAACCAGGTGGGTGAAATCAGACGAATTAATCCATCCAGGATTTGTAAATCATGGGTGAAGGGCGGTGTCTGGGAATTCGCAATGACGACTGCTTTCATGAGTTTTTCGATCGCTTGCTGACAGTGGTAACACACGGCGTCATAGACCGGGCTGTCGCTGCGCGCGAATTCGTGCTCCGCGACTCGGAAATCACCGTTGGCTTTCAATATCCACTCGTCAACGACCGCGCTCATAAAGCACTTTGCCCTCATCCAATGCGGAACGAATCAACGGATCATACTCTCGATAGCGTCGCTCAACGTCGTCGGGGCGACGTGTGATGAGGTCGATGGCAAAGGGTGGATCAATCCGTCCCAGGATTTCGAGCGACTTGTCAAGCCACTTTCCCTCAAAAGGCATGATGACGAGCAGGTCAACATCCGAGTATTCCCGTGCCTGCCCTCGGGCATGCGAACCGAAGAGGATGATCTTCTCCGGATCAAATTCTTCCGCTACGCGGCGTGAGAAGTCAGTGATGTCATTCATGGCGACCATGGGTTGCCTCACGACGGATTACCCGAACAGGGCATCAAACGCATCCGGATCATTTTCCTTCAGTCGTTCCGCAAACTGGTTCACATAAAACATGTCGGGGAGAAATCGCTGAGCCCTCATTCTAATGCTGAAGTCCGGCTCCTTGGGATTGATATCGAAGAGTACAAGACCGACGCCGAAGAGCATGCAAAGGGCCTCCAACCGACTCAAGTCCTCTGGGGTAATGGTAACTGGTTCAATCACATATACGCGGGAAGCGAAAAGGCGATATGCGACGGCCTGACCAAATGCAAGAACCGGCTGATTGGCATCGACCTTTATCTCGGCTGCGACGATTTCCGGAGTGAACTGAACAAGGTCGCGTTTGAGCGGACGGTAAACCCCAATGACATCTGGCGTACCCCACTTGGTACGCATCCCTGACCCGCCCAGCGGCAAAGCTTTCGTGCATTCCTCCAAATCGTTTTGGAGGTAATCAGCAAATAGCTCGTAGAACTCCTCTTCGCTGACTCTCGGAGCTTTCGTCGTCAGTGGTTCGATTGCGAACTCGTGACCATTTCTTGCTTTGAATAGTCCCCGGGCGGGCTTGATTACCTGCTCTGGAAAAAATGTTTGTAAGTTCCAAGTTGATCCATGAATTGTGTTAACGGGCGTTTCAGGCGTGCGTTTTGCAACCTCGCGCACCAAGTCGCTGTAGCGAATACCAGCAGGACGAGATTTGATGATCTCCAATGCGAGCTTCTGGATTTCGTTTTTGCCGAGCTTCCCCATTTGGGCGATCTCCGAGGTATCGAGTGTCACGCCGCGTGATCCGTCACCTGCCGGCCCTTCTCAAACAGCACATCCGGACAAATGTCCGCCCCGTTTGGCCAGACAATCGTGCCGACGTCCGGGTCAACGCGCACTTGCCGGAAGTAGGCGTCGTCCTTGAGCGGCTCAAACACACCATCGAATGAAACCATGGCCCCCATGTCCACTTCGCGCCGTTCACCACCCGCGAACGTGAGGATCAGTCGATGTCCTTCGCCAAGTGCTACGTCGATCACATCGCGCGTCACGCCGGAACCTTCGCATAAACATCGCCAACGCCTTTAAGCCATTCGATATCACCACGGTCCGCATGTTCGCGGACCAGCCGAAGGTATTCGATGGTTTCGGATTCCAAACATGGCTCGGAGGGATCGTCAGTGGGTATCACGGCCTCGACCTCGATTTTGACGACGCAGGCCGTGCCGTGAATCCAGCGATTGAGTTTCACACGTTTGCCCGGCATCCTCATATTCGGGCATTGTATCATCCGGTGGCCCACCGGCGATAACGATTTATGCATGACTCGGTCGCGGCCCATTCAAGAACCCGCTCCCTAATGGTCGCGACTCTGAAAGTCCGCCACAGTATTACCCCTTCACCGCCTTCATAAACGCCGACACACCCGCGCCCATTTCGAATTTGTACCCCTGTTCGGCCAGTGTCCACTCCATCGCGGCGATCGCGCCGACAGTGTCTACGTCGTCGACGTAGCCCATGTGGTTCAGGCGAATCATCTTGCCCTTGAGTTCACCCTGGCCCGCTGCGACATGGATGCCGTATTTGCTGCGCATGCTCTTGCGCCACTTGTCGTCTTCCACGCCGGCCGGGATGTTGATCCCTGTCACGCTGTCTGCCGGGTCGGCGGCATAGATGGTGAGGCCCAGCGCCTTGGCCGCGGCGCGCGTGCCTTTGGCGAGGCTTGCCGACCGCTTCCAAACATTCTCAATCCCCTCAGCTTTGATTTGCCGGAGAGTGAATCGCAGGCCCCGGACAAGTTGATTGTTCGGCGTCCACGGCACGTCGCTGTCGGCCTGGCTCTTTTTATATGCCTTGAAGTCGTTATAGAAGCTCGGTGAGTCGTGCGACTCAATCACCTGCCACGCACGGTCGCTTACGGCGGCAAAGGCGAGGCCCGGCGGCAGCATCAGCGCCTTCTGCGACCCAGTTACGGCCACGTCGATGCCCCACTCATCCATCTTGAACGGGATCGTGCCGATTGAGGTGATGCCATCGACGAGGCACAGTGCCCCGTGGTCCTTGCAAACCTTGGCGATGCCCTGGGCCTCGCTTAGCGCGCAGGTGCTGGTTTCGCTGTGAACGAAGATGACGGCCTTCACGTCGGGATTCTTCTTGAGCATGTCGGCGACGCCCTCGGCCTTGAAGCCGTGGCCGTAGTCGAGCTTGTATTCGACGTGCGGCAGTTTGAATCGCTTGAGAATCTTGACCCAACGCTCGGCGAATTTGCCTGCATGGCAGACGAGGGTTTTGGCGTCAGGCTTGCAGCAGCCGAGAATCGCACCTTCCATGGCGGCCGACCCGCTGCCGGTAAGGATGAGCGGCTGGCACTTGGTCTGATAGACGTAGCCGAGCAGCTCGGTGCACTCTTTGAACATCTCCTTGAAGCCGCTGGTGCGATGGTGGTCGAGGGGCTGGGCCATCTCCAACAACACGTCAGGGCTGACCATGGTGGGGCCTGGGGTGAAGAGTCGCAGTTTCATCATGATGACGATCTCCTGTTTTTTGGCGGTCCTTTTCGTCGGCCGCGCGATATCAACGGCTGGGTGATGGTGCAGCCATGGGGATTATAAGGAAGCGCGGCGTTCGCGCCATTTCGCCCGAGAACCCGCCCCGCATTCGTCGTTTTCGGGCGGTCGAAATTGCGTGCTCAAGCCGTCGCGCGAGCGGTTCGAATTGGGGAAAGCGTGTTCAGAACTGCAAGTCCGAATGCGCATGGGCCAGGGTGTTTATGAGCACAACCACACTGACACACAATGCCGAAACAAAACCGGTTCCGGCAGGGCCGACGGCGCTGCAGCGGGCCGCGGTACTTTCGGGCACGACGGGGTCCCACGTCACGTCTAGTCAGGCCGGGTATATCCCCGTACCCATTTCTCGCATTCCCCTTGGGGCGATGAAATCCATCCCGATCTACCTGCGCTCAAACGGACTGAATGATTTCAGTGACGACGGCACGAAATTCGTGCTGTATCGCTCGAAGCTCACGCGCTTCACCGATGCCGACCGCCAGCGGCTGTCGGAGAGCGGCGTAAAGTTCATTTATGTGCCGATGACCGATCACGACAAGTTCCGAAAGCAGACGGAGGACCAACTGGCAACCATCGCGGCCGATCCGTCCGTCGCTCAGGCCGAAGCCGCAGCGCTGGTCTATGAGACGAGCATGGAACTGGTGAACGAGGTGCTCACGGAGCCGCACCTGGCAAAGCAACTGCCGCGGCTTGAGAAAGTGGCCCGGGCTGTCACGATGCTGACGATGAAGCGACCGGATGCCTTCGAGGGGCTTTTTGCAACGGCGCACCACGACTTTTACACGGCGACTCATGCAGTGAATGTGGCGACGTGGATGGTTTCACTGGCATACGCGCTGGGATATGAGGATGAGGAAAAACTGAACCTCGTGTGCCAGGCGGGGATGCTGCACGACATTGGGAAGATCTATCTGCCGCCGGATTTGCTCAACAAGGCGGGCAAACTCACGGAACGCGACTGGGAACTGGTGCAACAGCACCCGGTGCTCGGGCGCAAGCATCTTCAGCAACATGGCGGAGTCGATCCGATCATCATGCGCGTGGCCGAAGAACACCACGAGCGGCTCGACGGGACCGGATACCCACATGGACTGGTGGGGGATCAGATTCATCCGCTCAGTCGCATCTGCGCCATCGTCGATTCGTTTGATGCGATGACGGCGTTTCGACCTTACAAGGCGAAGACGCTGACCGTTCCACAATCGATACAAATTCTGCAGGCGGAAACGCCGGATCGCTACGACCCAACGGCCATGGCGGCGTGGTTGAAGATGATGGACTCGGTGCGCGACATACCGATCGTGGTCAAGCGGCAGGGACCATCTCAAAAAAGCGATCGGAAAAAATCGAAAAAAGAAGCGTGCCAGCGGCGGTACCAGCGATTCAAGTTTCACTGCCAGGCCAAGGTTTATGTCATTGTCGTTGGCACGACCGGTTGGACGGTGGGCGAGCCGATCAAAGTCACGGCGCACAACATTTCGAGATCGGGCATTGCGTTTCTCAGCCAGGTTCCGATTAATGTCGGAAGTTGCGTGCGCGTGCAACTCCTCGCACAGGGGCCGAGTCGCAAATCGCTCGACGGGCGGATCATGCGATGTCACGCCTACAGCGATGGGTGCTTTGACATCGGCATGACCATCGCGAAGCTGCCGGAAGTGGAAACGCGATAGCGATTCATGTTCACGAGATCGGATTCTACGATTCTCGCTCATCCAAAACCGGAATGCTGATCGGCGGTGACTGCGTCACGTCCATGCGGGTGATATCGTCGACCGCGGCGCGAACGCTTCGCTCTTTTGTCGGGTGCGTGGTCACGATCACGGGGACCGCGGCGGAGGAGACGGATTGCGGCGGCTCGTGTTGGACAATGGTGGCGATGCTGATGCCGTGGCTGCCGAGGACGGTGGCGAGCTTGCCGATGCCGCCAGGCTGATCGCGCAGGCCGACTCGGATGTAGTGCGGACAAGCCGTTTCGCCGGTTGGACGATAGGTCGCCGCCGGTGTTTGATCGGGAAGCAGGACGAGGCGTTCAAAGGTGCGCCGGGCATTGCCGATGGCGGTGTCGACAAGGTCTGCAACGACCGCGCTTGCGGTGGCTGCCCCGCCGGCGCCGCGCCCATAGAAAAACGTGTGGCCGATGGGGTGGCCGTAAACACTGACCGCGTTAAATGGGCCTGAAACATTCGCGAGCGGGTGCGTCGTCGGGATGAAGGTGGGCTGCACGGACAAATCGAGTCCGTCGTCAAAGCGCCGGGCGATGGCGAGCAACTTGCAACGATATCCAAGCTGATCGCCGGCGGTGAGGTCGCTTAGTTCAATCTTCTCGATGCCCTCCACGTTGATCTTATTGAAATCGCAGGCGGCTCGCATGGTGATGCCCGCGAGAATGGTGAGCTTGTGAGCGGCATCGCCTCCGGAGACATCCAGCGTCGGGTCGGCTTCGGCGTAACCGGCGGCCTGCGCCTCGGCGAGGGCGTGCGCGTAGCTGGCGTTGTTCTCCAACATGCGCGTGAGGATGTAATTGCTCGTGCCATTGAGGATGCCCATGACGGCGTCAATGCGGTTGGCGATAAGGCCGCGGCGAATGGCCTCGATGAGTGGGACACCGCCGCAGACCGACGCTTCGAAAGCGACGCAGCGACCGGCCTTGCGCGCGGCGGCGAATACCTCGCGACCATGCAATGCGAGGAGTGCCTTGTTCGCGGTGATAACATCCTTGCCTGCGAGCAGCGCGGCGAGAATAAGGGTCTTGGCGTGATCGGTGCCGCCGGCCAGTTCAATGACGATCTGAGTTCCGGCATCGGCGAGCAATTTGGTTGCGTGGGTGGTGAAGAGCTTTGAGGGGAGGGTTATGTCACGGCTGCGACTTGGATCGCGAACCAGAATGTTCCGAAGTTCGAATCGGCAGCCGCTGGTCTGTCGGAGTTCGTCGGCGTGCTCGGTGAGCATCCGCGCGACCTGGGCACCGACTGCACCGCAACCGATTAGGCTCACACCGATGGGGGCGTTCATGGGTTGGCGACTGTAGGGGCTACCCGAGGAGCGGGCAAGAATCACAGGGCGGGGTAATTCACGGTGCCGTCGAAATCGTGGATTGACAGGGGTTTATGCGCTGGGGGATCCGGCTTCGCGCGGCCGATAGATTGATGTATACTGCCCGGCTGTCAGTTGCCACCCCAATCACTCCTTTCGCGGATGGTCCGCCACAGGTCATTGGGCAAACAAAACCAGGGCTTCGGGCGAATTTTCGCCTTCGGCCGCTCGGTCGCGCTGTCCGCTCGTGACGCGCCCGGGAAACTCCACATTAGATCGCGGCCACGAACCCAAAATCTTCGTTTCGCCGCAGAAGCGACAACACCATGCATCACAACATCAATGACGCCATGATGGCACAGATCGACGTCTCGGATGACGAACTGAATCGCGAACTTCAAGCGGCCTTCGACGCGCCGGTCAGCACGGCCGTGCTGGAGCAGGCCATTGGCTCGTCGGTAGCCGAATACAAGGCCGACTCGCTGCTCAAGGGCAAGGTCCTCGGCATCAGCGGTCAGGAGGTCGTCGTCGACGTCGGCCTGAAGAGCGAAGGCTATGTTCAGCTCCACGAATGGGATGATCCCTCGCAGGTCAAGATCGGCGAGGAAATCGAGGTCCTCCTCGAGCAGGTCGAGAGCGAGACGGGCACGGTCATTCTCTCCAAGAAGAAGGCCGACCGGATTCGCGGTTGGCAGCGCGTCCTGGAAACCTGCAAGGAAGGCGATCGCGTCAGTGGTCGTTGTGTTCGCAAGATCAAGGGCGGTCTGCTCGTCGATATCGGCGTTCCGGTGTTCCTGCCGGCCAGCCAGGTCGATACGCGGCGCCCCGGCGACGTCGGCGACTTCATCGGCAAGACGGTCGACGCGGTCATCCTCAAGATCGACACCGAACGCCGCAACATCGTCATCAGCCGCCGCAAGCTGATCGAGCACGATCGCAACGAGGCCAAGAGCAAGTTGATGTCGACCATCGAGATCGGCCAGATCGTCGAAGGCACGGTCAAGAACATCGCCGATTTCGGCGCATTCATCGACCTCGGCGGCATCGACGGCCTGCTGCACATCACCGACATGAGCTGGGACCGCATCGGCCACCCGAGCGAGTTGCTCCGCGTCGACCAGAAGGTCAACGTGAAGGTGCTCAGCATCGACAAGGAGAAGGAAAAGATCGCCCTCGGCTTGAAGCAGACCCAGATCAACCCGTGGGACGAGGTCGAGGCCCGCTACCCGCTCAATTCGCGGGTCAAGGGCAACGTCGTCAACATCACCAACTACGGCGCATTTATCAAACTCGAAGGCGGCATCGAAGGTCTTGTGCATATTTCCGAGATGTCCTGGACGCGACGCATCACGCACCCGTCGGAGATGCTCACGGTCGGCCAGGAGATCGAAGTCGTCGTCCTCGAAATCAACCAGGCAAAGCAGGAAATCAGCCTCGGTATCAAGCAGACCGAGACGAACCCGTGGACGCGCGTGGCCGAGAAGTATCCGCCGAACACGGTCGTCAGCGGCAAGGTTCGCAACCTGACGAATTACGGTGCGTTCATCGAGATCGAAGAAGGCATCGACGGCCTGCTGCATGTGTCCGATATGAGCTGGACCAAGAAGGTCAGCCACCCGTCGGAACTGATCAAGAAGGGCGACGACATCCGCTGCGTCGTGCTGACCGTCGATCAGGAGAAGCAGCGAATTGCCCTCGGCCTCAAGCAACTCACCGAAGACCCCTGGTTGCACGCCATTCCGGATCGCTACATCCCGGGCATGATCGTCCGCGGCAAGGTCACGAAGATCACCAACTTCGGCGTGTTCGTCGAATTGGAGCAGGACCTCGAAGGCCTGTTGCACGTCTCCGAACTGACCGACCAGCGCATTGAGGATCCGCACGAGGCCGTGCAAATCGGCGAGGAGATCGAGGTCAAGATCCTCCGCGTTGATATTCAGGATCGCAAGATCGGCCTCTCCAAGAAGCGCGCCGATTGGGCGAGCGGCGAAGGCGAAGGCGGCACCGCCAAACCGGCCGGACCGGTCAAGGCGCGGCGCGGCGGCCTCCACGGCGCGGGCGAAGAGGGAATGGGCATGATCCAGGCGACGTCGCTGCTAAACGACCCGGCCGCAGAGGCCGAAGCACCCGCCGGCGAGGCACCTGCTGCCGACGCCGAACAGGCCTCCTGACAAAATCGTGCAATCCGCCGACCGGGGCGTACGGTCCTAGAATCCATACGCCCCGGATTGGCAGTTTGTCGGCGCATCACGCCGGTGCGGTCGAATGCCGATCATTAGGGTTGGCGCGTCACCGGTGGGTGGCGCGGCGGTCGTGCTTTGGAGGGATTTGCCATCGTCGTCGAACCCGGACTACAGCAGTATCTTCGCCAGATCAATGAGTGCGCGCTCCTGACCGCGGACGAAGAGAAGGAGTTGGCCCGCACGATCCAGCGCGGCGCCAGCGCGTCGGCCCGGTTTTCGCGCGGTGAATTGTCACTCGCGGAAAAGGAACAATTCGAGGAAGAGGGCAACAAAGCCCGCGAGCGGATGATCCGCTCAAATCTTCGCCTCGTGGTGAACATCTCCAAGCCGTTTTCGAATCGCGGCATGTCGCTGTCGGACCTGATCGAAGAGGGAAACCTCGGGTTGCTTCGGGCGGTCGAGGGTTTCGACCCGGACATGGGGGCGCGGTTTTCAACGTATGCAAGCTGGTGGATCAAGCAGTCCATCAAGCGGGCACTCATCAACACCGTTCAGCCGGTGCATATTCCGGCGTACATGGTGGAACTCATCGCACGTTGGAAGCAGGTTCACATCGAGCTTCAAGATCAGAGTGGTCGCACACCGTCGATTCAGGAAATCGCCAAGCGCATGGAGCTGCCGGAAAAGAAGGTTCGCATCATCAAGCGGGCCGTTCGGGCGTTTAACGCGCCGACGCAGGCAATGTCCAGTGAGTCCGGCTCGCTCATGTCGGACATGTTGCCGGATGAGAAATCGCTGCGGCCCGATGACCTCGTGCTCGATGATGATGAGGCTCAGCGAGTGGCCGGGTTGCTGGAGTCGCTGGACGAGCGCGAGCAGACGATCCTGCGATTGCGCTATGGATGGGGCGATGTCGAGCCGCTGACGCTGAAGGAAATCGGCGCCAAGATCGGCCTGACCCGCGAGCGCGTACGCCAGTTGGAGGCCGAGGCGCTGGCGAAGCTGGAAAAGGCACTCGGGAACTAGACCTATCTCATTCCCGTGGCACAGGCTTCTCGCTTGTGGCTAAACAACGAGATACTCCAACAACGTGCGACGCCGCAGCAAAGATTCTTCGACTCCGCATAGAATGGTGGGCGTGGGTCCAACACTCCACTCCCACGTGGATAGCTCCGCATCACTGCGGGGATTTTCGCGGCAGTGAATCAGGACTAAACTACTACCGGATAAACACAATTGGTGCGTGCCGCGGCACTTGCGTGATTGTCGGGTTTTGTGGCACGCGAATTGCTGGTGAGTATGCAGTCATTCCTGCGGGGTGATGTGGACCAAGCGTCCGGTCGTCACCACGCCACAGGGCATTCGAGTTCGGGCGAGTGAGAGAAGAGGGGTAGAAGCGCATCGTGATCGGTGCGCTTGGCGCGCCGATGCGGCTCGTGGGCGGTGCGCGCGTTGGTAGGGTGCAGCGCGAGGTAAAGAAACGGCACGGAAACTTCAATGCACGAGGCTATAATAAGAGTAATTACACTGATGCTCGAATCCGCTGGCGAGAGGAGTTTTTCCAATGCTTCATGCTAACAAAGTACTCGTTTATGTTGTTGCACTCGTGTTGGCATCACCGCTAATCACTCACGCCGGCATCATCGTCGATCAGCCGCCCTTCGTCGGCGCCGGCGGCCCGGCGAGCGACACGGCATTTATTAATGATTACGGGGAAGATAGCTGGGAAATCTCCGCGGACGAGTTCATCGCTCCTATGAACGCAACGATCCATCGGGTTGTCTGGTGGGGTTTCTACGGAGGGAACAATCCTGCCGGCAGTTTTTATCCGCCAACTGGCAATGAATGGATGCGGATACGATTTTACGCGCCGCGCGCGGGCGACGGGCTACCGGGCAACATTTCGTACGAATCGACAATTCTGAATCCAAGCCGAACTCCGACTGGCGCTTCCTATGGGCCGCATCCAGCCTATCGCTTTGAGGCCGACCTGACAACATCGTTCAGCCTGGCAGTGTCAACACATTATTGGTTGGAGGTCACTCAGGTAAATGATATTAAGAGTGTTTTTAGAAGGTTTTATTTCCCCGATTCCAGCACGCCTCTTGCTGTACTCAACAACTGGCTGAGTGACTGGGATCGCGCTTCGCTGGGCGGACTCTGCTTCCAATTGTGGGATATGCCCGAACCATCAACGCTATGGTTTTTGATAATTACATTCATCGCGTCTTTGTGGAAGGGGGTGCGAATGACCAACCGCCCATTAGCAGGATCGGCGTAGGCTGACCGAATCAGCCGATTCCGAATTCAGCCAGTACATTTGTTGGAGGTAATATCATGTCGTGTAAAAGTAATGGTAGTATTTAGTCGCCTCAATAGCAAGTTTTGTGCTGAGTTGGTTGCTCCTTGTATCGCCCGTGCACGCGCAATACGCCCCGGAACTTTGCATTCCAAATCCGATGCTCTCATGCGATCCGGCCTGTCAATCAACGCTTCCAGTGTTGGCCTGCCCTCCCGCGCCGTCATCTTTTGTCGTCGGCGGGTTAACCATCAAAGAGGGTCGCGTCGCTCCTGATGGCACGGATGGAATGAACCACGGCCAAAATGCGACCGTGTCCATTGACGATGCTCCGGGGGCCAATGGGCGGTTCGTAGTAGCATGGCAATCCGCAATAGAATCTCGGTACTATGAGAACATTGGCACTTGGAAGGATACGCAGGTGCTTCTCAATCGTTTCACCGCCGATGGCGCGTGTTTCGACCCCAACACCGGACCGAGACCGCTTTCCTGTCGGCACTGCACCCTGAATACCTTTCACACGGATCCGTCGGTATCCGTTCGAAATGGGACTGTTTTTGCGGGCTGGATCGGTGAGTGGACGGTTCAGGGAATATTCGTCGCCGGATATCGGCCCGCGATTCTGTTTCGTGATTTCAGCTTCACCGCCGATCCGTCATCGTGGACGACCCTCGGCCCGCAGAATGAGTGCGACCTGCAGAATCGCTACCCATCCGTCGGCCTCGGCGGATCGTCCAAATTCATCGGATGGACACGGGAGTACACCAATCAGTCCTCCTACAAGCACGGCCTTCTCCATAGCGCGGCCTCGGCTACTCAACTTCCACTCGAAATATGCCAAGCGGGGACAAATGGCAATTGTACCGAGCGCCCAACTCAATGGGGGCCTTGTGTAGCCTCTCGATCGGACGACTACCATGTGATGGTATGGTGTAAAGAAGAAGAAATGTGGCAATACCCTCACTTTGACATATACATGACAATCCTCGATTCGGCTGGGGAGCAAGTCGTCGCGCCGATTTGTGTCAATCAAACAACGAAGGAAGATCCCAGCTACCCAACCGTCCAACGTTTCCCGGCCGTTGCCGCCGACGATGCCGGAAACATCGCCGTCGTGTGGACCGGATCACCGCTCGTAGGTCATCCAAGTCAGGGCGATGAATATGCTCGACGTGTGTATCTGCGTCTGTTTCGTTGGGAACCCGGCATGACCACTCCTCTCGCCGTGGCCGACGAGGTGCAGGTCAACAGTGCCTACAGTTACACCTTGCCTTACGACCCCCTTTACTACGAAGTCGGCAACAATGTCAATCCCACGGTGGCCCTGAGCAAGGAAAACAACGGTCGGATGCTCGTCGCGTGGAACACGCGGGCCAATTCGGGAAGCGGCGGCTTCGAGGTTCACGGCCAATACTTCCATCGTTTGCGGCCGCTAGGCACCGAGTTTCGCATTCACCAAGACACCGTCGACGTGCCGCCGGAAATCGTGGATCGGCGCCTCGGCCAGAGCGGTCAACACACCATTTCCTACGGCCCGGATGATCAGGTCGTTGTGGCATGGACGCGGTCCCACACGCTCTCCCTTACAAACATCCCTGACAAGAATCAAGACGTCTACTTTACGATCCTTCCTCCCGGCTTCGCCGACTATCTGGCAAGTCAGGTTGCGCAATGCTGCAAGGGAGACATGGACGGATTGGGCTCCGTGAACGGTGATGATACTCAGTTCTTCATCGACATGGTGTTGGCACCGCCCAGCCCGGCATCCTTTGCGAATATCCTCGATTATTACGCCGCGATCTGCCCGGCAGACACCAACAACGATGGCGCGCTCAATGAGTACGATGTCGACCCCTATATCACACTGTTCTTTCAGGGTACGTGCAATCCGCAGGGAATTGCGTTGCCAACGTCGCCTCCGTTCTACGATTGCACGGGCAATATTGTTGAGGACTTAAGGGACATAGCAAACGCGACAAGTCAGGATTGCAACAACAACGGCATGCCGGATGAATGCGAATTCTTGCTATGGATCGGGGGCACCAATGATTGCAACGCCAACGGCATCCCCGACGAATGCGACATCGCCTCGGGCCTCGAACAGGACTGCGGAATCAACGGCATCCCCGACTCCTGTGAAATTGCCGTGAACCCGGCCCTCGATTGCAACCAAAACGGCGTCCTTGACGAGTGCGACCTGAAGCAAGGCCCGCCCGATGGGAGCCTTGACTGCAATGACAATGGCATTCCCGATGAATGCGATGTGGCTAATCAAACAAGTGCCGACTGCAACCAAAACGGAATCCCCGATTCCTGCGACATCGCCAGCGGTCACAGTCCCGATCGTTTTCCTCGCGACGGGATTCCGGACGAATGCGCGATCTTGGACAATGGACCGACGATGCTTGAAACCACCCTGGTTTGCGAACCTGCGAGCGACCTCGACGTCGCGTGGGCCGAACTGCGAGTTTGGGCCGCCCAGCAGCAATGGGGCCCCGATGCGGGCATCACCGGTGCGGAGCAATACCAACGCTACGTCGATAAGCTCTGTGAGTTGGGCTTGGTCGACGTGGTGGAATGAGACGATTGAGTATGTGACCCCGGGCCGCATGGCGGTCCGGGGCCTTCATTCACAACGAATGAATCTTGTAACGGGCTACACAGGATTTATCAGGCCGTTGTCGCACGCCGGTGTATTTTCGGCGCAACCGGTGCGAACTCCGGGACCTCCTTCAATCCCGCGTCCGCGCTGCGGTCGTCGATGAGCAGCCAACCGCCGGGGTTGACGGCTGCGGAGACATTGCGGATTCCTTTTGAAGGGTCTTCCAACCGGCAGACAATATTGAAGGCAATGACGACGTCAGCGGTGGCGGGCGGCGGTCCGAGGGAGAGGTCGGCACAGAGGCAGATCGCGCCGTGAAGCCGTCGGGCCACGGCGTCGAGAATCCGCTGCGAGCGATCCACAACGATCAACCGGTGGGGGACTGTGAGGATCGATTCGACCTCGCACGGTTCGAGTGACGTGAGCGGCAGGAACGGGATTCGCCGGAGAAGCTGGTCGCTGTAACGGGCCGCGTCGCCGATGAGTTTGCGGATTGAGCCGGCGTTTGTTGCCGCATCATTCAAGAATAGTGAGGCAATCGTCGTCACCGCACCAGGGCCGATGATCATGACGGTCGGGTTTTCACGGCCCGACCGTCGAAGGATCGCGTCCAATTCGCGAAAATATTCGCGGTGGCGATTGTGCCAGGATGTGGAGCCGACGGGTTGAAACACGCGATTGGTCCGAGCCGCGGGGGCGCTTCCTAGGGCGCGGTCGTGCCGGTCGAACCGACGAGCTTCAGCGTCGCGCTCGCGCTGTTGAGCTTGCCGGCCAGCACATCTTCCACTTCAACCTTGATGACATACTCGCCGGGGGCCAGCGTCTTTGGAATCGTCCGATCGGCGATGAGATAGAAATCGCGCCGCGGCTGTCGGGCGAGGTCTTCGATGTTCTCGTCCTTGCCGCTCCAGATTTCTTCGCCCGCGCGGCTCATCAGGCTCTGCCGCATATTGAGCAACACGCGGTGCTGGCCCGACGCGGTTTTCTCTGAGGTGAAGTTGTCCACCTCAATGTAGATCAACACGCGGTTGGGCTTGCCGGCGGGGAATTCGGCCGGCTCGAATGGGGTGTAGCGCCCGTAGCCTTCGATGGCCTTGCAAAGCACGATGCGCGGAACGCGAAGGTCAGCGCGGGAGCGGACGAGGTTTCGCAACTCCTCCACGGCTTCCAATTGCTTGTTGGCCCATGCGGCCGGGTCGCGTTGGGCGGAGGAACGGGCCGTCATGAGTGAATGAAGCTGAGCCTGGAGGATTTCCTCCACCTCTTTGTTCATGCCCGCCGCAGGGGCCGTGACTTTGTCGTCCTGTCCGTTCACCAAGTACATCAGTCGGAGTTTGAATTGCTCCTCGACATTATTCGGATCTTTGATAACAGCGGCTTCCTGTTCGGCGAGGCGCTTCTTAAATGTGTCCACTGGTTCCGGCGTGGCGACGGCCGGCGTATTCGCCGCGGTTCGGTCAGGAGTGACCGACTGCTCGATCGGCTTCTCCGGCGGTGGAGCGGTCGTCACTTTGATCTCGCTGATGACCGGCGGCTTGGGCTTGGTCGACTCCGGCTTTTTCACTTCGGCCGGTTCGGGATTGGCCGTCGCGCCGTCCTCCGGCGTTTGGCCGGGGTCATCGATCTTCGGTGCGGTCTTGACGGGCGGCTTATTCGCGGCGACGGACGACTCGGTCCTTGGCGCTGGTTCCGGTTGGTTCTTGGCGGTTTCCGAGCCTTGTTCGGCGAGTTCGTCTTGCTTTGCCGAGTCGTTCGCGATCGGCTCCTGTTGTGACGATGTTTCGACAGGGTGCGCCGTCGGAGCCAGTGCTGCATCGCGAGTGGGTGCCGGCTCTGAGCCGGCGGGGTAGTCGCCGTTCTCCTTGGTTCGCGCGGCGGTCTGTTTGATACGGGCCTGCCGGTTAGGGTCGTTCTGGCGGCGCATCTTGGACTGGAAGTCGTTACCCTCATAGTTGGGGTCGTACTTCTGATTCTGATTCATGTTGCGGACGTATTTGTCGACCTTCTCGTCCACCTCTTTGGCCTTGGCGTCGTCGGTGTTCTGGTTGCCGGATTGCTTGGGGCGGTCTGCGGCTGCGACGGCCGGCTCGTTGGCGGGCTTACGGGCCTTGGTGACCGGCTTGTCGTTCTTCTTCGTTCCGAACCAATCCCAGTTCTCCATGTTGCAGGCCGCGCCGAGCGCGAGCAGGAGAAGGGCAACGACTCCATTCGTGATGAACATCCGTGATAAACGCATGGCGAAATCCTTATCGTGGCAAGGCCGATTCAGGCGGCCGAACACAACTCAACAATGAACCGCTCAACGGACGTCGAAACATGTCCCAGCCCGGTTTTCGAGGCCACGTCGAGGCGCAATAGTTTAACCAAATGGTCCTGCCATTGCGTCAGGGAAAAACGCTCCAATTGCCGCTTGATTTGCGTGAGATCACCCCAGAGGCCGGCCCGTTTGGCGACCTCGGGCATGGCGAGGCCCTGTTTCATCAGTCGCTTGCCCTCGGCGAGCTTTCGAAAGCCATAGGCCAGGCCGCCAATAGACCGATAAGGGGCGTCGCGATCGGTGGCAATGACCTGTTCCCACATGGCCAGCGCACCCTTGGCATCGCGGCGGGCAATGCAATCCGTGATTCCGAAGACCTTCTCTTCACGGGATGCGCCGACAAGCTCCTCAATCTGGGTCATGCCGATCATCGTCTTGGGCATGACATACGTTGCGAGCTTGGACAGCTCCATATCCAGCAGGCCGAGTGAAGGGCCGACGAGGTCGACGAGTCGCCGGGCGGCTGCGCCATCGAGCGTGCAGCCATAGGCACTGCGGGCATGGGCGACCAGCCAGCCGGGCACCTCGTTGGCCTTGGGTGAATCACAGGGAATGTTGCCGCCGAGAGCGTCGACGATTTTGTAAAGCCGTGTTGATTTGGACCATGAACGACAGACGAGCACCAAGACGCCGGTGATGGGCGGTGGAGGCTCTACCTTGGCATCTTTTTTGGGGGGCGGCTTTGTCAGGAACCGTTCGATGCCATCGCGATTCTCGGAGACGAACTCATCCGCATCGCGAACGATGACCATGCGAACCGGGGCGAGCAGCGAAGGGGTCCGAACTTCATCGAGCACGTCGGCGAGGAGTGCATTGTCGCCATCGAACTCCGCCAACGCCATGTCATCTCGGGCGGGACCGATGATGCGCGAGATCAGCGCGTTCATGGCACGAAGGCGGAGAAAATCCTCAGCGCCGAAGATGACGTAGATCGGCAAGTTTTTGTCCGACACACCCATGGAATGGCCCTTATGGTACGCCAAACGGTGCGTGGGGCCAATGCGGAGATGGTGGCCGGCGTTTTCGCGGACGCGGGAGTTGTGAATGCCCCAAGCGCCTTCAGGTGTGTGTGACGGCGGGTCGCGGCGGTTTGCGGCGAGCCGGGCGCTGCGCCTCGTCAAACGGCATTCGCAGGGATAGCGTCTCGCCGTGCAGTGTGCTTTCCACCGGGCAGCCGAGCTTTTCGAAAACGCGGATCATCCGAAGATTAGTCGCCAGCACGTCAGCCGTGAAGCCGGAAAGACCACGCGAGCGGGCGATGTCGGCGAGTCGATGCGTGAGTAGGCTGGCGATACCACGCCCCTGATACTCATCCGCGATAACGCAGGCGGCCTCGGCGTAATTCGTTTCGGTATCCAGCGCCCAAAGCGCCATGCCGACGACAACTTCGATCTCGCCTCGGCGCGTGATGGCGACCAGGGTCATATCCTTGTCGTAGTCCACGTTGCAGAAGCGCTGAAGGCTCTCGTGGGGGAGGAACTTCTTCACCGCGAAGAATCGCTGATAGATCGTTTCCTGGCTGAAGCGATAGAACATATCGTGCAGCATTTCCTCGTCGGTCGGTTTGATTGGCCGAATAAACAGACCGGTGCCGTCCGACAGAGAAACGCGCGATTCGAGATCCTTCGGGTAGATCGGCGCACTGATCGGAAGTTCCAGCTGATCTTGATAGACGAAGCATCGTTTCTTGGCTTCGGCGAGCAGCCACGGGCGGAACTTCGGATGGGCGATGGAGATCAGCGCCATCGCTCGTTCACGGACGTTCTTGCAGTGCAGATCGGCGACGCCGTATTCGGTTACGACGTAATGCACGTCGCCGCGCGTCGTCACCACGCCCGCACCATCTTCAAGTCTTGGAACGATTCGCGAGATCATGCCGCCGCGGGCCGTCGACGGCATGGCGATGATGGGCTTACCTCGCTTGGATCGTGCCGCGCCGCGAATAAAGTCGACCTGCCCGCCGATGCCGCTGTAGAAGCGCGTGCCGATGGAGTCGGCACAGACCTGGCCGGTGAGGTCGATTTCGAGGGCCATGTTGATGGCGATCATGTCGTCGTTCTGAGCAACGATGAACGGATCGTTGGTGAACTCCGTGGGGTGCAGTTCGACCATCGGGTTTTCGTTGACCCAGTCATAGGTGGACTGCCGGCCCATGAGGAAGCTGGCCACGATCTTTCCCGGAAGTAATGTTTTTCGCTTTCCCGTAATTACGCCGCGCTTGGCAAGGTCCACGACGCCGTCGCTGAACATCTCGGTATGAACGCCGAGGTCGTTGCGATTACCCAGGTAGTGGACAACGGCGTTGGGGATTCCGCCGATTCCAAGCTGAAGCGTCGCACCGTCGGGGATCAACTCGGCGATCAACTTGCCGATCTCTTCCATTTCGCTCTCTGGCGGCGGCATCACCAATTCCGGTAGCGGGCGAGCGATATCCACCATTGCATGAATCTGATCAACGTGGATTCGGCTGGGGCTGGGTACGCGCGGCATGAGGGGGTTCACTTGAGCGATGACCAGTCGCACCGCATCCAGTGCTGCGGGCGCGATATCGACATGCGTCCCGAAGCTGCACCAACCGTCTTCGTTCGGCGGCGTAACCGTCATCAAGGCGACGTCGAGCGGCAGCTTTCGCGCCCGAATCATCGCGGGGATTTCGGAGAGAAAGATGGGCGTGTAATCGGCGCGGCCCGCGGTCACGGCCTCTCGAACGTTGGGGCCGATGAACAGGGCATTGTGACGAAAACGGGATGCATATTCCGGCCGGCAGTAGGGAGCTTCGCCGAGGGTCATCAAGTGGGTGATTTCGTTATCGCCGAGCTGCAGATTGTCGGAGACGAGACCTTCGACCAGGCCAAGCGGGACTGCCGATCCCGACGAAATGTAGAGGTGCTCGCCGCGGCGAATGAGTCGCAGGGCGGCCGAAAGCGTCGTGATCTTGTCCTTGTATTGAACTCGCCAGTCGGTGGCCATAGTGGGTTCTCATTTCATGTCCGTTGCGCCCGTTGAATTCCCATGCAGCCGCAACATGCGGATTGGATCGCAGGGCTGCGACGCCCAGAACCCTAATGAGCAATTACCGTGCCACGCCTGAGATTCAGCGGTTTTCGTCATCGCCCGTTGCCACAGGAGTTTAGCTGGGTGATTTGCGTCGTTTTCCGGCCTAAGCGGAATTTGCCGACCGGCAGGTCGAACTTATCCGCAGTAGGGCGTGAGAATCCGCAATCGGGCGGGGCTGGTCCCTGAGGAATCCCCGATAAACGAAGTTTCAGACCGGAAAATCCGGTGGCACCGGACTTGCCAAGAAGAACGGTGGAAAAGCCGCACCGTGGCGAGGATCCATGTCGCCCCGTTGCCTCTCGACCGATGGCTGAATCGTCTGGTTTGTCGGGAGTGTGGGTCGCTGGAGGATGCGATCGTGGAACGCCTGGACATCGATGTACGACGCTGCAAGGGATGCGGGCTTTGTGTTGAGTTTTGCCCGAAGCACTGCCTCGAACTCGGCGATGGAATGAACGCCATCGGGTATCACCCCGCTGAACTGCACAAACCTGAAGCCTGCACATCGTGTTCGCTCTGCGCCGAGGTTTGCCCGGAAGCCGGCATCAGGGTCTTTCGCAAGAAAAAGGGGAAGCCATGAGTGCGACCTTGGAGCATCCCGGCGCGAAAAACGTCGCAGCGGAATCTGAGCCGCGCGGCACTGAGCAAGTCGCAGGCACCAAGCGACTCGTCAAAGGAAATGAGGCGCTCGCGTTGGGCGCCGTGCATGGCGGGCTTGAGGCATTCTTTGGATATCCCATCACGCCGCAGAATGAGATTCCCGAAATTCTATCGGGGCTGCTTCCCTCACTGGGACGCGTCTTCCTCCAGGCGGAGAGCGAAGTAGCCTCGATCAACATGGTCTATGGCGCGTCCGCGGCCGGGCATCGCACCATGACGAGCAGCAGCAGCCCGGGCATCAGCCTGATGATGGAAGGGTTAAGCTACATCGCCGGCGCGCGGCTGCCATGCGTCATCATCAATGTCATGCGCGGCGGGCCGGGACTTGGCAACATTGCTCCGTCGCAAGCGGACTATTTCCAGGCGTGCAAGGGCGGTGGGCACGGCGACTTTCACAGCCTTGTGCTGGCGCCGTGGAACGTGCAGGAAATGTTCGAGCTTCCTGCGCTGGCCTTTGATCTGGCCGACCGCTATCGCACGCCTGTCTTCATTCTGGCCGACGCGGTGCTTGGTTCGATGTTGGAGCCGGCCGTCGTGCCGGACCAGATTCCACCTTTGCGGAAGGTTTCGAAAGAGTGGGCTACCGTTGGTCGCGGCCGCAGAGCCGTGAAGAACGTGGTGAATTCGCTCTATCTGGACCCGGAGGTACTGTCCGCGCACAACGAAACGCTCCAGTCGACGTATCGCGAGGCACGACGGGAGATTCGGTACGACACCCGCTTCACGGACGATGCGGAGATTCTCCTCGTCGCATTCGGAATTGCCGCCCGCGTCGGTCTTTCAGCGGTTCGACTCCTGCGAAAACAGGGCATGAGAATTGGTCTGCTGCGCCCCATCACCCTCTTCCCATTCCCGAGCGACGCAATCAAGCACCTTGCCAAACAGGTCCGCCAGACCTTCGTCTTCGAACTCAACAGCGGGCAAATGGTGGAGGACGTGAGGCTCGCGGTGAATGGAATCAGCCCCGTCGATTTCTATGGCCGAATGGGTGGCGTATTGCCGGGACCGGAGGAATTGGCCGAACAGATTCGCTCGCGGATCGGTCGAGGAGATTCGCTATGAGCATTGAAATGGCGATGATGGGCAAGGCTTCTGCCGACGATCGTCCCGCAACAACCTGCGATGATGTCGAGTGCGTCATGGCGCGGCCTGCCTCGATGACCGACAAGCTCATGCACTATTGCCCCGGTTGCACGCATGGCATTATTCATCGGCTGGTCGGCGAAATGATCGATGAGTTCGGTTTGCTCGATCACACCGTCGGGGTCTGTCCGGTCGGGTGTTCGGTGTTCGCATACGAGTACTTTCAATGCGATGCCATCGAGGCCAGTCACGGGCGTGCGCCCGCTGTAGCGACGGCCGTAAAGCGAACCGACTCCTCGCGGTTTGTCTTCACGTATCAGGGCGACGGTGATCTGGCCTCGATCGGCATGGCTGAGACGATTCACGCCGCAGCACGCGGCGAACGGATCACGATCTTCTTCGTGAACAACGGCATCTATGGCATGACAGGCGGTCAGATGGCCCCGACCTCGCTGATCGGACAGAAGACGACCACGTCGCCGAGCGGGCGAATCGCCGAAACGACGGGGATGCCGATCGGCGTATGCGAGTTGCTTTCCAGTTTGAAGGGCGTTGCCTACCTCGCCCGAGTTCCGATCAGCAGCCCGAAGAACATCAACACGGCGCGCAAATACATGCGCAAGGCGATTCGCGCTCAGTTGGAAAACAAGGGGCTGGGGCTTGTTGAGTTTCTCAGCACCTGCCCCGTGCAATGGGCCATGTCGCCGATCGCGGCGATGAAACACATCGACAACACCGTTATCAAGACATTTCCGCCGGGCGTCTTCGTGGATCGCGTGGACCCGGTGGATGCGACATCGACGCCAATGCCGGCAGTCGCTCACACAGGAGCCGAGGCATGAAAAATGAAGTTTTGATCGCAGGCTTCGGCGGCCAAGGCATCCTGCTGATGGGACGACTGCTGGCGGAGGCGGCCATGAAGGATGGATATCACGCGACGTGGTTCCCGTCCTATGGCCCGGAAATGCGCGGCGGCACGGCGAACTGCACCACTATTTTTTCCGACGAGGAAATCGGATCGCCCATTGCCGCCTGCTATGACATTGTGATTGCCATGAACCAGCCGTCGCTGGAGCGATTCGGTCCCAAGGTTCGCCCCGGCGGGCATCTGCTGGTGAACAGCTCGATGGTACCAATCAAGTGTGAACGGCGGGACATTCAATGTGCTTATGTGCCCGCCGTGACCATCGCCGGGCAGATGGCACAGGAGCGTGTGGCAAATGTGGTGATGTTGGGATCGCTCCTGGGTATCTGCCCGGCGCCGATTTTGTCGGCCTATGAGGAGGCCATTCGGTCAATCATCGGCGTCAAGAAGCCGGAGCTTGTGAAGATCAATCTCGACGCCCTCGCGGCCGGCCGGGCGGCGGTTGAGGAACAGCTGTGTGCGCCCGTATAGCAGGCAGGAGCGTCCCATGATGAAACAGCCTCTTGACTTCGAAATCGAATCCGCCAAGTCCTGGTTGGACAACCATTGCCATCATGCAGGTGTCCGGCAGGTGCTCCTGCGCGGCGTGGAGTATGTTGAAGCGATGGAGCGCGCCGGCCTCACGCCGACCCTCACGCCGGGCGACGAGCTGTACGACTTCCTCTGCGACCCCGGCGCCGCTTCCGCCCGCTTCAAAAACTTCATGCCCCCGACCCTTTAGATCTGGTCTCACGCGCATGATCCTCAATCTTAATTAGGGACAATCCAATAATTAAAGATTGCCACCTATTTCTTGCCACGGGCGCGTTAAAGAGATCGAGTGTTTAAGGCTGAACCGGAGGTCCCTTATCGGCAATCGCGTAGGTTCCCGGCCGCCGACCCCCGGCCCACGCAATACTTTGCCTCGACTCGACTGTTCGATTTTTCGGCGTGCAATTCCCCTGCCGTGGCAGGATTTTTCCCCTTGCCCCCGTCCGGCCGCGCGCTATATATTAGTTAGGGAACTGTTAGCACTCGCTCAGCCCCCTGAAAGGAGGCCCGCATGATCCGCGCCTACGCATGCGCCCGCATCGCGCAGCGAATTCCTCGATTTTCTACATTCTTAATTGAACATTCTGGACTCAGCGAGGCCATCCCAAATTTCCCCGGCCCCATCGAGCCACGCCGGGAAACGCCAGCAAACGCCAGCTGTTTTTCATTTCCCACGTCAATTTGCCGCAATTCCAACCTCACCCCCACGTCGCGCAGCGACCCTAACCTATCTCGCCATTCGCCATTCGGCACTCACCCCGTCCCACTTTTTCCCAGTTTGTGTCAGTTCTTTTTTTTCGACCCGTCCCACCGCGACCAGCGTTGGTTTCAGGTCTCGGCTCGTGCCGCGCCAACCGCATCACTCTATAATGAACATGCAACATGAGCCGATTGCGATTATTCCTGACGGGGACGCTGATCCTTTGCGCATCTTGCGCCAAGACCGCCCCCTTGCGCCTGCAAATCGACCCCGATGTCAAACGGCCCGACAAATCCGTCGTACTCTTCTTTGTCGATGGCCTCGATCACGATCGCTTTCAGTCGCTCCTCGACGCGGGAAAGCTGCCCAATATCAAGCGGCATTTTGTTGATGGCGGGGTGCGTGTCGAACACGCGGTGACGTCGATCCCCTCAATGACATATCCAAACACCGTCTCGCTGTTCACGGGGCGTTTTCCCGGGCACCACGATGTAACCGGGAATCAGTGGTTTGACCGCCGGACACTGGCGTATCCGAATTACATCACCGCTGCGGAATACTCGGCGGTCAACCTACACTTTCGATGGCCGACGCTGTATGAATTGCTGCCGGATCAATTCAGCGTGAATGTGCTTGGTAATGTTGCGCGTGGCGCCACCTACAACGTCGACTATCACGTCTCCGAAGGCATAGGCTGGTATCTGGGTTGGTATTCACGCATGGATGAACTGACGGCGGGATGTATCGAGGACATCGGCCGCCTTGCCAATCGTATCGACCGCTGGCCCAACATCATCACGATGTATTTCATCGGCGTGGATCAGTTGGGGCACGATGCCGGTTCGGATTCAGCGGCTTATGCGGAAGGCGTGATTGGTGTTGATCGCCAGATCGGGCGCGTGTTGGACGCGCTCAGGCAAAACGGGCTTGCCGATTCGACCCATACCGTCCTGGTGACCGATCACAGCCACACCCCGACACACAAGCACCGAAGCCTCGACCTGATTTGCTGGCTGCGCGACCATCGCGGGCTGAAGATTCACGAGGGACGCGTATTTGGTGATGACTACGCGGATCGGCTGCGCGAGCTGCGCCGTTACGACGCCGTGTTGGTGGACGGTTCATATCGGCGCATCGTGCTGCATCTGCGCGGCAAGGCCGGGTGGTTCGTCAAACCAGGCATCGACGAGATTGACGCGGTGATGCAAGCGTCCGGCACGTCGCCGCGACTGGCGGATTTGGAGGGCGTCGGGCTGGTTTGCACGACCGGCGGGCCCAATCGGATTCGAATTCTGTCGCCGCGAGGCGATGCCGTCGTGCAACGCCGGTTGGAACAGGGCGTTTCGCAATATCGACTCGATATGGAAGCGCACGATGGTATGAAGCCCGCCGATCCACTGGAGTGTATGGCCGACGCGGAAATGCGTTCATTCGTGGATTCCGGCTGGCATTCAACGCGCGAGTGGCTGGCCGCGACAGCGAAGCAAAAATATCCCGACTTCGTGCCGCAGGTGGTCGAGTACTTCGATTCCATTCGATCGGGTGAGCTGCTTATCTTCGCTGCGGAGGGGTGGTCGTTTTCCGGGCATGGTCGCGGGGAGCATGGTGCGGCATTAGCCGCCGACATGCGAATTCCGCTGTATTTTGCCGGGCCGGGCCTGCCACACGGCGGATCAATCCCCTGCGGGCGCATTGTCGATGTGATGCCGACCGTGATCGATTTGCTTGGTCGTCCGGACGCTCTCACCGGCGCGCCGCCGATTGATGGGGTTAGTTTGTTGCCACAACTTCGAGCGGCCGGCGGGACGGCTGCTGCTCAATCCACGCCATGACCGCTCCGCCACGATTTCTGATTCGCCTGAGCTACGGCCCTTCGCTGGCCATGAATCGCCTGATGTGCGCGTTGGGACTGTGGAACCAGTGGGACGCCGTGGATGAACACGTGTTGATCGGTGCCGTGCCCGGGCGGCGGCACATGCGCCAATTGCGGGACTGCGGCGTGACGGCCATCGTGAATCTTTGTAAGGAATTCGTTGGGCATCGTGCGGAGATGGCCGCGCATGGCATCGAGCAACTTCACCTGCCGACGTTGGATTACCATTGCCCGAGCGCCGACGATCTCCTGCGCGGGCTGGAGTTTCTCCGGAATCGGCGGTCGCGTGGTGCCAAGACGCTGGTCCACTGCAAGGCCGGCCGCGGGCGAAGCGCGACGCTGGTGCTCTGTTATGTCATGGCTACACGGGGCTGCTCGGCCACGGACGCCTATCGGTTTTTGCGCACGCGACGACCGCACCTCACACGGCGGCTGGATCGGCGGGAGCCGGTGATGGCCGTGGAGCGGGCACTTCGAGGAATGGCGTAAGTCGACGCGAGCCAGTCTTGATTCGGCTATACTCTGGGTGTGGGTGATCTCCCCAAACGGGACCTTTCGCCGCGTCACCCCCGGATCGAAGCGAAGCCTGCGATCAGAAATGACATTCTGTCTGGAAGGAGTCTGCCATGGGCGTTCTCGATGGTAAGGTGAGTTTTGTCACGGGTGGATCCCGCGGGATCGGCCGAGCGATTTGTTTGGCGTTGGCCGAGGCCGGGTCCGACATCGCGCTGAACTACTCCACGTCGCGTGAGGCCGCCGAAGAAGTGGCCGCTTTGATTCACAAGATGGGTCGCAAGGCGCTTATCTATCAGGCCAACGTCTCCAACCCCGACGAAGATGACACGATGGTTGCCCAGATCGTGAAAGACTTCGGCTTGGTTCACATCGTCGTCAACAACGCCGGCATCACGCGCGACAAGTCGTTCGTGAAGATGGATCGGCCGATGTGGCACGAGGTGTTGAACGTGAACCTGACCGGCCCGGCGATGATTATTCATCGCCTCATCAAGCCGATGATGGAGCATGGGTGGGGGCGCATTATCAATATCACCAGCATCGTCGGCCAGATGGGCAACTTCGGACAGGCGAACTATGCGGCGGCCAAGGGCGGACTGATCGCGCTGACGAAGACGCTGGCCCGCGAGTTCGCCAAGAAGGGCGTCACGGTAAACGCTGTCGCACCGGGGTTCATCGAGACCGACATGACGGCGGAAGTGCCGCCGGCGTCGTTGGACATCGTGAAGCAGATGACGCCGATGGGCCGTCTCGGCAAGCCGGAGGAAGTGGCGGCGACGGTTGCGTTTCTTGCATCACCGCAGGCGTCGTTCATCACCGGCGAGATCATCGGCGTCAACGGCGGCATGTACATGTAGGCGAAGTCGTCGATTTGCGACTGCTTGTTTAGTGAACAGACCATGAGCGACACCATCCAAAGCGGCCGCGCCGCCGAGCCGGTCGGGGCCTATCCCCACGCCAAGCGCGTCGGCGATTTTCTGTTTCTCTCGGGGATCGGCCCGCGCAAGCGCGGCAGCAAAGAGATCCCCGGCGTGACGCTGGATGATCGCGGCAACATTCTCGCTCACGACATTGAGGCGCAGTGCCGAAGCGTCTTCGATAATGTGCGATTCGTGCTGGAGGACGCCGGTGCAAAATGGGAGGACATCGTCGACGTCACGGTTTTCCTGACGCACATGAGTGACGATTTCCCGGTGTTCAACAAGATCTACGCCGAGCATTTCGCAGGGCCGGGAAAGCCCAACCCGACGCGCACGACGGTGGAGGTGACCGCATTGCCGACGCCGATTGCGATTGAATTGAAGGTCATCGCCGTTTTTTCGTCATGATCATAGTTCATGACGGATCGCCCACAGATCGGGGAAGGCCGGTTGGAAGAGGCTGCGCTTGAGGAACTCGACGCCGAGTGAGCCGCCGGTTCCCTTCTTGTTGCCGATGGTTCGCTCCACCAGCTTGACATGCCGGTAGCGCCATTCCTGCAGGCCTTCGTCGAAGTCGGTCATGGATTCGAAGAGAATGGCGACCTCGGGGCGCGATTTGTACAGGCGCAATATCTCGCGCTGCACGTCGACGTTCGGCGCGTTCGATGTTCGCACATCCCGCTGCTTCAATTCAGTGGGCACCGTCGCGCCGCAGTGACCGAGGAAGTCGTAGAAGTGATCGATGACGCTGCGGTCGTCGAGGCGGGCCTTCAGGCGGGCGTATCCCTGACTGTCCTTCCCGTACAAGGCTGCGAAGTCGAGATCAGTTCGCTTCTGCCCGAGGGCGAATTCCAACTCGCGGAACTGCGCCGATTGAAAGCCCGACGCTGTCTCCAAACGATCACGAAAACTCGAGAAGCTCATCGGCGTCATGGTCTCAAGAATGTCGAGCTGTCCCACCAGCGTCTTCATGACGGTTCGCACGCGCTTAAGGCTGTGGACGGCACCAAAGAGGTCGTTCCCTGAGAAGTCCCGGTTGATCTTGTCCAACTCGTGCAGCACCAGTTTGAACCAAAGTTCGTAGACCTGGTGAATCACGATGAAGAGCATCTCATCATGCTCAGGCGGCTTCGAGCGCGGCTCCTGCAGCTCCAGCATCGCTTCCAATTTGAGATAGTCTGTATAAGTCAGGGCCACGGACGACTCCCGTCATGCAGACGACGGGCTTGCCCGCCGTTTCGATTTGAAGATTACCACCTGCATCGCCACATAGACAATGGTGGCCGCCATGGAGACGCAGGCGACCAGTCGCTCCGTTGTGAACAAACGCAGCAAGGTCGCCAGTACGACCACGGCGAATAACGCGGAAAACACGAAGACGCGGCGGTCTTGTCGCCTGGCCCGCGCGACCGCTTCGGCGTAGGGTATGCACGAGAAACTCACCATGCCGTAGAGCGGCCGATACCACGATGGCATCAATGTGTGCAGCGTACGTTCGACCTTCTTTTTCCATCGAAAGCTTCGGGACGCCGTCTTGTCGCGCATCTCGATGAAGTTTTCGATGGCCAGGTCCGCGAGTGTGTCGCTGTTTTCCTTCCGTCGCGATTCATAAGCCTCGAAGGCGCGTCGCCAGTCGGGGCCGTGTTGGCGCATGCACTCATCCAGCGCGACCACGTCTTCAAAGGCCGCGTTCATTCCCTGCCCATAGAAGGGCACAACGGCGTGGGCGGCGTCGCCGACGAGGGCGACCTTTCCTTCGTATTGCCATGGCCGACATCGCACCGTGACCATCGAGCCGGTCGGATTCGTGCGGAAATCGTCGAGTAGTGTGGGCATGAGCGGCACGGCATCGGGAAACTCCGACTCGAAGAATCGCCGCACATCGTCATCGCCTCGCAGCGACGCGAAGCTGTCGGGGCCTTCGAATGGGTAAAACAGCGTGCAGGTGAACGAGCCGTCAGGGTTCGGCAGGGCAATCATCATGTAACTTCGTCGCGGCCAGATGTGCAGGGCGTTTCGTTCCATGCGAGAATCGCCGTTGGGGCCTGGCGGAATCGTCAATTCCTTGTAGCCATGCCGCAGATAGTCCTGTCGATAGTCAAACCTCTCCAACCGTTGCATCGACTTCCGCACCGCTGAAAAAGCCCCATCCACGCCGATGAGCAGATCGCTCTCCACGACCGTCTCGGCGTTCGTCGCGGTATGCACCAGTCGCGCCGACGGTCGATCCAAATCAACATCCACGCAACGATGATCGAAGTGTACTCGCACGTTGGGCAGCTTCTGTGCCGCCGCCAGCGTCACGCTGTTCAACGCCGCCCGCCCGATGGAGTTGATGCACTTCGTCGGGTCTTTGTCATACGGTTGGAAGTGCAACCCCCCGGCGCGATCGTGAATCATCCGCCCGCGCATCTGTATCGCGTGCGACAGGATTTCATCCGCCAATCCCACGCGCTGCAGGGCGTCGATCCCGCGCGTCGAAAGGGCCAGATTGATCGACCGTCCGCCGACGAAGTTGCCCGCGCCAGGGTCGCTGCGCCGCTCGTACAGCGTCACATCCTGCCCCGCGCGACCAAGATACGTAGCCAACAACCCGCCGGCCAACCCCCCGCCGATCAACGTGATTCGTGGTTTTTCGATCTGCGCCATGACGAGGCGTATTTAACGCGATGGTGCGAGTGCCGCCAACCTGCCCCGAATTAATCCACCGGAACCAGCGCAGTCGACGAACTCCGTCTTGCAAAAAAGCACTATCATGGTTCAGCATAGAGAGGTAACACGCATGTCAACGTTGGATAATGCCCTCGAAGCCGTGAAGAGTGGAAACGTCACGGCCTTCCGCGCCCTCCTCGCCGCCGACCCTGCCCTCGCCGACGCAACCATCGACGGCGGCATGTCGCTGCTCCTCCTCGCCGTCTTTTTCGGCCATGGCGAGATCATCGATGCGATGCTCGCAACCGGTCGAACGCTGAACATCTACGAAGCCGCCGCACTCGGCAAACAGGTGGAACTGACCGCCTTCCTCGACGCCGACCCCAGCGCGATTAATGCCTTTTCGTCGTACGGTTTCACGCCGCTTCACCACGCTGCCTACATGGCCGATGTGTCGACGGTCAGGCTGCTGCTCGATCGCGGCGCTGATGTCAACGCCGTCTCCCGCGATCACATGCAGCTTACGCCTTTGCATCAGGCCGCGGTCAAGGGCAAGCGCGACATGGTGGCCATGCTGCTGGACCACGGCGCCAACCCCACGCCGCCACACCCGCAGGGCTACACCCCGCTCCACGCGGCGGCCGGCGGCGGCGATCTCGTTTCGATTCGCCGATTGCTGACCATGGGCGCGGACCCGACGCAAACATTTCAAGGCAAGACCGCGGCCGACATCGCGATGGAAAAGGGCCACAAAGACGCAGCGGCGGCGATACGGGCGGAGATGGTGTAGTCGGCCGTTCCTACCGATGTCGCGCCAGCACCTGTGCGAACCGCCATACATCGTGAAACGTGTTGTACAGCGGCACCGGGGCGACGCGGATCACGTTAGGTTCGCGGAAGTCCCCCTTTATGCCGGCTTCTTCCAGTTCTTTGAACAGCCCGCGCGGGTTTTCGTTCACGAGGATCGAGAGCTGACAGCCGCGCTCGGCGGAGCGTTTCGGCGTGATTACCTGATAGCGATTGGACGGCATCTGATCGATCAGGAATTGCAGATAGCCCGTGAGCAGTTCCGACTTGGCCCGCAGGCGATCCATGCCGGATTCGTCGAACACATCCAGCGATGCTCGCAGCGGCGCGAGAGAGAGAATCGGCGGATTGCTGACCTGCCAGCTATCGACCGATGCCACCGGCTTGAAGTCCGGCTCCAGGTGCATGCGAAATCGGGTGGCCGGGTCGTTGCCCCACCAGCCGGAGAGGCGAGGCACGTCGAGATCGGGGTTCGCCGCATGCTTCTCATGCACGAAGCAGCCTGCCACCGCGCCGGGGCCCGCGTTCATGTACTTGTAGTGACACCACACGGCGAAGTCGACCCCCCAATCGTGCAATGCCAGCGGCACGTTTCCGATGGCGTGTGCGAGGTCGAGGCCCAGCGTGCAGCCCTCGCGCTTGGCCGCGGCTGCAAGCCGACGCATGTCCAACACTTGACCGGTGAAGAAGTTGACGCCGGCCAAAAGCACCAGCGCGAACTGATCGCCGTGGTCCTCAAGGATGGACTCGATGTCGCCGAGGCGCACGGTCTCCTCGCCCTCGCGCGGGCCGACGATCACGAGGGCGTCGTTGGGTTCGAAGCGGTGGCAACGAATCTGGCTCTTCACGGCGTATGTGTCCGACGGAAACGCCGGCGCTTCCATGAGGATCTTGTATCGCTGCTTCGTCGGCCGATAGAAGCTGACCATGAGCAGGTGCAGGTTCACGGTCAAGCTGTTCATGACGACGACTTCATTCGGCCTTGCGCCGACGAGTCGGCCGAGCTTGTCGCGGAAGACCTCGTGGTAGGAATACCACGGCGTGTGACCGGTGAAATGCCCATCGACGGCGAGCCGTGCCCAGTCGTCGAGTTCCTGTTGGACGTACGCGGCGGCCCCTTTGGGCATCAAGCCGAGCGAGTTGCCGCAGAGATAGATGAGCGGCTTTCCATTCGCACCCGTCGGAATATGGAATCGGTCGCGGAGGGACCGCAGCGGGTCCTCGGAGTCCATTCGCAACGCAAACGACTCGTCTGCGGAGTATTGGACTGATGCAGTTGCGGTGCCTGTGTTCATTGGGTCGCGTCGAGTAAGCAGCGTTTGATGATGTCGTGTCCGAGCGTAGTCTATTTCCAATCCGCTCCGGGTCCAAATCGTGAGTGTGGAGATGGCCGGCACACCCAGGCAATGGACGGATTGTCCGATAAACGACGGCCCGGAGTCCGACTTGGCCGGGATTCGCGCGAATAACGGTCCTTCGTTGCGCTCTTATCGGGATTAATCAAGAAAAACAATTGGTGCAATACGATATTTGACTTGCGTTTTCTGCGCGGGTGCGGTTTGATCCCTCTCTGACATGTGCCGCCCCTTCGCCAGCGCGCGGCATCGGAGTTTTCAGCGATTCGCGATTCCGCGAGTCCGGCACAGACAATCTCACAAACCAACAAGCTTGAACGAGGCAAGGTCCGCGCCGGTCGCGGCCCGCGTTTCCTACGAGGTGGAATTTTGAAAAACGTACTTACACTCCTGTCATGCACGTTGATCGCGTCACTCTCCACGACCATGGTTCATGCGGATACTCCGCAGAACGCTGAGAATTCGCCGGCCATCAGCAACGCCGATCTCACTCGGCCGATGTCGCTGGACGAAACCAAGACTGAGACGACCAGCGAAAAACCCTCGTCAAGCGGGGGCTTCTGGATCTTCCCCGATCAGGCTCCGCTCACGGGTAGCATCGCCACGGATCGTCCCGGCTTCTCGGATTCCGCGGGCCTGGTTCCTCGAGGCCGGTTCCAGATCGAAAGCGGCTACACCTTCTCGTATGACCGGGAAGACGATCGCCGCGTGATCGACCATACGATGCCTGAAATCGCCCTTCGCACGGGCCTCACGGACTGTCTCGAATTCCGCGCCAAGTGGAACGGCTATTCCTATTCCGAAGTGCTCGATCGCATCACGACGCCGGCCGGGCGACACATTGATCACATTGACCATATCGATGGCGGTTCCGACATGACGCTTGGAATCAAGGTTCCGCTGTTGAGGCAGAAGGAATGTCTGCCGAATGTCTCCATGATCGCCTCTCTCGGTGTTCCGACCGGCTCGGACAGCAAGAGCGCGAACAACGTCGTGCCTGAGATCAAATTCCCGTGGAACTATGCCCTCACCAAAGAATTGACGATCTATGGCTCGCTGCTCGGTCGCGTCAATGACGGATCGAATGGCCAGTTTTTCCAAACGGCCGCGACGGTCGCGGCGGGGTACCAGGTGTGCAGCCGCGCGACCTTGTATCTTGAATACTTCGGTGTGTACCCCGGCAATCGCTCGGAGGATAGTGCGCATATCCTGAGCGCCGGCCCTATCTTCAAAATCACGGACAACATTTCAATGGACATGAGAGCCGCGGTCGGCCTGAATGAACAGGCGCCGGACTTTCAGGCCAGCGTTGGTTTTGGCATTCGTTTCTAAGAACCCTTTGCATTTAGGAGAGATACTCATGCTGATTGGCGACATTCTTTACTCCGTGTTTACGGCGCTCATTAACACGATCGTGACGACGCCGTTCTTCTCGTTCCTCAACAATTTATTCGGTATTCCGTTCCGGCTCGCCGGCGTCTAATCGACGCGGTCGTCGAACTCATACCGTCTGAAACTTGAACAAGCCGTGGCGCGGCCGCAATTTGCCGTGCCCCGGCTTTTCTTGCGCGCTGGTTTTATCCGAGCGGCCCGTCGCGTACATTGTTGCACCAACCCGCAACACGCGGCAACCGAGGTCTTCTTGATGCGAGCAAAGCTGCACCATGTCATTCTCGCTGCGATGATCGTGGGCGCAATCGCCGGCCTTATCGCCAATGAGATGGCGCCTCGCACCGCGTCGGGCGCGCCGAATGCGATGCTTGCGTGGATCGTGACGAATATCGCGGAGCCGGTCGGGCAGGTCTTTTTGCGGCTTATCTACATGATCGCGCTGCCGCTGGTATTTTGTGCCTTGGCGCTGGGCGTCGCGGGGATTGGCGATGTCCGCAAGCTTGGCCGGATCGGGCTGCGAACACTTCTGCTCACGGTCGTCCTCTCCGGCTTTTCCGTCTTTCTCGGCGTCATGCTCACCAAAACGATTCGCCCGGGAGCCGCACTCCCTCCAGACAAGCGCGCTGCACTGATGGAACGTTTCACCGCCCAAGCCGGCACCACGCTGGCCAATGCCGGCAAGGCCAAGACCATCCGCGATGCCCTGCTGGACATCATTCCAAAGAACCCGCTTCAGGAGATGGTCGGCGCCATGGATGGCAGCTCGCCCGGTGGCGGGATGTTGGCGGTGATGTTCTTTGCGGTAATGGTCGGCATCGCCATCACCATCGTGCCGGATAAAACGCAGCCGCTTGTGGCCCTGCTGGAGAGCATGTACGAAGTCGTGATGACCATCATCAACATGGCCATGCGGCTGGCCCCGGTCGGCGTGGCGGCGCTGGTTTTTTCTCTCACCTCGCTCATGGGCTTTGACATTGTTCGCACACTCGGCTGGTTCGTCGTGTGTGCCCTGGGCGGGTTCATTATTCAAATGGCACTTGTGTATTCCGGCATCGTCGCCCTGTTCGGCGGCATGACGCCACGGCGGTTCTATTCTGGTATCAGCGAGGCCATGGTCACCGGCTTTGCCACATCCTCCTCCAGCGCGACCCTTCCCACGGCCCTTCGCGTCACGCAGGAAAACCTCGGAGTCCGACGCGACATCGCGGGCTTCGTTCTCACCGTCGGGTCCACGGCGAACCAAAACGGCACGGCACTGTATGAAGGCGTCGTCGTCCTCTTTCTTGCCCAGGTTTTCGGCGTGGAACTGACGCTCATCCAGCAGGTGACCGTGGTCCTCATGGCTGTCCTCGCCGGGATCGGCACGGCCGGCATCCCCGGCGGTTCGCTCCCGATGATCGTTCTAGTGTTGCAATCGGTCGGCGTGCCGGGCGAAGGCATCTGCATCATCCTTGGCGTTGACCGTTTACTCGACATGTGCCGCACCGTTGTTAATGTCACCGGCGACATTGCCATCGCCGTCTGCGTTAATCGCAGTGAGTCGCGTGCCGCGAGATGATGGCCGGGCTGCCCCGCGTTTCAATTCTCCTCCGATTTCATTACAATGCGATGCGGAAGGGAATCCGCACCATGCTCACACTTGTCCACGTCACCCATGAAGCCGTTCACAAGATGGGCGGCATCGGCTCGGTTCTTGAGGGTCTTATCACGGCCCATGACTACACCGAGCAGATCGACCGCACCATTCTTCTTTGTCCGCTGTTCACGCGCGAAGGCCCGGCCGATGCGCGATTGGGCCTTGAGGGCGAGGTGCTGTATTCCTCCGTGGACGGCCGCTTAAATCACCCGCTGGCCGAGTCATTCCGACAGATTCAGAGCCGCTTCCACGTGGACATCGTTTATGGGCGCCGAATCCTTCGCGAGCCTTACACCGGCACGATTCAGCGTCCCGAAGTCATCCTGATCGATGTCACGCGGGCCGCCCTTGAGCCGGTGAACGAACTGAAGTTCAAGCTCTTCGATGCGTTCGGCCTTGCCTCGACTCGCTATGAAACAAGCTGGGATTACGAGCAATACGTCCGCCTCGCCGAGCCGGGGTTGGCGTGTTTACGGGCGCTGGGCGCAGCACAGCGCGGCACGTTTATCGTCGCGCACGAATTCATGGGCCTTCCCACGGCGCTCGCGGCCAAGCTGCACCCGGAGCTTAATCTCCGAACCATCTTTCACGCCCATGAAGTCGCGCCAATCCGCCGAATCGTGGAAGATCACCCCGGCCACGACACGATGTTTTACAACGTCCTGCGTAAGGCGGCGAAGCAGGGCCTCTCGATTGACAAAGTGTTCGGCGATCAATTCGGCTACTTTCGTCACGCACTCGTAGTCGCCGCCCGCCATCTCGATATGACGTTTGCCGTCGGCGACGAAGTCGTGCGCGAAATGCGTTTTCTGGGACCGGAGATGGCCCGCGCCGACATTCGCCTGACCTACAACGGCATCCCCGCCTACGAAACAACGTACGCCGAAGCGGCGACGAGCAAAGCGAGAATTCAAGATTACCTGCAATCACTCCTCGGCGACCGGCCGGATTACATTTTTACGCACGTTACACGCCTCGTCACGAGCAAGGGCCTTTGGCGCGACATCGGCGTCATGAAGTATCTCGATGAGGACCTTCGCAAGATGGGCAAATCCGCCGTCTTGATTGTCCTCTCGACGGAAATTGGCGGTCCTCGGGCGCGGGCCGACATCCTGAACATGGAGCGCGAGTGGGATTGGCCCGTCGGCCACCGAGAAGGCATGCCTGACCTCACCCACGGCGAGGCCGTCTTCTACGCCGGCATTCAGGCTCATAACGCCCGCGCCCGCAATGCCAAGATTCTCTTCATCAATCAATTCGGCTTCGATCGCGAAACCTGTGGCGACCGAATGCCCGCCGACATGCAATTCTGGGATATCCGCCAGGGCAGCGATGTCGAGTTCGGCCAGTCGATCTATGAGCCGTTCGGAATCGCCCAGTTGGAGGCACTTTCCTTCGGCGCGCTTTGTGTAATGAGTTCCGTGTGTGGGTGCGCCGGATTTGTTGAAAAGGTCGCCGGCCCCGACGGCACGCCCAACGTGATCATCGCGGATTACACGAAATACAAGGCTTCGCCTGACACCATCGACGGCTACAAGGCCATTACGCGAGCCGAGCGCGAGGCGTTTGATGATTCGGTGGCTCGCTCGGTTGCCGCCGAGATCATGAAACGGCTGCCCCGCACAGCCGACGAAAAGGCCGCCATGATTCGCCGCGGGTTTGATCTCGCTCAAAAGATGAGTTGGGATGTGATCGCGAGCGACTACGTGATACCGGCGGTTCGAGAACTTACGGCCGCGCACAAGTTTTTCGGCGCAGCGTGAATTTCCCAAGTTGCCTTAATCGGCCGGTTCCATGGTGACGGTGAGCGACCGCGATTGAAATTGATCGACATAAAGCTCGGCCCGCTCCCGGTGGGTAATAAGCAAAAGGGCGCAGCCGGTAGAGTCCGCCTCCTGAGTTCGGGCATAGGCGTCCTGCAGATTCATTCCGCAGAGCATCATGACGGTCTCGATAACGTAATCGACTTCGTTGTGGTCGTCGTTGTGCAGGATGACCTTGAATTGCGGAAGCAGCCGCGGCTTTGCGGCCTCGGGAAGCGTCGCCGTCGTGGCGGACTGGGTCGGTTCGGCGGCGGCGGACTTGCTGGACTTACCCATAGCGGAAGCACCTCACTCCTTGCATCGGAAAATCGTTCATAGAAGTATAGCCCGGCACCCGTCCGGGGCAAGCAAACCGGCATTCGAGAATCGCCGCGCCGGGTATAATCCCGCGGCGTAACCTCGCACGGAGGCCTTGATGCCGGAGATTGGTCAGCCCCCAGCCACCGCCGCCGACTCGGAGCGTCTGCTCGAACCGGATTTCCTGCGCCGGCTTGAGCAGTTGGAAATCGTTTCCCGGCGCATCCATGCGGCCCGGCAAAAGGGAGAACGCCGATCCAAGCGAAAGGGAGAGTCCTCCGAGTTTGCTGACTACCGCAACTATGTCGTCGGAGATGACATTCGCCACATCGACTGGAATGTCTATGCCCGCCTGGAGCGGCTCTTCCTCAAACTTTTCCTCGAAGAGGAAGAACTTCACGTGTCGGTGCTGTTTGACGTGTCGGCGTCCATGGCCGACGGATCACCGAGCAAGGCGCTATATGCGAAACGCGTGGCGGCGGCCTTGGCGTACATCGGCCTTTGCAATCACGACCGCGTCAATCTTTACGCCTATTCCGATCGACTCGTGGGCCGCATGGCGGGCCTTCGCGGCCGCCGTACCACGGCTCAGGCGATGTCATTTATCGATGAAATCCCTGTCGAAGGTGGGAGTCGTTTCTCCGACGCGGCAAAGCAATTCGCCCTCCGGCACACGCAAAAAGGCGTCGTCATGGTCGTGTCGGATTTCCTGGACAAGGGAGGGTACGCCGACGGCCTTCGCTATTTGCTGGGCCGCCACATGGATATCTATGTCCTGCAAGTGCTCTCGCCTCAAGAAGTCGCACCGGAGATGACGGGTGACCTGAAGCTCGTTGATTGCGAAGACGAGGATGTGGCCGAGGTCACGATCAGCCGGGCCTTGATCGAAAAATACAAGGCGAATCTGCAGGGATATTGCGACGAATTGCGGTCCTATTGCCACCAACGGGGCATTTCCTATTTGTACACATGCACGGATCAGCCGTTCGAGAATCTGATCCTGACCTATCTGCGGCAACGGGGGCTGGTGCGATGAAATTTCTTTCATTGCAGACGGCCCTGTGGGCAACTGCCATCGCGATTCCGTTGCTGCTACTTTTGTATTTTCTCAAGCTCCGGCGAATCGAGCGGACCATCTCCTCGACGCTGCTGTGGAAAAAAGCGGTGCAGGACCTGCAGGTCAACTCGCCGTTCCAGCGACTACGGAAGAATCTCCTCCTGCTTCTGCAACTGCTCGTGCTCGCCGCCGTCCTCTTCGGCCTGGCGAATCCCATTGCAAACATGAACCGCGTGCCGGGCCGCCGCATCGTGTTACTGATCGATCATTCCGGTTCCATGAACGCGATCGAAGGCGACGGCAAACCGCGACTCGATCACGCCAAGCGGGCCGCAGTTTCCTTTGTGGATGAAATGCCGGCGGATTCAAGGGCCATGGTCATCAGCTTTGCCGATCGAGCCTCGGTGGTGTGCAGCTTCACCGATGACAAGCGACGGCTCCGCGAGCTGATCCGCGCCATCCCTTCGACCGACAGCCCGAGCCGCATCGGCGAAGCAATGCAACTTGCGGCGGCCCAGGGATTGCAGGGTGAAAAGGACGCAACGGGCGCCGACGTTACTCAAAAACCACAGACCTCACCGATTGAAGTCGAATTATTCAGCGATGGCCGTATTGCAGACATCAGCGGCAACTCGGAATCAGCAGCGACCGACGCGTCCGCGACCGATGCCGAGCCACCGCCCAATTCACGCTCAACTCAGGCCGATCTCGATCTTCGGGCCATCGATCGCGTGCAATACTTTCGCATCGGTGAATCCGTGGACAACGTGGGAATCGTCGCCTTCGACGTGCGCCGCGATTTTGAACGGCCCGGTTTTCTTTCGCTTTTTGTCGAAGTGGAAAACTTTGGGCCGACAGCGGTAACCTCCGACGTGACGCTGTCGCTCGATGGGAAGCTCCTGCCCGGGTCGGGGGCGGTGCAGGAAGTCACGTTGGGGCCGAGTGCGATGGCGGATATTGGCGGGTTGAGTACAACCCGCCCTACGAGTACTCGCCCGCAGGATACAAGCGAAACACCGTCGAGTCGCACCATCCTGTTTGAATTCGAACACGATGCCGAAGGCGTGGTCACCATCCGTTGGGAACGGCCGGACGCGCTCGCGATCGACAATGCCGTGAGCGCGCCGATCGAACCGCCCCGGCCGATTCGGGTGCTCATTGTTTCGAGTCGTCCGTTGGTGGAATACTGGCTTCGCAAACCGATGGACAAACTCGGCGTCGGCGTGGTCGACTCGATAACCACGAAGCAATATGAGTCCTCGCCGGAATCCAAACTCAGCGTCGATGGGCGCAGCGCCTATGACGTCGTGTTCCTCGACAACTACGACACGGATCGCCTGTCGCCGGGCAACTATGTATTCTTCAACGGTCTGCCAAAGATCGAAGGCGTCTCACGCGGCGATGAGGTCGTCGGCAAACCCCTGGTGTACGGCCGCGAGTTGCATCCGCTGCTACGCGCCGTGAGTTACGAATCCATCTACGTCGGTCGTTGGCGACGGCTGAAGCTGCCCGCGTATGCGATGCCGCTGATCGAAGGCGAGGATTCGACGGTGGCGGCCTTGCTCGCCGATCCGGGGCATCGCTATGTCCTCCTCGCGTTCGACCTGTTGGAGAGCGATTTCAGTTTCCGGCCGTCGTTCCCAATGTTTTTGCAGAACATCGTGGGCTATCTTGCGGGCGGCGGCGTTACGGAGACAGGACGAATGGCAAAACCCGGCGAGACCGTGACGATTCCCGTCCCCGGCGGCGCTGAGAGGGTGACAATCCATCGACCAGATGCAACGGATCAATTGTTGGAAACAGGCGGGCGCATGGCGGTTCAATTCGCGTCGACGCGGGAAGTCGGCGTTTTTCGAGCCACCTTCGACGACGCGAAGAAGTCCGGCGAGGCCTTCACCGTGAACCTGCTCGATCCCAACGAGTCACGGATTGAGCCGAAGAAGGAAATCGCAATGGCCGGACAGCGGGCCGAGACCGTGGAGGATGCGCGAAAGGTGCCACAATCGCTTTGGCCCTATGCGGTGGCCGCCGCATTGGCATTCGTCATATTGGAGTGGTGGGTGTACAACCGCCGCGTGATGGTTTGACAGTCGGCGCGTGATGCCGGCGGGTCCGCAACGATTCAACTAGGGCAGCCGATGCAACGCTCGCCGAGGCGAGGTGGGAGTCGATCTGAAATGTCACGACGTTTTAACATTGGGTGCGGTCTTTTTGTCTCGTTTGCGGCGTTCGTTTCCGGATGTTCCCAATCGGCCTGGCCGCAATGGGGCGGGCCGAATCGCAATTTCACGGTGGCCTCCGGTCATTTGGCGGAATCGTGGCCCGAAGGCGGACCCAAGCGATTGTGGAGTCGGGCGCTGGGCGATGGCTACTCCACCATCGTGTCCGACGGCGCAACGCTCTACACGATGTATCGCAAAGACAAGGATGATCCGAACGAGCATGTGATCGCCCTCGATTCCGCGACCGGCGCGACGCGCTGGGAACATTCCTATCCAGCGCCCTATCTGTGCCTCGATCCAAATGATGAAGACAAGAAGCAAACGCCGCAATTCGGCGCAGGCCCGAATGGCACGCCCGTGCTGGTCGGCGGTCGGCTGTATTCCATCGGCTTCACCGGCATGATGTGTTGCCTTGACGCCGCGACCGGCAAGCAACTCTGGTCCCACGACCTGTTCAAGGAGTACGGCGCGACCATGCTCGTCTGCGGATATGCCGCGAGTCCGATCGCCTATCACGACACCATCATCGCGCTCGTCGGCGGAAAAGGCCACGGCGTGATGGCGTTCGATCAGGCCACGGGCAAGGTTGTCTGGCAGGGCGGCGACATGGATTGCAGCTACTCTTCGCCGGTGCTGACGACGGTCGATGGCGAAGATCACCTCGTCGCATACATGTCGGGTGAAGTCATCGGATTGTCGCCAAAGACCGGCGAGATCCATTGGAACATTACACACCGCAATCCGGTGAACTCCAATTGCATTTGCACGCCGATCGCCTGTCCGAATAATCAGGTGTACTTCGTCAACGGCGGCGACTCGGCCGGCGGCAAGATGGTTCGGCTCGCGAAAAAGGCCGGCAAGATTCAGCCCGAAGAAATCTGGGCCAACAAGAAGCTCGCCGGCGGATTGACAGATGCAATACGAATCGGGGATTACTTTTATGGAGGCAACGGGCGAGGATTCTTCGTCGGCTTCAACGCCAAGACCGGACAAATCGTCTGGCAGGAACGCGGTTATCCCAGTGCCCGTGCCATTGCGGCGGATGGAAAGCTCATTCTCTTGGACGAGGAAGGTCGCCTATCGCTGGTCACGGCGACCCCCGGCGGTCTTGTGCAGCACGGCAAGGCGCCATTGTTGACGAAAGAAGCCTGGTCGGCACCCACCCTCATAGGCACGAAACTCTACCTGCGTGATCGCAAAACGATAATGGGCGTGGACTTAGGTTAATCCGCGATTTCTTCCCACTCGTGTCCCGCGCCTTGCCGAAATCTCGGGTTCCCCTGAAGATACCGGCATTCCAATGAGTCCTCGCGCTTGCGAGAAAACAGAGGGTTATACGTATGTTTGGACTTCTCGGTGGCTTCAGCCTGGGCGATCTGGTCTTTCCGCTCCTCGTGGGTGTCTTTTTCTTTATCAACGACATCATCCGAAACCTCTTCCCGGCCATTTTCAATCCGACCGGAATGATGTAATCGGAGTTCACGCGGCGTCGCCATATATTAGTTGACGGGTCGGTGGTCGGTCGTGCGCCGACGTTCACTGCCATCGTTCAGAATGGCGGAGGCCAATCGCTTCCAGTACATTCGCCCGTATGTCATGGTGCCGTGTCTGTAACCGGACAGTCCCGCGTTGCATTACGACTGCACCATGTTGAACGGATTTCTTGAGCGCGCATTTTCACCATCACTTCCAACGAGGGTGCGATGACTAAGGACATTTTCGTATTCGTCGAACAGCGCAACGGTGCCGTGCTTTCGGCAGGGCTTCAGGCCCTGTCCGCGGCGACCCAACTCGCCGGCAAGACCGGCGGCAACGTCGTGGCCGGTATCATCGGTCACGACCTCAGCGCCGCGGCCGGCAAGATTGATAACTCGGGCGCTACGGCGGTTTACGTCTGCGATGCGGAACCGTTGAAAAACTACAACGCATTGAAGTACACCCGCGCCCTGGCTGGAATGATCCGCAAGGCCGATCCGCAGATCGTGTTGTTGGCGGCGTCCTTCATGGGCCGCGACCTGGCCCCTCGTGTCGCCATGCGTCTTGATGCGGGCTTGGCCACCGACTGCACCGAAGTCGATATCGAAGGTGGCGCGCTCATCGCACGACGGCCGATTTACAACGGAAAAGCTTATAGCCGCGTGCATTTCAACAGCGGGCGCGTACAGATTGCTTCCGTGCGGCCGAACACATTCCCGCTTCCAAGCGGCGGTGGTGCGGCCGAGCGTATTGCTTTCGCGTTTGCAGCCGACGCCGCTGACGACCGCCAGGTCACGAAGGAAATCGCCCGTACCGGTGGTGAAGAAAAGGACGTAACCGAAGCGTCGATCGTGGTCAGCGGCGGTCGCAGCCTCAAGAGCGAGGAAAACTTCAAGATTCTCTACGATTTGGCCCATGCCCTCGATGGCGCGGTGGGTGCGAGTCGTGCGGCATGCGACGCGGGCTATCAACCGCACAGCCGACAGGTCGGCCTCACCGGCAAGACGGTGACGCCGCAGTTGTACGTGGCGTGCGGCATCAGCGGCGCAATCCAGCATCTCGCGGGCATGCGCGGCAGCCGCCGAATCGTCGCCGTGAATACGGACGCCGAAGCGCCCATCTTCAAAGTGGCGGATATTGGCGTCGTGGCCGATCTCTTCACGTTCGTTCCGCTCCTCACGGAGGAAGTGAAGAAAGTGAAAGGACATTAGGCTCACGTTTCCATCGCCGCACCTGTTGAATTATGAGCCAAACACTAAACCGGACCAGATTTCGGCGCCTTGCGGAAACACGCCTGCAGGATGCACGGACGCTGCTGGTCCATCGACGATTCTCCGCTGCATATTATCTGGCAGGCTATACGGTCGAGTGCGCTTTGAAGGCGTGCATCGCAAAGAAGACCCGTCGATACGATTTCCCGGACAAGGATCGTGTACAAAAGAGCTACAGCCACAATCTCAAACAGCTTTCCGAGCAGGCCGGCCTTAGCATTGAGCTTGAGCGACTCGGTGACCAACGATTCGCCGATTACTGGGATGTTGTAAAGGACTGGTCAGAAGAATCGCGTTATACTGTAGTGAAGGAACGGATGGCCCGGCAGATTGTTCGGGCAATCTCAGACCCACGACATGGTGTACTCCGATGGTTGCGCGCTCACTGGTAGAGAAGGACATAGACGCCGGCAGACGAGTTGCCGATGCCCTTAGCCAGGCACAAACTCCGGTGCAGGCGGTGCTCTGGTTGTATTTGCCTGAGTTTGAGGAGTTTCGCCTACTTGTTGCGACGAGCATTGTGGATCGAGATGGCCCGCTTGCGGCTTACAAGGCGATTCGCGAGGCATTGGAGGGAATACCTGAGTCGCAGCGACCGGCGCCATTTTCAATTAGCGCGGTCAGTCCCAGCGATTCCGTAGTGCGCGGACTCCGAAAGGTCGTTCGGGCCGGACCTGCGGGCAGCGATGTCCGAATTAGCAATACACTTGTGGATGACGTCTATGTTCAGGACGCCTTCGTTTACAGACTAAACTGACCTCACATCGCCCATCTCGGGTCGTACCATCCTCATGAATCCCCACGCGATGACAATCCTGTTGTTCGCTGCCTGGAGCATCTTTGGATGGCAGATCCTTCGCCGCTATCGCCTGATGACCGTCGGTCCGGGCGAGATTCGGCTCGACAACATCGGCGAGCGTCTCAAACGCACGTGGGAATACGCTTTCGTCCAGAAGCGTATGCCTCGTTACTACTGGGCCGGCATCGCCCACAAAGTCATCTTCGCCGGATTCATGGTGCTGCTGTTCCGTACGCTGCTGCTGTTCGGCCGCGGATACTCGGCGGAGTTTGATTTCTGGGGCGTCCTATCCATCGACAGTGCCATCGGCGGCGCCTATTCCTTTGTGAAGGATGTTTTCGCCGTTCTCGTTATCCTCGGCGTTCTGGTCTTTTTCTACTACCGACTGGTCAAGAAACTCCCGCGCATGACCCTTTCCGGAGAAGGGTTGCTCATCCTCGGCATCATTATGTCCATGATGTTCAGTGATATTCTCCACGACGCTGCCGAGCAGGTCTTGCAGGGCAGAAGCTGGACATGGGCCGAACCGGCAGGCTCGCTGGTCGCACTCTTACTGGTTCGCGCGAGCGAGGGCACGCTTGATGTGCTATCCCAACTTGGCTTCTGGACGCACGTCAGTCTCGTCCTGCTGTTCCTGAATCTCCTGCCGAACAGCAAGCACTTCCATGTCATCACCGCGATTCCAAACGTCTTCACGCAAAGCCTGTATCCGCGCGGGCGATTGCCAAATGTCGCCGACATCGAGGGCAAGATCGAGCGCGAAGAGACGCTGGGGCTGAAGTCCATCGAGCAGCTCACGTGGAAGGGTGTGCTCGATTTGTACACTTGCACTGAATGCGGCCGCTGTACTGACAACTGCCCCGCCGCGAATTCCGGAAAGCTCCTCTCGCCGAAGCAACTGACGCTCGACCTGCGAGACTATCTGTACAAGAACGAAAAGGCACTCGTCGGCGCGAAGGGGTCCGGTGCAAACGGCGACTCATCGTCCGGCTCATTCAGCCTTGCCGAGTTGGTGCCAAACATCATCAAACCCGAAGTGCTTTGGGCCTGTACGACCTGCGGGGCGTGCGAGACGGAGTGCCCGGTGTTCATCACCTATGTCGACAAAATCGTCGACATGCGGCGCAATCTCGTCATGGAGAAGTCCGAGTTCCCCGCTGAATTGCAGAACGCCTTCCGTGGCATGGAATCGAGCGGCAATCCGTGGAGCTTCCCAGCGAGCGACCGTGCCGCCTGGACCGAGGGATTGGACGTTCCGCGCATGGCCGAAAAGCCCGACGCAGCCGTGCTCTTTTGGGTCGGCTGCTCGGCGTCTTTCGACGATCGGGCGCGAAAAATCGCCCGCGCCACGGCCAGTCTGCTAAAGGCCGCCAAGGTTGATTTTGCCATCCTCGCCGAAGAGGAGCAATGCACTGGCGACCCGGCGCGCCGAGCGGGCAACGAATTCCTTTTCCAAATGCTCGCCCAGATGAACGCCGAGACGCTGAACCGCTATCAACCCAAGACCATCGTCACGACCTGCCCGCATTGTTTCAATACGCTCCTCAACGAATACCCCGACTTCGGTGCGAAGTTCAAAGTCGTGCATCACTCCGAGTTTTTGTCCAACCTCGTCCGCGAGGGCAAACTCAAGCCCACGAACCGCATCGATGCCAAAGTCGCCTTTCACGACTCGTGCTACCTCGGCCGCTACAACGAAATCTACGAGCCGCCGCGCGAGACGCTGCGAAAAATCCCGGGCCTCACGGTCCTTGAGCCGCGCGAAACACGCGATCGGGGCATGTGCTGCGGAGCCGGCGGTGCCCAAATGTTCAAGGAAGAGGAACACGCCAGACCCGGCGTGACGGGTGAGCGCGTCAATGAAAAGCGCACCGATCAATTGCTCGCCACGAAACCTGATATGGTCGCGTCGAGCTGCCCCTTCTGCCAGCGCATGTTGATCGACGGGCTGGCCGGAAAAAGCCGCGAAGATGTCAAGCAATACGACATTGCCGAACTGCTCTGGCAGTCAGTGGAAACGCCGTCCGCCTGACGGAGAAAGCAGCAACCCATGAGCGAAGCCTACAACGAAATGCTGACCAAACTCCCGCTTTTCTCCGGCTTCACGCCGCACGGCACGCAGTCCGTCATCGAGCAGGGGCAAATCCGCGACTGTGCCGCCGGCGATGTCCTTTTCAAAGAGGGCGATGCGGCGACCGTCGTCTTACTCGTCCTCTCCGGCAAGCTGCAGGTCTTTGTTGAGCGCGGCGGCCGTGATATCGTGCTGACGGATTCGCCTCCCGGCCAGGTCGTCGGTGAGTTGGCCGTCTTGTGCGGCATTACCCGATCCGCCTCGGTCCGCGCGGCCGAGAAATCGGTCGTGCTGCAATGGTCGGCCCAGCAATTCCATCGGCTGTTGCTGACAAATGTCCTGCTCTCGCAGCGAGTTTTTCGCGACGCCCTGCGAATGCTGATCGACAAGGAACGCTCCCTCATCGAATCGCTCGTCGGCACAGCCGGTGCGGGAATCTGAGTCGACCAACCCTGCATTTGGCGGCGCGTTGATTGATAATCTGCAAATCCCCTATCATGGGCGATTGAGCATCAAGGAGCGGCATCCATGCCCGGGAAATCCGACGATAACTTCAAGAAGCATTTCGAGCGTCAGCGCGACAAGAAGGACCGTGATCGCAAGGGTCTGCCCGGCGAGGATGAGGCCCCGCTGCCGCCGCCGGTGGAGCCGATCAAGAAGGGCGGCGACGAGCCGGGCCGAAATGATCCGTGCCCCTGCGGCAGCGGCAAGAAGTACAAACAGTGCTGCCTCCTGAAGTAGTAGCCGCCGACCGCTGCGCCGTCGGCCCTGTCCGGATCGGAGCGTTGACCCGTCGTCACCATGCCGCCGCTCCTGCTTGATCTCATCTATCTCCCTGTCTTGCTGGGCTTCGTTCCCATTCTGCTTTTCCAACGGTTCGTCAAAGGGAAGAAACGCGGCGGCTGGGCGCAGCGATTTGGCTCAATCCCGTTTCAGTCGTCCGGCAAACCCGTCATCTGGGTTCACGCCGTGTCGCTCGGCGAGGTCAACGCCACGCGCTCCCTCGTTGCCGAAATCACCATGCGACTGCACGATCACGACGTTGTCATTTCCACGACGACCGACACCGGGTACGCCGCCGCCTGCCAGCATTACAGCGCGAGCCGTGTGTTTCGTTATCCGTTGGATTTCTCATTCGTGGTCCGGCGCGCGTTGAATCGGGTGCGGCCCGCCGCCATCGTGCTGATGGAATTGGAGGTCTGGCCGAACTTCATCGAGATCGCGGCGTCGCGCGGCATCCCGATCGGCATCGCCAACGGCCGCGTGACCGAGGAAAAGTCGATGCGACGCTTCCGCACGCCGATCATCCGCAGCCTTGCACGGCGAATGTTCTCACGCATGGCGTGGGTCGGCGCGCAGGACGAAGCCTATGCAGCGCGATTCCGCGAACTGGGCGTACCCGCCGATCGGGTTCACGTTGCAGGGAATCTAAAGTACGACACGGCGAGTGTGAGCGACTCCGTGCCCGGTGCGACGGATTTGGCGGCGGCGATGGGAATCCGCACCGACGCGCCGCTTTTCGTCGCAGGCTCCACCGGTCCCGGCGAAGAGGAACTGCTGCTCACGGTATATCGCGACGTTTTGCAATCGCACCCTACAACACAACTCGCGATTATCCCGCGAAAGCCCGAGCGATTCGACGACGTGGCCAGGCTGATTGAATCGAGCGGATTCGCGTGTGTGCGTCGGAGTCATTCGGATCAGACTCGCGATCCCAATCAGAACCGCGACCCCAATCAGAGCCGCGACCGAGATCAGAGCCGCGACCCCAATCAGAGCCGCGACCGTCAGGGAGCGGGTTCTGTGACAACGCCAGGCGCGACGGCGGGGCAGGTTGTATTCCTCGGCGACACGATGGGCGAACTCCGAAAGTTCTATTCTCTCGCCACAGTTGTTTTCGTGGGGCGCAGCCTCGTCCCGATGGGTGGCTCCGACGTGATGGAAGTCGCGGGGCTGGGCCGGGCCATGTGCTTCGGGCCCTTTATGGAGAACTTCGCCGACGCAGCAGAAAAACTGCTCTCGGCCACCGCGGCCGTTCAAGTGAGTACGTCGGAGGAACTCGCATTAACGCTGAATGAACTGCATGAGAATCAAACGCGGCGCGAGCAAATGGGGCGCGCGGCGCAGGACGTAGTCCGGCAGAACGCAGGTGCGACGGCGCGAACAGTGGACCTTCTCGTGAACGCGATGCGCGGTTGATAGTCCGCACGGCGGACCCTACGTGTCTGTCCGCAATCTCCAGCCTACGCCGCCGGATGCCAACCCGCATCAACCCAGAGCGACCCACTCACCGCGCTATTCCGGAGCATGAAGCAGATCGCGTCGGCGACTTCATCGGGGCGGAGCAGGCGGCGAAGTTGTGTCTGCGGCAGGATGTAATTCTTGACCAGATCATCACCGAGGGCCTGCACCATCGGCGTGTCGGTGTAGCCGGGGTGGATGATGCTACAGCGCATGCCGTAGTAGATGGCCTCGGTCGCCAGTGTGGCTTGGGCGCCTTCGAGTCCCTTCTTGGCGGTGGCGTAGGAAATCTGGCCGCGATTACCGGCGGACGACACCGAGCCGATGAAAACGATCGCGCCTTGTGTGCGCTCGGCCGGCTCCCATCGGCCCAGGCCGCGACGATTCCGGTCTTCGGCGACGCTGGCAACGGATTCCATCGCCCACATGATCGGGGCGATGAGATTGATGGCGAAGACGTCTTCCAAATCCTTGCGCGAATAAATCTCGGCGCGGCCGGTATCCTTGCTGACCTTTACGGCAAGGCGATCGCGGGTGATGCCTGCGGCCGGTACGCAAATCTGCACCGCGCCGAATCGCATCTTGAGATCGCGATAGACCTCTTGTCGAAAGGCGTCGCTGGTCACATCGCCGGTGTACGGAAACATGATCTCCCGACCGGCGGCGCGGTTCATGTTCGCGCAGAGGTCGCCGATGCCGGCGCTGCGGTCCACGGCCCCGATGGCGTGGATGCCCTGCTTGATCATTGCGTCGCACGTTGCCCGACCGATGCCGCTGGCGGCTCCGGTGATGACGGCGGTTTTCCCGGTGAAATCCATGACGAACCCCACTTTTTCTAGCGACACGGCGCTTGGCCGCGGCGCGGTTCCCTGGGGAATGATCAGTCCTCGATCGGGTCGGATCGCTTGGCCAACCATTCACAGACTTTTGGCCACAGTTCCTTCTGGGCCTTGGTGCCGACCGACAGGCCGATGTGGCCCGCCGGGAAGTTAATCGCCTGGCGATCCTTCGAACCGACGAGGTCATTGAACGGCGCGCTCTGCCCGCAGGGGACAAGATGATCGCCGCTGGCCATGAGGTTCAGGACCGGGCAGGTGATGTTTTCGAGTTTGATGATCTTGTTGCCGAGGCGAACCTTGCCCTGCACGAGCAGGTTCTTCTGGAAGCAATCCTTCACGAACTGGCGGAATGTCTCGCCGGCGATCGGGATGTTGTCGTTGACCCATGTTTCCATGGCGAAGAAGTCCTCGAGGAACTTCTCATCGGTCATCTTGTCATAGAAGCCGATGTATTTCTCCATCAGGTTCGAGACGGGCTTGAGCAGGGCGAAGGAGCCTTGCAGCCACTGCGGCGGGGCGTTGCCGAAGGTGTCGACGACCTTATCGACGTCGAACCACTTCTCATCGCTCCACGTGCAAAGCAGGCTGCTGCGGTCCGACCAGTCGATCGGCGCCGCCATGAGGATGAAGTTCTTGATCAGCTCGGGGTGCAGGCTGGTGTACATGGCGCTCATCGTGCCGCCCATGCAGTAGCCCAGCAACGAGACCTGGTCTTCGCCGGTGTACTCGCGAACGTGGTTGACCACGTTGTGCATGTAGCGCTCGACGTAATGATGCAGTGTTAAATGGCGGTCGTTGTCGGTGGGGACGCCCCAGTCGATCATGAAGACGTCGAAGCCCGCCTTGAGGAACTGCTGCACGACGCTCTTATGCGGGAGCAGATCGAGGATGTACGGCCGATTGACGAGCGCAAAGACCATGATCAGCGGCGTGCGATGGGCCTTGGGCACGTCGGACTGGTAGTGATAGACCTTGAGCTTGTCTTCTTGGTAGGACACGTCGCGCGGGGTCGCGCCGACACGGACTTTGGAGGCGATCTCCATGACCTTCGGCATGGCGGCCATGCGCTCGCGAAAGCCCTCGAAGTCGGGGATGAAGGCCTGCTGCGGCATTTGGAACGCGGCGAAGGGGTTTTGTGGGAAAGTGCTCATTCGTTCTTTCTTATCTTATTTCCGTTTGGCGGATTTGCCGCGACCGGACGGGCGCGTTGCCCGGCTCGCCCCGGCATCGCGCTTCGCCCGTCGCGGTACTTCCACTGCTGCGGCCTTTCCGTTTACTTTCTTTTCAAGGGCGTCGAGACGATCAAGGACGCGCTCCTCAATTTTGAGCAACGTGCCGGCGAGATCGTCAATATCCGCACGGGCCGGGGACTGCATGCCCTTCTGGGCCTGGCCGAGGAATTGGTCGAGTTGCTGCTTGAAGGCCAGCGACTTGTCCATGGTCTGCTTCATCATGGTCAGGAACTGCTCGGACCGCATGTAATCTTCGCAGTACTTGGCCATGGCGTCGAAGAAGACGCGCTGCATCTGCTTAATCATTTCGTTCGAGGCTGCCGGCGACGGCGTTGCCATGCGGGCGGCCTCAGGGGGGGCGCCCATTTTTCCGAAGAAATCCGTCCAGAACTGAGAGAACGGGTCGGTGTTGGTTGCGCCGTTGTTGTTCGACACGATGCCGGACTCCTTACACCACACGGGGCCAAAATATAAGAAAGGCCACGAGAGCGGTTTGTGGGCCGCTCCCGTGGCCTGGGGGGTGGATCAACGTTATGAACGATCGTGGCGTCGCATGATGACCGCCGCTTTCTGATTGTTCAGTGCGAATCACGTCGCGACAGTCGCGCCGCGGATTCGATGTTACTTGACGGCCTTCTTCTCGGTGATGGTCATCGCCTTGTTGAAGAAGTTCGACCAGTTTTCGATGGTCTGGGCGTTCGTTCGCGAGGCGGTCTCGATGTTGCTTCGCATGGCTTCAAACGCGCCCTGCCAGAGGTCGCGAGCCTGGGTGAAGGCATCGTTCTTGCTGTTGCCGTTCTCGGTGACCGCGAACGTCTTGCGGATCATCTCAAGGCCGGTCTTGCAGCCTTCGTCGAAGAATCGCTGCGTCTGCTCGGTGTTCTTGCGGACGAGGTTGATGGAATCGGTGGCGAGGGTCTCGACCCGATTCTTGACATCGCCAAAGTTCTCGCCGCGACCGAACATCTCGGTCATGGTCTTGAAGGCATCGTTCTGAAACTTCATGCCGGTGTCAAAGGCGGCCTTGAAGTTGTCATTGGCCTGCTTGAAGAATTCGGTGGTTTCTGCTTTGTTCTGTTCGACGGTCTGGTTCATGGCGGTTGCCCTTTCCAAAAAATACGTTGTGTCGCACCCCGTTACGTCCTGTTAGACTATATCGGCGGATTTGCCTCCGTGCAAGAACATTTTGTGCGTTTGCACAAATTTATTTTTGAGCCGTAAGTCGTTATTTTTCAACAGTTTGCATGACATGCAATGGCGACATTACGCAAAAGCGCTACGAATTTGTGCGTCGGCGTACGCCGGCGGGGAGCCTGAACCACCATGGCGACGACCGGCGAGCAGCCCGAAATCCTCGAAATCAAGAAATACCCCAACCGGCGGTTCTACGACGTGACCCGCAGCCGTCACGCCACCCTCAACGACCTGCACGAGCTGGTTCAGTCCGGCCGACAGATCCGCGTCATCGACAGCAAGACCGGCCACGACATCACCAACATCGTGCTCACCCAGATCATTCTCGAACACGACCCCCCCAAGCTCGATCTCTTTCCCGCGAGCCTGCTGCATCAGGCAATTCAGGCGAACGAGCAGATGGTCCGCAAATTCGTGGACACCTATTTCGCGCAGGCCGTCGATGCCTTCAGCCACTCGCGCAAGCAATTCGAGGAGTTCCTGAAGAAGTCGGGTTTCAGCGCGCTGGCCCCGACGGCACCCTTCGACTGGGTGCGCATGCTCTTCCCCGGCATGAACGGCAGTTCGGTTGGACCGATCCCAGGAATGGGCAGCATGATGCCCCCGCCTCCGCCGCCACCCGCAACAAACGACGACGGCGTCGATGCGCTGCGTGAACAGGTTGCGCGACTTAGCGCGGAACTGGAAGCCATGCGCGAGGCGGCACCACGTGGGGCTAAGAAGACACGACAGAAAAAATGAGCGGGCAATCGAGCAATCCTCTCACGGTGCGTCTGAACTGGCAACGAGCCGCACGCGCCAGCTAGCGGTCCCGTACCATGCAAAAAAAGCCCGTGCTTGCGCGTGGGCCTCGTAGCGACGGATTACTGCGCCACGCCCTTGCCGTGACACTGCTTGTATTTCTTCCCGCTGCCGCAGGGGCACGGATCGTTTCGACCCACCTTTGGTTGATCTCGGCGAATCGTCTCGATCTTTTGCTCTACGCCCTGTGCCTGCATCGCCGCGCTGCGATCCTTATCGACCTGGCCGGAGAAACCGAGGTTCGTGCTCTCTGCGTGCCGCGCCGCGCCGATGTTGTACCGGCTGCGCTGCTCGGCATCGTCGGCCAGCCTCGCCTTGAAAATGATGCCGGTCAGTTTGTCCTGAATGCCGCCCATCATCTCCTGGAACATCTGGAAGCCTTCGCGCTTGTAGGCGATCTTCGGATCCTGATCGCCGCCGAAGTGGCGCAGGCCGATGGCATCCTTCAGCATGTCGATGGCGTGCATGTGCTCCTTCCACGCCTGATCGTAGAGCTGCAAAAGCACATACCGCTCCAGCATGGTGAGTTCGCGACGAATCAACTCCCGCCCGAAGCCGAGCAGTGCTTCGCGCCGATCCGTCGCCTGTTCATACGCCGCGTCGTTAAACGCCGGGCCGAATCGCTGCCGCGCCCATTCCGCCGGGTCGCCGCCGCCTTTGAGCGCCGCATCGACCTCCGATTCCATTCGCCCGTTTGACGCGTATTCGCGCCCGATGGCGAATAGCTCATCCGCAACTTCGTGAATCGGCCGTCCGGCAATCTTTTCCGGCGTCCATCCGAGGTTGAATTTGAAATTGACCCATTGCACGAGATGTTCGGCGGCTGCGGTTGGATCGACGTCTTCGCGCAGCACCGTCCGCTCCATGATCCACTCGATGGGATAGCGGGCCTCGCGCTCTTTGTACGCGCGTTGAACGGCATTCCTCAGATGGGCGAGCGCATCGCGTTCCGGCAGTCTGCGGAATTCCTCTGGATTCAGCTCTACGCCGAACTTCTGATGTGCCCATGCGATGACCGCATTCTTTCCAAAGTCAGGATCCATGAACCGCTCGATCGGCGACAGGTCCTCGTTGTCGATCTTCTTCTCAGCGGCCTCATTGAGAATCTGCGAAATCTCATCCGGTGCCATCTTCTGCAATTGGTTCTGGGTGATGGCCGCGCCGAAACGGGTCTCGGCCCATCGCGCCAGACCGCGAAGGTCCCACTGCTTCGGGTCCAGGTCGGGGTCGAGGTATTCGCCCACCGTCATCGTGATTTGGTTGTGGGCCTCCTCGCGGGCCTCGTTGCGGATGTAATTCTCCGCCGCGGGCAGGCTGTGCATGTCGATGTTCTTCGGCTCGACGTTCACCTCCAGCGTATTGCGAACGCACTCGGCCGCGCACTGCGCCGAGTAATCCGGCGCGAGAAACTTCTCGCCTGCCGCGTCGATCGTCGCATCGATCATGGTGTTGATTCGCTCGATGAGCGGCCCTGCGCGACCGGGCTGTCCGGCTTCCAGAAGCTGCTGCCGTTGACCGTAGAACACTTGCCGCTGGTGATCCATGACCTCGTCGTATTCGAGAAGGTGCTTGCGGATGGAGAAGTTCCGCTCTTCCACCTTTTTCTGTGCGCGCTCGATGCCTTTGTTGATGCTCTTGGCTTCGATGGCCATGCCTTCCTCGAAGCCCATGCGCTCCAGCATCTTCAACGTCCACTCGCCCATGAACATCTTCATCAGATCATCACCGAGCGAGAGGAAGAACCGGCTCGAACCAGGATCGCCCTGTCGACCCGATCGCCCGCGAAGCTGATTGTCGATGCGCCGCGATTCATGCCTCTCGGTGCCGATGATGTGTAAACCACAGGGCACCGTGTGCGGGCAGACCTTGCGGCCCAGCTCAGGGAAACGCGGATCCACCTTCGGCTTCCAGCAGTGGGCGCAATTCGTCTTCGGGTCATAGTCCGGACAGTTGATGCAACACTTCGTGCCGATCACACCCTTTTCGTGCCACGCATAGCCGCGACCGTCGCTGCCCTCGGGCGGGCCGAGGTCGCCGATGCACTTCTCGTACACCACGCCCAGTTGCAGCTTGATGTCCGTGCCGCGGCCCGCCATGTTCGTCGCAATGGTCACGTTGCCGCGCAGTTCAGTATTCTTGCCCTTGCCCTCTTCGTGTCGCTCGCCCGCCTTTTTCACGATTTCCGCTTCACGGGCGTGCTGCTTGGCGTTGAGCACTTCATGCTGAATGCCATATTTCCGCGTGAGCAGGTTGGAGAGTTTTTCCGAGTTCTCAATCGACACCGTACCGACCAGCACCGGCCGACCGCGCGCAAGATCGCCCATCGCGTCGTCGTAGGCCTCGGCCATCAGGTCGCCGTTACCGTCGCCGCCTTTGAATTCGGCAAGGGCTTTCTCGATCATCTCCGTGGAGCGCCCCAGTTTCGACATGATGGGCTTGAGGTTTTTCAGCACCGGCTCCAACACGAATGCGTCGCTGCTGCGCCCCTTCGTGTGGATGTCGTGGATTTCCTCAACGATGGCGTTGTACTTGTCATCCACCGTTTTGTAGATTCGGTCGTGAAAATCCTGCCGGTTGACCGGTCGGTTCGTCGGCACGGACACGACGTCCAGCTTGTAGATCTTCATGAACTCGTCGGCCTCGGTCATGGCCGTGCCGGTCATGCCGGCGATGCGCTCGTAGAGTTTGAAGAAGTTCTGCAGTGTGATCGTGGCAAGCGTCTGCGATTCTTCTTTGACCTTCACGCGCTCCTTCGCCTCGACGGCCTGATGCAGACCATCCGACCACTGTCGCCCGTGCATGAGTCGGCCGGTGAACGAGTCGACAATAATGATCTCGCCATCCTTGACGACGTATTCGACGTCCTTCTCGTAGGTGACGTGGGCCTTCACGCTGTTCTCAATCAGGTGCGGCCACTCCATGTTTGCCCCGACGAAGAGCGACCCCACGCCGAGCTGCTCCTGCGCGACCGTGATGCCCTCATGCGTGATATGCACGCTCTTTCCTTCGCGCCGCGTGACGTAGTATTGGACGTGGCCGATGGCGGCCGCTTCATCCTCGGTGAGCCATTCCGGATCGGACTTGAACTTGCGCACGGCGTCGTCGAACTTCTGATTCTCGGTGAATGCCTTCGGCGGATTGTCGCCCCACTCGCGGATGCGCCGGGCCGTGTCGTTGTTGGCGCTGGATTGCTTGCTGATCAGCACGCGCGCCACCGCGTCGGCCGTGCGATAACGGTTCACGTCGTCGTCGGCCGGCCCGCTGATGATGAGTGGCGTGCGGGCCTCGTCGATAAGAATGGAGTCGACTTCGTCGATGAGCGCGAAGTGCAGTTTGCCCTGCACTTGCTCCTCGACGGCAATCTTCATGTTGTCGCGAAGGTAGTCGAATCCAAATTCGTTGTTGGTGCCGTAGGTGATGTCGCTGGCGTATGCCTTCGCTCGAATCCCCTCACGCCCGCCGGGGTCGACCTGTGATTGAATGTAGCCGACCGAAAGTCCCACCAGCTCGAAAATCGGCCTGGCGAAATCCGCGTCGCGCTGCACGAGGTAATCGTTCACCGTGACGATGTGCACCTTCTTGCCCTGCACGCATTTCATGAACGCGGGCAGGTGGCAGACAATCGTTTTGCCTTCGCCGGTCTTCATTTCGGCGATCTTGCCTTCGAAGAGCACCATGCCGCCGACGAGCTGGCAGTCGAAGTGCCGGTGGTTCTGCGCCCGGCGGGAGGCCTCGCGAATCACCGCGAACGCCTCGGGCAGTACGTCTTCCACCAGGTGCCCCTGTTCGAGACGCTTGCGCAGCGACTCGGTGCGATCCTGCAGATCGCGGCTTAATTCGACGCGGATTTTTTGCAGCGCTTCTGCGCGCTCAGTCGCCGAGAAGCCCTCGTCGACATCGTTGGCGGGCGGCACGGAGGCCGACGCCTCCGCGAATCGTTTGTCAAAGTCGCCGCGCAGCTCCGCCTCAAAGGCGTTGACGCGATCGACTTGTTTGTAATAACGCTTGATAAGGCGGTCATTCCGCGAGCCGAAGACCTTGCGGAACGCTGTGCCGACGAAACCGAGAATGGGCATGGGACACCGGGAAAAAGTCGAAAGGCTGAAAAGTCGAAAAGTCGAAACGCCGAATCGTCAATATGAAAGTGCGATGCGCGAAACGAATGCGCGATGAGGCGTCGGCAAACTACGGGCCGTGGAGGCCGCCGATGTGGTGGGAGATGGACTGCTTGCGAACCTGCTCCGTGCGGTCCATCCGAATCGCCCGCACCCGAATCGGCATCGGCTGCCGGATGCGAACCATGGACCGAAGCCCCTGCCGCTGCATCCACGCAATCAGCAGGACGGCCGCGCCGCTGATCACCAGCAGGCCGCCTGAATCGAACATCGAAGTCGACACAGCGGCGACGAGTCGCGTCGCGGTGGGTGCGTGTCGATCCGCGGGTGCCCCCAGCACGGAATTCGCCCCCAGCACGGCCGAAACAGCCAGCGCCAACCCGGAAAGCGTAATCGCCCGGGCCGCGGCATCTTTTCGATTGGTGCGGGGTGTATCCATGTGTTCACAGAGTGTATCTCGGTAGCCGGCGATTATCAACCCGCGAAGGGTGCATACTTGAATCGCCTGTGCCACAATGCCCCGGCATGTTCAACGGCCAGACCATCCTCATTACCGGAGCATCCAGCGGCATCGGTGAAGCGCTCGCCCGACGATTCGCCCGCGACGGCGCACACCTCGCCCTCGTGGCCCGTCGCGCGGATCGGCTTGAGACGCTTGCAAAAGAGCTTGCCGGAAAGGCCGCAGGCGCCATCGTCATCCGCGCCGATCTGCTGGATGCCGATTCAATCCCGCGCGTGATCGACGAAGCCTGTCGCGCCACCGGCCGCATCGACGTGCTGGTCAACAACGCCGGCGTCGGTGAGTACGGCGAATTCGCATCGCAGGATGTCGCCGCTCTGGAGCGCATGTTGCAGCTCAACATGACCGCGATGATCCGCCTGACCCACGCGATCCTGCCCGACATGATCGCCAGGCGAAGCGGTCGAGTACTAAACATCGCCAGCACGGCGGCCTTTCAGGCGACCCCGTATATGGCGGTGTATGGAGCGACGAAGGCCTTCGTACGAAACTGGTCGCTGGCGCTTTGGCGCGAGTTGGAGTTGAGCGGCGTCAGCGTGACCTGCGTCTGCCCCGGCCCGGTGAAAACCGAATTCTTCGACCGCGGCGGTTATCAGGAACGGCGCGGTGAATTCACGCGCCTCGCATGCAGCGCCGATTGGATGGCGGAGAAGGCATATCGCGCCGTCGCCCGCGGCAGAGTCTTATCAACACCGGGATTCGTGAATTGGCTTGGGGCGTGGCTCACACGCTTTGGCGACGCGAAATTGGTAACACGCGTTTCGGCCAAAATCCTCGGCCCGCGTTAAAGCAGCTTGGCAACATCGACGCCGAGGGCCTTGGCGATTTTCTTGAGCGTACGTACAGTAGTTCGATCAGGATTGCGTTCGATGCGGCTGATCTGGGACTGAGGCATCTTGAGCTTGGCGGCGAGTTGGCCCTGGGTCAGGCCGGCCTTCTTCCGGGCCTCGACAACAGCATCGGCCGCGAGCATGGCGCTAAAGTCCTCGAAGCCAATCCATTTGGCATTTGGGTCTTCGAGCTTCTTTGTTAGTCGCGCGGCTTCCTGCATTTGTTCATAGCGTTCGTATTCGTTAATCGGTAGGAGAACATGGGTAATTCGATTGCCGCGTTTGATGAACTCCCTCGCGGCGGGATTCCGGGCTCGTTTTACACTTCGTCCGCGGATTCCTTTTGCGGCCCGCGCTTTTGCTTGAGTAGTCGGCATTCGATAACCCTGATGCGCGACTCCGTCGCGTCCAATTGAAAAATTGCAATCTTCCGCTTCTCCGCCCCGAATCGAAACCGCCTCAATTCATAGGGACTGAGAGCCGAATCGATGTGTCTTTCTGAACTGGAAATCGGTGATTCAGAGACACAGCGGAGCGAATCCTGAAAGTCTTGTTTCTCCTCGGCAGTACAGTGATGCCGAAGAAACGCGAATACCTCATCCAGCAGTTCCACCTTGAAGCGCATGGCTTCCTCCTGCCGGACGAGCCGGAGCTAGAAAACGATCAGCGTCAAAGTGGAACAACTACCTTTCTGCAGCAGTACCGCGTAATACTATCCCCCCTCTTGTTCCACGAATTATCGACCGCGGGGGCACGGTCACATATTCAAATATCATTCTCAGTATATATCAAAAATGCGATTTGTCAAGCTCCGATTCTGATCACTTAGAGCCGCTCGGTGACGGCCTTGCCCTGCATGAACAGTTGCAAGTAATCCCGCCCGCCGGCCTTGCTGTCCGTGCCCGACATGTTGAACCCGCCAAACGGCTGCACGTCGACCAACGCCCCCGTGCATTTACGATTCAGGTACAAGTTCCCGACGTGGAAGTCATGCCGCGCCCGCTCCAACTCGGCACGGTCGTTCGTGAACAGCGCACCCGTCAGGCCGTATTCCGTGCCGTTGGCGATGTTGAGCAGATCGTCAAAGCCCCGGCCTTTGATCACAGCCAACACCGGCCCGAAGATTTCCTCCTGCGAAAGCCGTGCTGACGGCGCGATGCCGGTAAAGATTGTCGGCTGAATGTAAAATCCACCGCTCGGCGGCTTTGCGTCCCCCAGCACCATCGTGCCTTCTTTCTTGCCGATCTCGATGTATTCGTTGATTTTTGCGAACGCCGCCTTGTCGATCACGGCCCCCATGAAGTAATTCTCAGGCCCGGTCGGGTTGCCGATGGTCAGCTTCTTCGACCGTTCGACGACCTTTTGCACGAGCACATCGTGTACCTTCTCATCCACAATCAGCCGACTGCACGCCGAGCACTTCTGCCCCGAGAAACCAAAGGCCGACCACGTAACGGCGTCGGCCGCGGCGTCGAGGTCGGCGCTGGGCGTGACGACGATGCAGTCCTTGCCGCCCATTTCGAGAATCGTGCGCTTCAGCCAGATCTGCCCCGGATGCACCTTCGCCGCCCGCTCGAAAATTCGCAGCCCCACTTCGCGCGATCCGGTAAACGTAATAAACCGAGTCCGCGGGTGATCGACAAGCAAATCACCCACCGCGCCGCCCGAGCCGGGCGCAAAGTTCAGCACGCCCGGTGGCAGCATCACTTCTTCCATCACTTCGACAAACTTCGCCGCGATGATCGGCGACGTGCTGGCCGGCTTGAGCACCACTGTGTTCCCCGTGACGATCGACGCCGTCGTTATGCCTGCCATGATCGCGAATGGAAAGTTCCAAGGCGGGATGCACACGCCGACGCCCAGCGACATGTAGCGCAGCTCGTTTTCCTCCCCGGGAAAAGGCGTCACCGGCTGCGAACCGCCAAGCCGCATCATCTCGCGGGCATAGAACTCAAGAAAATCCACGCACTCGGCCGCATCGGCATAGGCCTCGATCCACGATTTGGAGACTTCATACACCATCCACGCCGAGAACTCATAGATGCGCTTGCGAATGATCGCCGCCGCGCGAAGCAAATACCGCGCACGTACATCCGGCGGTGTATGCGACCAGCTCGTGAATGCTGCGTCGGCTGCCGCAATCGCCGCCATCGCCTCCTCCGCGCCGGCCTTGGAGACCGATCCCACAACCTGCTCTGTCCGCGCCGGATTGATCGACTCAATCTTGGCCGAGGTCTCCACCTTCTTGCCGCCGATCCGAAGCGGGTAGCTCCGGCCAAGCTGCGATTCAACGAGCTTCAGTGCCTCAAGCATCTTGGCCCGCGGCTCGGGCTGGTTGAAATCGGGATACGGTTCCGGACGATACGGGATCAGCATGGCGATCTCTCCATCGCAATAATTATCTATGCAATCAGCGGTGCATATTGTAGTGGACGCGGCGAGAATCGGCGCGGTGGGGGCATCGCCGGCGAATGGCTTCAGTGGGGCGGGCGTCCCTGCCCGTCGCCGCAGTCAGTCCCGCACCACATGCCGCATGCGAGTTGCTACGGTTTCAACCGAGGCTTCACCTGCGTTAGCGGCCGGCCATTGGCCTCCTCGATGTGAACGCCGAAACCGCCGTCGCCGCCTCCCTGATAGACCTTTACCAGAAGCGTGTTCGTGCCCTTCTTGAGCTTGACCGCAACGTGGTCGGATTTCGTGCTGTATGGCCGGCCGACGTTAAGGAAGTAGATTTCCTCACCATTGAGCCACATCTTCACGCCGTCATCACTGCCGAAGGCAAGCGTCGCGTCCATTTCCTCCGGCGAATCGATATAGGTGAACCCATAGACGATGGTGTCATTCACGCGCTTGCCGAATACTTCATCAAAGTCGACAAAGAACTCGCCGGTCAGATCATCGCCCGGCTTCACCGAGCGGATGTACTTCTTCCACGTGACGCGCTCACCGTCTTTTCCCGGATGCAACGCCTCAAACTCGACCCGCTCCTCGGGCAGGAACGGCTGATCCAGTGGATTGTCGGCGCGACATTCCAACGGTCCTACGATCCACCACGCGTTGATCGACGGCAGCAGCACCTTCTCGAACTCGAACGTCATCGGCTCGGCCTTCGACTCCCTCGGGCTGACGGTGAGCGTCGCCGACACCATCGCTGTGTGCACGGTCCCATCGCCGACCAGCTTCGCTGCAATGCTCAACGGTTTGCCGGCGGCGAGCGACCCTTCGGCTTTGTCCGTCGTCCCGAACAACCGCCACCCCGGTGCCGCCTTCAGTCTCAGCGTGGCGTTGAACGCCGTCGGGTCAAAGAGAATCGTCGGTTCCGCGATCGCCGCGACATCAAACACACCGGCCGTATTCGGATCTGAGGTGACGTTCAACCGATAGAAAAGCCCGAGCAACCGCGCGAACAATCGTCGTTGCTCACCATCGCCGAGTTGTACTCTTGACAATTCCTCCACATAACCCGGCCAATGTGCAAACTGATCCGAGATGATCGAGTAGTCCGTCGGATCAGACAGATACGCCGCCGAAATTGCCTGCACGGCGTCGCGCGTGCGATTGAGCGACGGTGCCGAAGCCGCAGCGTGCTTGAGCATTGCAAACTTCCCGGCCGCACCTTCTCGGTTCATCTCAAACGCGGCTTGTGACCCGTCTCGATGAGTCAACACGATTCCGACATGGGCCGCCGCCGCGACGTCTGCAAGCCGAACCGTTGTCGGCGCGCCGGGATAGATATACACCAACTCGGCATCAACCGCGCTGGGCCTCTCTCCCTTTTTATTCGTGACGGATGCTGCCACCGATTCCGGTTTCGGGTCGTGATGAAAACAAATCTCATACTTTCGGTTGCCAGATGCAACTTCCGCTTCACCGGCCGGTCCAATCCGAACCGTGTGACGACCATCTTGTTTCGAATGCGCAATCTCCGTCCATGTTCCGCCCGTAGAGATATAGTCATTGCTCACGCCATCGTCGTCGTATAGTCGATACGAGCCATCCGCATCACCGAAAACGTGTACGACCAATTCGTTCGGCGTCGTTGATGCCCCCAGGTGGTAGTCCTGTGTCACGACGATTCCGCCATCTCGTACAAAAATCGGAATCTCATCGAGCGGCACCGTTAGCGGGATCGTCTTCGGCCCGACATACATTCGCCCCGTGGGCCAATAGACCCACTTCCCCGGCGGCAACCACACCTCCACCATGGCGCACTTGCTGATCGGATCCGCCGCCTCCGCCACCGGCGCGACCAGCATCTGATCGCCAAACAAGTACTCGCTGCTGGCTCTGTACGCCTCGTCCAACTCCGGCCACTCGTAATAAAGCGGTCGGCAAAGCGGCAGACCGGTGTCGTAGCACTGTCGCGCCGCGGTGTAGATGTACGGAATTAGCTCGTAGCGAAGTTGATACGCCTTGCGACCGGCCTCGAAGAACTCCGTCGGGAATTGCCAGATGCGTCGCTCGGCCTCGGGGTTCTTCGTGGTGTGAGTTCGCAGGATCGGCGACAGCGCGCCCCATTGCAGCCAGCGTACGTACAACTCAGGATCAACCTTGCCCGGCTGATGCCCGCCGATGTCGTGACTCCAATACGCATATCCAACGTTGCCTGCCGTCGCAGTAAATGGCGGCTGAAAAGCCAGCGACGGCCAATTGCAAAACGTGTCGCCGGAGAAGCCGATCTGGTAGCGGTGGTTCCCGAGTCCGCCCCAGCGCGAGAAGATCATCGGCCGCTTGCCGGTTTCCTTCGTGCGCCGCTCCATGTCGGTCCAGTGCAAATAGTTGAGCCAAAAGAGCGGGTCGAGGCCTTCGATCTTTGTCTTCTGCCCCTGCTGCCAATCCATCCACCAGAAGTCGATGCCGGCCTTTTCCATCGGGTGGTGCAGCACCTTGAAATAGGCGTCGACGAATTTGCGATCCGTGCAGTCGAACGGCACACGATCCGTCTTCTTTGGATCGAGCCCCATCGCCATGCACATCTCGGGGAATTGCTTCTCCTGCTTGCCCACGCCCTCGGCCGGGTGAAGATTGAGCGTCACCTTCAAGCCTTCGCTGTGCGCCCATTTGAGGAATCCGTCAGGGTCGGGAAAGTATTTCGGGTTCCAGGTGTAGCCGGTCCAGCCGTCGAGGTGCCAGTCCATGTCGACGACGAGTACGTCCAACGGCACATCATGCTCTCGGAATTCCTTCACCAGTTGGCGAAGCTCGGCATCGCTGTAGGCCCAATAGCGCGACCACCACGCCCCGAATGCGAATCGCGGCGGCATCGGGATGCGCCCCGCAACCTTGATGAAATCGGCGAGCGCACCCTTGTAGTCATGCCCATACGCAAAGAAATACCAGTCGTGCGAATCCTTCTTCTCTCGCGCGGTCGCCCACGGCCAATCCCCCGATGTGAACAGCAAACGCTTCGAATCATCGACGCAGGTCCAGCCGTTGCGCGAGAGCAATCCCTCCTCCAACGGGCACGATCCGGAAATGCCGTCCAGCGTTCGCGTGGTTCCGCCGAGGTTCGATGGATTCGCAAAGGGCGGCGCACATTCGATATCGGCCTGCCCGTTAACGCCTTTTAGTTGCACGGTGAGATTGTTCTTGTCGAACTTTCCGCCGGGGCGATAGCGGATGGAGAGCATTTCGGTGGTAATCGACAAAATTCCCTGCCGATCGGCCGTCTCAAACTTCGGCACCGGCAAGCGTCGATTGATGAACGCAAACGACGCCCGGTCCTCAAACTTGCCATCCTCGGTGTATTCCATCCGTACAAGCCCCGGGGTTAGCACGGTGAATCGGGCATTGCCGGAGATAACAACGGCAGCAGGATCAGCGACAGGATTAGGCGGATCAACAGCATAGGCAAATGACGAAGGCATGGCGAATGAGGCGGCAAAGCACGTCGCGACAAGGATGCGTAATTTCATTGAGGGACTCGCAATAAGCAGTTGAATCCGGCCTGTTCAAAGTGTCGGTCGGCTGTGAAGGCGTCCCGAATGCCGGCGCTGGCCATGACCTCGAAGCTGATGCAATCGACGAGACCCCACGATTTGTCAGCGAAATTGCTCATGCGTTTCAACCCCGACATGAACAACGGCTTGTCAACAAAAACCACTGCCGTCATCGGATCGTCAATAATGTCTCGGATGAACTCGCTGCCGGATTGGCGAAGCGGGCCGCGAGCGATGCAATTTCCCAGCTCTGCAAGAACAAGGTCGGTCGTCATGATCAAGCGGCGGCGCTCGTTGATGCTTTGAAACACATCGACGGCATGATCGTGCGAATTCTCGCGTTGATTCAAAAAAATGAGCAACCCCCCGGTATCAAGAAACACCGGTTCAGTCGCCATCCGTCACCTTGGGGTGGCCATAAAGGTAGTGGTCGTGATTGAGACCGAGGTCTGGAATGCCAGTATCGACGGCGTATCGGGCAACGTCGAAAATCTTCCTCTTCGTCGGGCCGGCCGTGCTTGCCCGCTCTTTGAGTTGTTCAATGGTAATTCGAATTGATGAACGTCCGTCGACGTGCTCATCGTCCATGAGAACAACGACACCGTTTTCGATTGTTCCTCGAAGCGTCATACAACACCAGACACATTATACCATGCAAATTCAGCCACGGAATCGTCAGGCATCATCCCGCCCGACGATCTGATAATCCTCGCGTTCGCCGCGGCCGCGGAGTGGGTAATCCTTGCGAAGCGGATTCGCCTCGAACGTGTCCCACGTCAGGATGCGTCGCAGGTCCGGGTGCCCCTCAAACGTGATGCCGAACATGTCGAAGACCTCGCGCTCCATCCATTCCGCGCCCTTCCAGATGGATGTGACCGATGGCACCGTCGGTTTCGGATCGTTCACAAAGCACTTAATCCAGATGCGGTGGTTGTGAGTCAACGACAGCAGCGAGTAGATAACCCCGAACCGATCTGCCGCCTTCGGGAAATTCAAATAATCGATGCACGTCAGGTCGATCAGTTGCTCAAACTTCAGGCGGGCGTCGTCACGAAGAAATGTCAACACGTCGACCAACCGATTCGCCGCGACACGGATGAAATACTGATCGCTCGGTTTCGCGCCGCCTTCCAGCAGCGGCCTGGCTTCGAACGTGTCTCCGGGAAATTGCGACCGCAAGGCCGCGGCCATCTCGTCATGGCTTGCCATCCCTATCGACCTCCCGCCGCTGCAGGCATACCCAATGGCACCGTCGGCTGCGCCACCAATCGCAATCCCTTGCCGCGCTGCGCGCTCGGAATCACGCCGTCTTTCTCCACGATCCGCTGAATCGCCATGACGCCCTCGATCAGCGTCTCCGGCCTCGGCGGGCAACCCGGCACATACACGTCCACCGGCAGAAACTGGTCCACGCCCTGCACCACGGCATACGTGTCAAACACGCCGCCGGTCGAGGCGCACGCACCCATCGATATCACCCACTTCGGTTCCGTCATTTGTAGATAAATGCGCTGGAGCACCGGCATGTTCTTAATCGCCACGCGCCCGGCACAAATCAGGAGGTCACATTGCCGAGGCGAAAAACGCATCACCTCCGCACCGAAACGGGCGATGTCGTACCGGCTGGCCCCCGTCGCCATCAGCTCGATGCCGCAACAGGCCGTCGCAAATGGCATCGGCCATAGGCTGTTCTTTCGCGCCCAGTTGATCCCATGTTCACGAATCAGGCTCACCACCTGGTCGAGCCTCGTCGTCAGGACGTCGTCGCCACCCATCGTGTGCGGATTGGTTTGGTATTTTTCCATGAACGACTTACGCCTCGGTGATGAACGTGCACGCGAGCGATATCTTAGCGCACGGTGTCGGATACGTCGAGACGACGCTGCATCACACCCCCGACCCGACCTGAAACGACAACTGCTCCAACTGCACGGCCAGATCGACCGACGAAATCGCCACCTTCGCATCCACGTCAATGCTGACAGGCGCGAAGTTGAGCAATCCTCGTATTCCCGACTGCACCAACGTATCCACAAGCGGCTGAGCCGCCTCGCCCGGCACCGCCAGGATCGCCAGCCGAATGTCCTTTTCCTTTACGGTAGCAGGTATCTCGTCCACCGACTGAATCCGAATCTCGGGTTGCATCGGGATCGACTTACCGACCTTTGATGGGTCCGCATCAAACACGGCCACGAGCTTGAACCCCTTCTTCGCAAACCCCCGATAGGCGGACAACGCCATGCCAAGATTCCCCGCTCCGACGAGCAACACATTCCACGTCCGATCAGTCCCCAGGATATGCCGGATCTTGGTAATCAACTCGCCGACGTCATACCCGATGCCGCGCTGGCCGAATTGGCCGAAGTACGCGAGGTCCTTGCGAATCTGCGTCGCCGTAAACTTCAGAGCCGCCGCAAGCTTCCGCGAGGCCACGGTGCGATGGTCTGCCCGCCAGAGGTTTTCTAATTCGCGCAGGTAAAGGCTCAAGCGGCGGACAGTTGGTTCGGGGATGTTGCCGGTTTTCATAGCTCAATCCCGCCTCGCCTGCCCCAGAGTATCCGTCGCCCTCGAACGCCGTGCCTCACCGTTCGATAATACCTTGCTCGATGCGGCCCCTCAATGCCGACCGGACGTAATCCAGCTTGCAAGTCCTTGCCATTCCCGATTTTCCGACGCCCGGACTTGACACTCCGAGCCGTCGGCGGATACGTTTGACATCTGGAAACCAACCGAATCGGCGTCTCCCGCCAGCCTGCGGCCGACGATGCCGCTGTCCGCCGCTCATGCGACATACCCGGGGGAACGTGACGAGCGGCCTGAAAAGCCTTAGAACGAATGTTATGAACAAGACGTGGCAGCGACTGCCGAGTGTCCTCATCGTCATCGTGCTGGCAAGCCCGGCCGCCGTTCGCGCCCAGGATTCCGTCACCGAAATCCTCCGCAAGCCCGCGCTCACGCCAACCGACCGCGGCACCCTCGAAGCCGAAATCAGCCAGCGCGTGAAGCGAACCTTCGGCGGCTCGACACCGGTAAACGTGAATGAGGCACGCGACCGCCTCGCCAAACCCGCCAAAGAGAAAGACGTTTCCAAAGAGGGCCTGAACGTCTACAGCGAAATCGTGGCGGCAGAGTTGGAAACACCCGCGGCCTCCGAAGACCTTAACACATCGCTCACGGCCGTCCTGATTCTCGAAGACCTCGAATGCGCTCCGACAGTCGGCGCGTTGATCACAGCGACAAAAAACAAACACCCCGCCGTTCGATATGCGGCAACCCGGGGAATCGCCAACCTGCGAACCAAAATCAAAGACGACGAGTCCACCTGTCGAAAAGCCTTTGCCGCTCTGGGAGAGGCGGGCGCAAAAGAAAAAGACGAACACGTCCGCCGCCGAATCTATCAGGCCCTGAACGTCAAGGAAGCAGCGGCCGACTTCAAACACATGGAGCCTGTCGCCGCCGCCCTGAACGCCGTGTTGGCTGCCCGAATCTCCGAACTCGCCGGCGGGAGCAACGACGAATACCGTGACGAAGAAGCAGTCTCAGCCGCGGTCGGCTGCTACGTTGGATGTTCGGCGCGTCAACAGGCCGCCCTCGTGGGCAATCTCTTCAGCCTTTTGAGGCACACCGTCGACCACTATTTTGACGCTGGAACCGCACTGGAAGCCCTGCCGACCATCGCGCGGCTCGCCCAGCGGTTTGAAAAAGGCCTCACCGAGATGATGAAGGCCGCGAAAGTTTCCGCACCATCCAGACAGGTGAGCGACCTGCTCAAGGCTGGAGCCGATCGCCAGAAGGCCGAAAAGGACGCCCGCGCCGCCCTCGACGACCTTCGCAAGACGCTTCGAGGCGAGCCGTGGCGTCTGCCTTAACGCGCCTGTGAAATCCTATTGGAAATTCTGAGATTAGAGCACGCCGCCCAAGCTCTTTCGGGTCGGTTGTCGGCGTTAGCGACCAACCAGATTTACGTTATCTTACCTAGACCGGCGAGCCGCCCGACACGGACGCCGGAGCGCCGAACTCGCATGTTCCTTCTACGGATCCGGCGCAAGTGCGAGCGAAATCCATCGCCACTGCTCCGTCGAACGAGGACCTGATGATCCAACTCCACCGCTCTGGCTGCGTGCGCCCACGATGGACGGACTTGCTTTGCGTCATTCTCGCCGCAGCCTGCGCCGGTCGCCTCCTCGCCGCCGATCCGATGTCGTATATCCCCGCCGACGCCTGTGCCGTCGTCGTTTTTCCAAATATTGAAAAGACGCTTGAACATTTCACGGACTTCGCCAAGCGGGTCAACCCCGATTCCGATGGCATGGACATGGAGGACTTTGAGGACGCTCTTGGCCTCGAATGTGGCATCCTCGATCCGGAAAAACCCGTCGCCGTGATCTTCCCTCGTCCCATGTTCGACATGCAATCGGCCATCGTGGCATTTGTTCCGCGAGACGAGGACACGATCGAAGCATTGGCCGGCGGGCGGCAGGGTGTCGCCGTTCAATTCGACGGCCTCGAAGGAGAAGGCTTCGCCGTCTCCCGCGATGGTTGCTGCTTCGCCGCGCACACGCGAAAAGCCCTTCGCGCCATCAAGGCCGTCGAAAGGAAATCCTGCTTCGTGGAGTCGCTCGACGATCGCCAGCGGCAGATGCTCAAGGATGGCGAAATATTCGTTCACATCCCGCTCGCACGCTGGCGGGAAGAAAAGATCACACCGACCTTTTCCCTTCTCTCCGGGCTACTCAAGCTCAGCATCGGCTCGACTGAAATGCCCACCGACGCCGAGACCACGTCGGCCATTATGGACTACTTCATTGAAGCCGCCCGCGGCCTGCTGGATGAAATGCAGTCCATTTCGATGGCCGTCCATTTGGATGACGGTGTCGCTCGCCTCGTCCACCATCAGCGATTCGATCCGGCCGGCAAGGCATCCGCCTATTTCCGGCAGGCGGTCTACACCAACGGCGATCATTTCGCCGTCATTCCCGATCAGCCGTTCTTGTTCGCCATGGCCTGTTGTCAGAAGAATCAGGCCGGTGAATCCCTGAGCACTCGTATCTTTCGCGGCTTGTGCAACCTGCCCGCCATTGCCGCCAAGATTGACGAACCAATTCGCAAGAAACTTCTGGAGACGCTCAAAGCGGCGGATTCCGAAACACGCGGCTCGTTCACAGTCCTCGGCCTCAATCCCGAAAAGGGCTGCCCCATGACGATGCTCGGTGGCTATGCCATGGCCAACCCTGCAAAAGGCATTGAGCATTTCAAGTACATCCACGAAAACGCCGGGCCGGCCCTTGCCGCCGTCATGCCTGGTGCCGGCGCACCGGGAACGTTCAAATCCGTCAGTCGCAGTGGCGTCGATTGTCTCGAGATCATGCTCAAAGACGAACCACTGCGACCCGAGTTCCGTGAACAACTGGAGTTCGTGTACGGCAAGAACGCGGCATTCCAATTAGCCGCCTTCGACAAAACCTACGTCACGTACTGCATGGCCGAAGCTCCGGCCGGCGTCGGCGACTTTCAAAAGGCCCGTCAGACCGGCCGCACCCTCGACAAGAATACCCACGTTCGCCGTATTCGCTCGATGCTCCCCGCCAAGGCCCAGACCGTTGTCATCGCAAACCTCGGCGCCTTGCTCTCCTTTTCCATGAGCGTGGCACCGTTGCAGCCTCCCGGTTTGCAGCAAGCGCGCACCGCGACCGGCCCGCTTGATCCCAACACGATGCGCGACGGCCCCATGGTCGGGTGGGCCTTGGACTACTTCCCAAATGCATGCACCGGCACCCTCGCCGTCGAGGCCGACGACGTTGCAAAACTGATCAAATTGGCCAAATCAATGTCTCGTCAGCAATCAGAAACGCGGGTACGGGTCGTCGTGCCACCCAAAAAGCCAAGAATCCCCGCGCCCCCCGGCGATGAATGAGTGGAAAAGACGCGACGTGGCTTGACTGTTACAATCTCGAATTCCGGTTGCCCGAAGACCGGCTCGAATAATCAAACAAATAGGAGATAACATGTTTTCAACACGGAAGAAACAATCGTTCATGATCGCGATCGCCCTCATGGCCGCGCTCCCGCTGCAGGCCGCCCGAGCCGGAGACCTGAAGGAGACCCTTCAACTGGTCCCCGATGACACCTGGGGATTCGTCGTCGCCAAGTCGCTCAGCAACGTCGACGCCAAAGCCGCTCAGTTGAAGGAGATGTTCAACCTTCCATTTGAAGGCCCCATCAGCGACATGGCCCTCGGCATGTTGCAGCTCGGCGATTCCATCGATAAGGACAGCCCCGTCTGCGCCATCATGCTCGACCCGAACAAGTATGGCGGTCAGGAAAAATCGACGGCCATTCTTGTTCCAACGAAAGACCCGAAGGCCCTGCTTGAAAAGCTCTCAGCCGAAGAGGGCGCCGACGGCATCAGTAAGTGCACCGTCATGGGCGAGCCTGCATTTGCCGCCGTGAAGGGCAAGACCGTCATCCTCAGCCCAAGTGAAGAATGCGCCGTCAAGATTCTAAAGACCAAGAAGTCGGTCGGCGACAGCATCGTCGATTCCCGAATGGGCGTGATGAGCCAGTCCGACCTTTACATCAGCATCTCGCTCCGCTCCATCCTCGCCGCCTACAAAGAAATGATCATGCCGATGATGCAGATGATGGCCGGCTCATCGGGCATCGGCGCGGGCGATATCGAGAAGATATTCAAAATCCTCGACGAGATTCACGCCCTTGAGATCTCGGTCTCGCTGGAAAAGTCGGGCTTCGCAATGATCGTTCTTACCGTTCCGCACGAGGGCAGCGATCTTCAGGGCCTGCTCGCCGATCAGAAGAATTCAAGTGAATCGGTCCTTTCGTTGCTCCCGAAGGAAAAATTCATGTTCGCCTTCGGCGGCACGGCCACCCAGAGCGAGCACTCCGAGAAGTTTGGAAACGAGCACCCCGTTTCCGGAATACTCAAAGGCCTCACCCATGGCGCCGAACTGGATCAGGATGCACTCAACACGCTCGATGCCGAAATCATCAAACTCCAGAAATCAATCAAGCGATACGCCCTGAGCGCCAGCGCACTGCCCAAAGGCGACTCCATGATCGGCGCGGCCCTCGTCGCCGAAGTCGCCGACTCCAAGGAGTTCCTCAGCGGCGTCCGCAAGTTCTATAAAGCCTTCATGACCGTTTCTGAAGATGAAGATTTCGGTGCGATCAAGAAGTGCATCGTTCACACCGCCGACGCCGAATCGGCCGCCGGTAAGAAGCTCGACACCATCAAGGTCGACTTCGCCTCCATGCCCGATTCCGACCCCGACGACATCAAGAAAATGGAAAAAGTCATCGGCAAAGAGTTCATCATTCGCTTCGGCGCGGTGGATGACAAGCACGTCGCCCTGTCCTTCGGCGGCGGAACCAAGCGATACGAGACGATCTGCGGCGCGGTGAAATCGGGCGAGAAGCTCGGCGCCGACGCCGGCATCACCGATGCCTCGGCCCATCTGCCCAGCCCGCGGTCCGGCGAAATGTTCGCCGCCGTGGACACGATCATGACCATCGTCAGCGAGGTCGCCAAGGCCGCCGGCGAGGAGCCGTTCCCCTTCGAAATTCCGACGATCAATGCCCCCGTCGCCGCCTCCACCTCCGTGCAGGACAAGATCGGCCGCTTCGACTTGATGATCCCCATGAAGCTGATCAAGGCCGTTAAGGAAGCCTACGACAAGAGTGCGGCCGCCTCCGCCGACGAAGATTTCGACGAAGACGACGCCGGCAAGGACAAGCCCGCCAAGGCCAAGGCAAAGCCCGCCAAGGAGAAGGAAGACTCAGCCGACTCCGACGACGACGAGGAAGCCCCCAAGGCCAAGGCCGACTCAAAGGCCAAGCCCAAAGCCAAGAAGCCGGAGAAGAAAAGCGACGAAGAGTCCGACGAGTAATTCTTCGATACTGACTGACTTTCTGAATCACGGCCCGCGGACTATAGTTCGCGGGCCGTTTTTGTTGGCACACAATCGGGAAGAAAAACGTGGCAAAGCTCTACACCAAAACCGGCGACGACGGAACCACGAGCCTCTTCGACGGCTCACGCGTCGCCAAGGATCACATTCGCGTCACGGCCTATGGCGACGTGGATGAACTCAGCGCCACGCTGGGCCTCGCTGCCTCCGCGCTGTCGACGCTTCCCGCCCGTCCGGAATGGGCCATGCTGTGCGAACGGATCGCGACCATTCAGAGCGAATTGTTCACCCTCGGCGCCGATCTCGCCACATCGCCCACCGCCAACGAGGCAAAGCAAAAGCGGGTGCCGCACATCGGCCCCACCGAAATCGCCCGTCTCGAATCGTGGATCGACAACGCCGTGGCTCCCGTCACACCGCTCACGACTTTCGTCCTCCCCGGTGGCAGCCTCGCGGCCTCGCATTTTCACATCTGCCGAACAGTCTGTCGCCGCGCCGAGCGCTCGGTGATCTCCCTGTCGCACGAGGTGGCGATCAACCCGAACATCGTCATCTATCTCAATCGGGTCAGCGACCTGTGCTTCGCCTGGGCGAGATTTGCAAACCACGTCGAAGGCGTGCCTGATGTCCCTTGGGTGAATCCGGTGAAGTAGATGGACAAGACAGGCTGTCGCACTCCCTAGTCGGGCGGGGTCTCCGTGCGTGAGTGGGGCGGGGCCTCCGTGCTTGAGTGGGGCGGGCCTCCGTGCCCGCCTCGGCTCGGAAGCAAATGATCAAATTCTGAGTGAACCCCCAGCCAGTCATAAGATTCAATATCAGCCCACCTTTTGAAGGGGTTGTTCAAGATATAAATTAGCTTTTCTTCGAACTCATTGGCATCACGAACAATTCGATCAAATGTCTCGTCTTGCCAGAGGCATCTCAGGCGACCGAACTGACGTTGCATTCGATTTGCCGTGAACGACTTCCAACTATGAAGAATTTTCTCCAGTTGCCAATCCTCGAACGGCTGAACCAGCGCGTGACAATGATCGTTCATCACGACCCATGCAAATAAGTCATACCGAGAGTTTTCGAACTGGCGCATGGCCGAAACAACAAGTGTGCGTTCTTCGGATCGCAGTTCATGTTGGCCGGGCATGAGCCTCCATGTCACGAAATAGGTCGCACCATCAATTCGAAAATGGGGGAGGCGTCGACGATACCCATTAAACCAAAGGCCATGACAATCCGGTGTTTCCATAGGCACGATCGGCGGGCACGGAGGCCCGCCCCACTTCTTGTAGTCGCTCGCTACCGCCCCTTCGCCTTCGCCCAAGAATCCTTCAGCGACACTGCCCGATTGAAAACCAACGCCCCCGCCTTCGAATCTGGATCAACACAAAAATACCCATGCCGCTCAAACTGCACGCGATCGGGTGTCAGCGTTCCATGGGAATCCCGCCGTGCCTCGCACGCCGCCAGCGACGGCTCCAGCTTGCAACCGGAGAGCGTCACCAGCGACTCGGGATTCAGATTGGTGAGATAGCTCACACCCTCCGGCACATCCTCCGGCTCCGTCGTCTTAAACAAATGATCGTAGAGCCGCACCTCGGCATTGATGGCGTGCGCTGCGCTCACCCAGTGAATCGTCCCCTTCACCTTGCGCCCATCCGGAGAATCCCCGCCGCGCGTTGCTGGGTCATACGTGCAGTGCACTTCTGTCACCTCGCCCGTCGCCGGGTCTTTCACGCAGCCCGTGCACTTCACAAAGAACGCATACCGCAGCCGCACCTCGTTGCCGGGAAACAGTCGGAAGTACCCCTTCGGCGGCGTCTCGGCGAAATCCTCGCGCTCGATGTACAGCACCTTGGAAAACGGCACCTTGCGTGTGCCCGCCGCCGCGTCCTCGGGGTTATTCACGGCGTCCAGTTCCTCCACCGCGCCCTCGGGGAAGTTCTCAATTACCAGTTTCAGCGGCCGAAGCACCGCCAATCGCCGCGGCGCGATCTTGTTCAGATGATCGCGAAGCGCATTCTCCAATCGCACGACCTCAATGACGCCGTTGAATCGAGCCACGCCGATGTCTGCGCAAAACGCCCGAACCGACTCCGGCGTGTACCCGCGCCGGCGCAGACCGCTCACCGTCGGCATTCGCGGGTCATCCCAGCCGCGCACATGCCCATCCTTCACCAATTCCAGCAACTTCCGCTTACTCATCAGCGAATGCGTAAGCGCTAGCCGGGCAAACTCGATTTGTTGCGGATGATGGATCGGCGACGTCTCGCCCTCGTTGATCGCATCGATAAACCAGTCATAGAGCGGCCGATGATTCTCAAACTCCAATGTGCAAATGCTGTGCGTGATTCCCTCGATGCTGTCCTCCAGCCCATGCTCCCAGTCGTACATCGGGTAGATGCACCACGCGTTGCCCGTCCGATGATGCTCGGCGTGCAGGATGCGATACATCACCGGGTCGCGCAGGTTCAGGTTCGGGCTGGCCATGTCGATCTTGGCTTTGAGCGTGCGCGAGCCGTCGGGGAACTCGCCCTTGCGCATCCGGTCGAAGAGGTCGAGATTCTCGGCGACGCTTCGATCGCGAAACGGGCTGTTCGTCCCCGGTCGCGTCAGCGAGCCTCGATGCTTGCTGGTCTCCTCGGGCGTCAAATCGCAGACGTACGCCTTGCCCTTCTTAATCAGCAGGCAGGCCCAGTCATACATTTGCTTGAAATAGTCCGACGCGAAGAGCAGCCGATCCTCCCAGTCGCCGCCGAGCCAGCGCACATCCTCGACAATGCTGTCGACATACTCTTGCTCTTCCTTGCACGGGTTCGTATCGTCGAAGCGAAGGTTGAACTTCCCGCCATAGTGCTTTGCCAGCCCGAAGTTCAGGCAGATGCTCTTGGCGTGCCCGATGTGCAGATACCCGTTCGGCTCGGGCGGAAACCGTGTGTGCACCCGCGGCCGCCCATCGGGCCACGTGCCCCATTTGCGCGCAGCATTGTCGGCCTCGATGATCTCGTGGATAAAGTGGGTCGGCGTGGCAGTAACTTCTGACATTTCTAAGAGGTCCTTAACTATTGCGGATTATTCATCGTATCAGGGCCGGTCGCAACTAATGCATCACGAATATTTGCCTCGCCTATTCTCCAAGATCACACGTCCGCACTCCGGACAGCGACCCGTTACATTGCCCCTCAAATCGTTCCCGCACCGTTCTCATTCTTTTGGCCCATGTTTGGAGTTACGTCGGAGAACATAGAGACGGCAGGAGAGCCAAAGAATGGTAAGCAGTGGGAGCGGAACTAACAGCAACCAGGCCAGAAAGCCGATTATTGGCCATTCAGCGGGAATGTGGGATTCAGGGGGTGTAGGAGGCATCCCGTAACGTCACCTTTGCGAGCCACAACAGAACATCATCGGCGAGATAGGCAAAGGCGCACACGATTCAGCGTCTTTTCCTTGCCCAGCAATTCCACCGACTCCGCAATTGCCGGGCTGACCGCGCGACCCGCGATCGCCACGCGCAGCGGTTGAGCTACATCGCCCATCGACACGCCGGCCGACTCCGCCAATCCCTTGATCGCCCCGTCGATCTCGCTCACCGTCCACGCGGAAATCGACTCCAGCGCGGGCAGCATTTGCTCGAGCATCGCATACCCCTGGCCGTTCTTCTTCTGAAGGATCTTCGTTACGGCGTCCGGGTCGAAGACGATCGAGTCATCCGGAGCAAACAACGGTCCCGCCTTGCTCACCACATCCGCCAGCGTGCGCATCCCCTTGCAAAGCTCGATCACGCGGGAAAGCGTGGCGTCATCAAGCGACTTCATGGAGGAATCCACACACGCCGCCCAATCTCGGAACGCCGCAAGCAACCGCTCCGGCTTGGCCTCGGCGCAGTACGTTGTATTCACCGCCAGCAATTTCTCCCGGTCAAACCGCCCGGCCGCCTTGTTGATACCGTCAAAGCTGAAGTACTCGACCATCTCCTGTCGCGTCAGCATCTCCCGATCCCCGCCCGGCGACCACCCGATCAGCGCCACGAAATTCGTGAGCGCCTCGGGCAGATACCCCGACAGCTTGAAGTCGTGAACGTCGATCTCCGGCATCACCACGCCCGCCGATGCCGCCAGTCGCGTGACCTGCTCCATGTCCAGTTCGGTGTCGGCCTTGTCCAGCCACGCCTCGGCGGCCTTGGACGTCGCCTGCGCGATCCGCGCCACGTCGTCCGCCGACCACTTGCCCGCCTTGATCAAATCCTTCGCCGCCTTTCGCACGACCTTGTGTTTGTCCCGCTTGGACATCTTCGTGCCGTCGATGTTGAACACCAGCGGCAGATGCGCAAACTTTGGCGGCTCATACCCCAGCGCCCGCTGCATGAACACATGCTTTGGCGTGTTCATCAGGTGCTCCTGAGCGCGCAACACATGGCTGATCTGCATGTGATAGTCGTCGACCACCACCGCGAAGTGATACGTGGGCCAACCGTTCGACTTGTAAATGACGAGATCCTCCATCTCTCCCGCGCCAAACGTCACGTCGCCGAGAATTTCATCGTGCACCGTGATCGGCTCATCCGGCACGCGAAAGCGCACCACCACCGGCCGCCCCTCGGCCCGCGCCCGATCCGCCTCCGCCTTCGTCGGCAGCGTCGCCGGCCGCGGATAGCGAAACGTCCGCTTCTCCGCCTGCGCTGCCTTCCGCAGCACGTCCAATTCGTCCGGCGTGTCCCACGCGTAATACGCCTTGCCTTCCTCAAGCAGCTTATTCACTGCTGCCTCGTACAAGTCGCGTCGCTCGCTTTGGCGATACGGCCCGTACGGCCCGCCCTGGTCCGGCCCCTCGTCCGGCTCGATGCCCAACCAGGTCAAATCGTCGAGCAGCTTTCGCTCGGCCCCTTCGATGTTTCGCAAAATGTCCGTGTCCTCAATGCGGAGGATGAATCGTCCGCCATGCTTGCGACAGAAAAGCCAGTTGAAGAGTGCAGTGCGGGCCCCGCCGACATGCAGATAGCCGGTGGGGGAGGGTGCGAATCGTGCGCGTACCATGTCCGTGTTCATAAGTAATTGGAAAGTGTATCGCCGATGTGAATGACGTGGCCGTCACATTTAGCCGGCACGCTTGCTCGCCGCGAACACGCGTAAAGATGGGGAAGCGTCCCTGCCCGCCAACGTCTCGCCTATTTCCGCCGGACCAACAGCTTTTCGGCTTTTGCCTGCTTCTTCGCCAGCGCTTCCGCCAGGTCCGCCAGTGTCGTCTTGTCCAGCGTGTCTTCGATCTGGCGTCGAATCGGCACCCAGCAGTCATGCTGCGGGCAGGCCTGCGTTTCGTTGCACTCTGATAGGCCCAGAATGCACCGGTGAATCCGCTCCTTACCGTCGATGGCCTCGACGATCTGCCGCAGCGTAATCTCCCCCGGCAACCCGCGCAGCGCAAACCCGCCGCCGCGCCCCTTGGCCGAGATCAGCAAATCCGCCCGTACTAACTGCTGCAGCAGCTTGCCGACGAAATGCTCCGGCAACTCATCCTTGTCCACAATATCGCGCAGCAGGCAAAACGCTCCATTAGGAGCGCGCTGTGCCAGACGTGAAAGCGCACGGATGGCGTACTCGCAACCCGCCGAATAGATCATGATCACTCTCCCGAACTGCGGAGTAATCTACCCGCTGATCGGCGGCATGACAAGAAAGTGTTCCCCTGTGAACAAACCTTACAGCGTCCCGCGCTTTTTCTGCTCTTCCTCAATGCTCACAAACAGGGCCTTGAAGTTCCCCACGCCGAAGCCTCGGCTGCCGTGCCGCTCGATAATCTCAAAAAACAGAGTCGGCCGATCCTCCAGTGGTTTCGTGAAGATCTGCAATAGGTACCCATCCTCATCGCGATCCACAAGGATGCCCAGTTCCTTGATGATCTTCAGGTCCTCGTCGATCTTCCCCACGCGGCTCGGCAACGCGTCGTAATACGTATCCGGCACGCGCAGGAACCCAACGCCGTTGTCCCGAAGCGTCCGCACCGCGTTCACGATGTCCTTCGTAACCATCGCCACATGCTGCACGCCCGGCCCGCGGTAGAAATCCAGATATTCCTCGATCTGGCTCTTCCGCTTCCCCTCGGCCGGCTCATTAATCGGAAATTTCACCTTTCCCGTGCCGTTCTGCATCACCTTTGACATCAGCGCCGAGTATTCCGTGCTGATGTCCTTGTCGGAGAAGTGCTGCAACTGCTCAAAGCCGAGTACATCCCGGTAGAACCCCACCCAGTGGTTCATCGCCCCTAGCTCGACGTTGCCCACCATATGGTCAATCGCTGCCAGCCCCGGGGTGCACTTGGCCGGAAAATTCACCGACTCAAACCCGGGGGCAAAGATGCCCATGTAACGAGATCGATCGACAAAGGCGTGCAACGTCTCGCCATAGGTGCGAATCGCCCCGCGCTTGATTACGCCGGTCTTGTCTTCCATCGCCCGCGCCGGCTCCACCACCGTCGCCCCGCGATGCCTCGTCTCCGCGATCGCGCTGTCCACGTCCGGCACCCGAAACGCAATCACCTTTACGCCGTCTCCGTGCAACGCGCAATGCCGCGCAATCTCATGATCGGGTGTCAATGCCGTGCTGAGAACAAATCGAATCTGCCCCTGCTCCAACACATAGCTGGCTACGTCACGCGAGCCGGTCTCCAGTCCGCGATAGCCGACAATGTTGAAGCCGAAAACATGGCGATAGTACTGGGCAGCCTGCAGGGCGTTGCCCACGTAGAACTCGACGTGGTCGATGGCCTCAATGGGCAGAAAGTCCTTCATGGCAGTCTGTGGCTGAGTCGCGGTGGCGGCGGTCATGGTTCACCTCATAACGGTCCCGAGGAAAGCGGACCGGACAGGGTGATTATATCGCGGGGTTCAATGGCGGCACGACCCGAATGGAATCGTGTGTGCTTACGTCCGCTGCGGATCGGGAAAGTCCCGGTACAGCGCCGAACGAAAGTCCGTCACCATTGAGTAAACCTTCACGTGAGCAGCCTCAATCGCGCCCTGGCGCGGCGCAATCATCTCGAAGGCCGCCTCAAGTTGGGCCAGATCGGTCGCCTCGATCATGATGTGGAACTCTCCCAGCTCCGAAGGCCCGAAGCCGAGTTTCCGCCTCGTCAACCGAAACGCGGCAATCTTGCCTGCCGCTTTCAAAGCGCCGAGGTAGCCGTCGAGATTCCGGGTGAACTCCAGGTCCTTGTGCGAGTCTTTCAGATTGCACCAGATGTGATAGATATTCATAGCGTGATCGGAACTCCCAGCAATTCGCGTTTCTTCACGATGAACGCCACGTGATGTTGAATGTGATGCACATAAAGCCGAACGATCTGCCCCAACGTGATCTCGCCGATCTCGGGATGCCGCGCCGCCCGCCCAAATGTCCCGTCCGGCAGTTGCCGCAGAATCATCGTCATGAGCTGCCGCGAACGACGAATTACCTCGCACGCCTCCACCGCAGACTGCCGCTCATAGAACAACTTCTTCGAAAACGCCGTTTCGTCGTAGCAATCCAGCAGTGGCCGCTCTTCGGCAATGATGCGTTTCATCCGATACGCCGCGACCAGATCGGAGTCCATCAGGTGAACGACAATCTGCCGAATGCTCCAAGTCCCCGGAATCGGCAAAGCGTCAACATGTTGATCGCTCAGTCCCGAGATGGCCCGGCCCGGGATGTCCCCGCCGGCCAGAAACGCGTCAATCGCCTCTGCGTTGCTCAATGACCGTATCGATGCAGGAAGTGATTCGTAGAAATGGGCCATTCAAGTTTCTCCCGTCAGGTCGACGCGAATTACCATCATACGCTGGTCGAAGCACACCGGTTCAGCGTGCATTTCACAGTCGCGCAATGAAGGCGGTTGAGTCGGCCGTGAGAGCGTTCTACACTCGACATGGTCACGGAGGATCCCCATGCACGTCTACCACGATCTCGTTCGCAAAGTCATCAACGAAGGCGTCCACAAGCCCTCTCGCACCGGCGTCGACACCATCAGCTACTTCTCCGCCCACTACCGCGTCGACCTCGCCGCCGGCTTCCCGCTTCTGACCACCAAGAAAATGCACTGGCCCTCCATCCTCCGCGAATTGCTCTGGTATCTCTCCGGCGAAAATCACATTCGCAACCTGCGCCAACACACAAAAATCTGGGACGCCTGGGCCGATGCCGATGGAAACCTCGAAACCGCTTATGGTCACTATTGGCGGCACTTCCCCAGCGCCACGCGCGCCGCCGACGGTCAATGGCGAGTCCGCGAGGTCGATCAGATCCGCTTCGTTATCGACGCACTCAAGCGCGACCCCAACAGCCGCCGACTCGTCGTCACTGCATGGGAGCCAGGCAACGCCCTGACCAGCAAACTCCCGCCGTGCCACTACACGTTCGCCTTTCATGTCACGGGCGGAAAGCTCAATTGCCACCTTCACCAACGCTCCGGCGACATCGCTCTCGGAATCCCCTTCAACATGGCTGCCTATGCCGCGCTCACGCAAATGATCGCCCAGGAAGTCGGCCTCGGCCTCGGCGTCTTCGCCCATTCCATCGTCGATGCGCACATCTACGTCGCGAAACCTGAATCTTCAATGGCCGAGTACGATCACCTCGCCGGGCTTATGGAACAGCTAAAGCGCGAGCCGTACCCGCTGCCGAAACTCGTAATCGCTCGGAAACCGTTCGATGAACTCACCTACGATGACTTCGAAATCGTCGGCTATCAGTGCCACGACGGCATCAAGTTCAAAGTCGCTGTGTAGCAAACCGCGCCGCCACACCCATGATCACCATTCTCATCGTTGCCATGACCCGCGAAGGCCTGATCGGCAAGGACGGCCATCTTCCGTGGCACGAGCCTGAAGACCTGAAACACTTCAAGCGCGCCACCACCGGCCATGCCATCATCATGGGCCGCCGCACATGGGAATCCATCGGGCGCCCGCTTCCCGACAGGCGCAGCATCGTCGTCTCGCGCACCAAGGGCTACGCCGCACAAGGCGCCGACGTGGTCGACTCAGTCGATGCGGCATTGGAATTGTGCCGCGCGCGATGCGAGGAAAAGGCCTTTGTCATTGGCGGTGCCGAGCTGTACCGTGCCGCGCTACCTGCCGTGGATGAAATGATGGTGACGTGGATCGAGCGCACCGGCCTGGTTGGCGACACGCATTTTCCAACGTGGAATCCTGCCGAATGGAATTGCGCCGACGAGATCAGTCACCCGCCGCTGCGATTCGCAACCTACCGGCGCAAGAAATAGGGCGGGCAATGGCGGCCCGCCCTATTGCATCGAACCTCACAACCCGCTTTCAATGCACTGTCGGGTTTGTCGGGGCCGCGTCAAGCCCGTCAAGGAACCCATCCCCGTCCGTGTCGGGGTCATGGTCATTCGGGTCAACACCCTGGATCAAGCCGTCGCCGTCAAAGTCCACCAACTCGCCGTCGGTGCCCACGCCATAGGTCGCGTCGTTGTTATATTCCGGGTCTGATCCATCCGGCACGCCGTTTTCGTTGGCGTCAGGGTCGTCGGGGTAGTTATCGCTGGAGTCGTTTAATCCGTCCGTGTCCGAGTCTGTCTCGTCGCCGTCGGGAATGTTGTTCGAATTGGAATCGGGATTCGTCGGGTCGCTGTCCAATCCATCCGGAATGCCGTCATTGTCCGTGTCGACGTTATTCTGATCCGGATCATTGCAGTCCGTCAGACCATCGTCGTCGGCATCGTACTCCTGCCCATCAAGCACACTGTTGGCGTTGTGATCAGGATCGGTCGGATACGGATCAAGCGCGTCAAACGTGCAGTCCCCGTCCGTGTCCGTCTGAAATCCATCGAGTACGCCATCGTTGTTCGTGTCAGCGTTGGCTGGGTCGGGATCGACGCCATCCGGAATCCCGTCTCCATCCGCATCGGAATCGGTCGGGGCCGGATCATCGGAATCCATGATGCCGTCGCCGTCCGTGTCCGTTTCCTGTCCGTCCGGCACGCCGTTTCCATTCGCGTCCGATTCCGTCGGACTCTCGTCAATCAAATCTGGAATTCCGTCGCCGTCCGAGTCGGAGGAGAGCTGATCCAAGTCAAGCCAGTTCGGTACCCCGTCGTTGTCGAGGTCGGAATCCAGCCCATCGATCACGCCATCGTTGTCCGCGTCCGGGTTGTCGGGGTTTCCATCAAACGCGTCCGGAATCCCGTCGCCATCCGAATCAGGCATCGATCGAAGCGTGGCAAGGCTGAGCGGCGGAACCGTGCCGTTGCCCAGCACCCCATTCAGGAGATCCTCAAACGGCGTCTGGCAGCCCGAAACAAATACAATAGCCGTGCAAACCGCGAGGCCGGTCATCGTGACCCTGGATGAGATGCGATTCATCGATTTCCCCCGAAACTTCCGCCCACTCCCGGCTCCATGCCGAACAATGGGAGACGATGGTTTGATATCCAATACCATTTGGCCCTCTGCAATCGGATAACCAAAAGGCATACAAGGACTTGCAAATCGCGCCTCCGCGAAGGCCTGTTTTCGGACCGCCTAAAGGACGACGACGGGTTCTCGGCCGCGTTGACAGTAAGGTGCGTTGACCGTAATCTTCCCCCGTCTTGCCTTCGGGCCAGACTCGCTCTAATCAGCGACGTTCGATCCAAAAGAGACAGGCCGAAGAAGCGAAAGCGACGGCGGTCAGAAGGCATCCCGCACGCGGTGGGGTGCTTTAGCCTCGGGACGAACCCCCTATGCAGCCGCGTCCAGTCCGACCCTGAGAGGTCGATCCACAGATTGCCCCGAATTCGGGACGATTTCGTGAGTGCAGCTGCCGTACATAGCAGGTAGGATCACCACCATTACCCGGTAGTGTAATGGTAGCACAGCAGGTTTTGGTCCTGCTTGTCGAGGTTCGAATCCTCGCCGGGTAGTTCCCTAGTGTCGCATGTGCGACGCGCTCGCGGAGTGTTTGTGGCAACGCCTCAGTCAAACCAACCATCGGCCCCGCGCCGACTCGCCGCGATCATCCTCGCCGCGGGCAAATCCACGCGCATGAAGACCGAGTGGCCCAAGGTCATGCACGAAGTCTGCGGCCGCTCCATGCTCGGACACGTTCTCGAGGCCTGCCGCGGCGCCGACATCGACACCTTCCACATCGTCGTCGGCTTCGCCAAAGAAAAAATCATCGACGCCTTCAACGCTGAGCCCGGCGTCCACTTCGTCGAACAACGCGAGCAAAAAGGCACCGGCCACGCCGTCATGATGTGCGCAGATGCCCTCAATGGCTTTCACGGCGATGTCATCATCATCGCCGGCGACATGCCAATGATCCGCTCGCAAACCCTGCTCGACCTCATCGGCTCGCATCGCACCACGTGTTCCACCGCCTCCATCGCCACCACCGTCCTCGACGACGCCACCGGTTACGGCCGAATCATCCGCGATGCCAAAGGGGATTTTGAGCGCATCGTCGAACACCGCGATTGCACCCCCGACCAACTGAAAATCAACGAAGTTAACCCGAGTTACTACTGCTTCGATGCCGCCTCGCTGCTCGCCGCCTTGCCGAAGCTCACGAACAAAAACGCCAAGGGCGAGTACTACATCACCGACGTCCTCGAAATACTCCGCAGCGAAGGCAAGCCGGTCCGCGCCACGACGCGTGTCCCCGCCATCGATGCCACGGGTATCAACTCCCGTGCCGAGTTGGCCGACGTCAACCGCCTCATGCAGAAGCGCATCGCCACGGAATGGATGGACGCCGGCGTGACGATTCTCGATCCCGAAAGCACGTGGATCGATTGTCGCGCCAAGATCGGCGTCGAAACAGTGATTCGGCCCTTCAGCACGATTGAAGGCCATGCTCGCATCGGCTCGTCCTGCGTCATCGGCCCCTATGCCTATGTCACGGATGGCGCAGTCGTTGCCGACGGAACGCATGTCGGCCCCGGTGTGTTGTCTGCCCTGGATTCAGCGGGTTCTGATCGCCGCACCGTCGTGGGTGCCGGCAAGAAACAGGTGAACGTGGTTCGCCGTCCTCCCTCCGAGGCCGGCGTGGGATCGAGGGTGTCCTGATGGCCATGGTCCCCGATGAAGTCAAAGTCTTTGGCGGGCGCGGCAATCCCGACCTGTCCGATGCGATCTGCAACTATCTCGAAATCCGCCCCGGCCGCGTCCATGCCGAAACATTTCCCGACGGCGAACTCTTCGTGAAGCTGCACGACGATGTGCGCGGCAAGGATGTCTTCGTCGTTCAATCGACCTGCCGCCCGGTGAACGACAATCTCATGGAACTCTTGATTTTCATGGATTGCCTCCGCCGCGCCTCGGCCCGCCGCATCACCGCGGTGCTGCCGTACTTCGGTTACGCCCGGCAGGATCGCAAAGAAGAAGGCCGCGTGCCCATCACGGCGAAGCTCGTCAGCAACATCATCCGTGAGGCCGGCGCCGATCGCGTCCTGACCATGGACCTCCACGCCTCGCAGATTCAGGGCTTCTTCGACATCCCGGTCGATCACCTGACGGCTGAACCCGTGCTGTTCAAGCACATGAAGGACATCGACTTTAAGAACGTCGTCTTCGTCAGTCCCGACGTCGGCAACGTCAAACGCACCCGCGTCTTCGCCGAGAAGGCCGGCTGCGATCTCGCCATCATCGACAAACGCCGAACCAGCGGCACCACCACCGTGATGTACCACATCATCGGGGAGGTCGAAGGCAAGGATGTCATCATGATTGATGACATGATCGCCACCGCCGGTACGGTCTGCGAGGCCGCCAAGATCGTCCGCGAGCGCGGTGCCCGAAGCGTTCGCGCCGCTGCGACCCATGCCGTCTTTGCCGGCGCCGCCGTTGATCGACTCGAAAATGCCCCGCTCACCGAAATCGTCGTCACCGACACGATTCCAGTGTCGCCGGAAGCTCGAAAGCGTTTGTCGAACTTGGTCGTCGTCAGTGTTTCCGAAATTCTGGGCGAGGCCATCGCCCGAATCCATAAACATCAATCCGTGAGTAGTCTGTTCAATCATTCGTAGTGAGGTACGTCAGTCATGAACATCCCAACAATCAAAGCCGACACCCGCAAAGCAGCCGGCTCTCGCGCTGCGGCCCGATTGCGCCGCGATGGAAAACTCCCCGGCATCATGTACGGCCACAAAGAGAATCCATTGCCCATCGTGCTGGATCGCCATGCCGTCGAATTGCATGTCGAACATGGCGCCCACTTGTTCAACATCGACATGGATGGCAAAACGCAGCCCTGTCTGATCAAGGACGCCCAATACGACCACCTCGGCGCGGCACTGGTCCACGTCGATCTGGCCCGTGTCGATCTGAACGAGCGCGTCAAAGTCCACGTGCCCATCGAATACCGCGGCACGCCGAAGGGCATCGCCGAAGGCGGCGTGCTTCGACAGGAATTGTCCGACCTGCACATCGAGTGCCTCGTCGCCAATATTCCCGACAAGGTGCGCATCGACGTCAGCCACCTGGGTTTGAATTCGGTGCTTTACACCAAGGATTTGAAACTCGATCCCGGCATCACCGCCATTAACGACCCCGATTCCGTCGTTGCCACCTGCCGTCCGCCGCTGGCCGAAGTCGATGCGACTGCCGTCGCCCCGGTCGAAGGCGCCGCCGAGCCGGAAGTCATTGCCAAGGGCAAGATCGAGGTCGAAGGAGAAGAAGGCGCGGCAGAGAAGAAGTAGCAAATGGGTTCCGCGCTGCCGCATAACGGTGTTGCGGTCAACAAGAAGTGGGGCGGGTCTCCGTGCCCGCCGGCCCGAATAAGAGAGGTGCAATAGGCACGAATGAAACTCATCGTCGGTCTCGGCAACCCCGGTGCGCAATACGTGCACACGCGGCATAACGTGGGGTTCCGCGTGGTCGAGTTGCTCTGCGACCGATGGAAGCTGGGAAACTGGAAGGAGAAATTCAGCGGCCTCGTGGCCGACGGTCAGGCTTGCGGGGAGCGAATCGTCCTGCTCCGGCCCATGACCTACATGAACGTGAGCGGCAAAAGCGTCTCCGCCGCCGCACAGTTCTTCCAGTGCCCGATGTCGGACGTGCTGATCGTGTCCGACGACGTGGATCTGCCGCTGGGTAAGCTGCGATTGCGGGCCACCGGAACCGCCGGCGGCCAGCGAGGCCTCGACGATGTCCTGGCCATGCTCGCAACGCTCGATGTGCCTCGGCTGCGAGTCGGCGTCGGCCGACCGGCGCGAGGCAGCGTGGCCGATTATGTTCTGTCGCCGTTCGCCGCAAGCGAACGCGACGAGGTTGAAGAGGAAATCACGCGGGCGGCCGATGCCGTCGAAGTGTGGGTGACCAAGGGCATCCACGCCGCGATGAACGATACGAATCGAGACTCGAAGGATTGATGGATAAACGTGATGGTTTCGCCGGCCGAGTCCGGCGCGTCTAAGGAGAGTTTGCTGTGAAGCGATACGAGGCAATGTTTTTGATGGATGCCAACTTGGCGTCCGACTGGCCGTCCGCCGAGGCGGAGGTAAAGCGAATCCTGGATCGTGCCGGTGCCAATGTGCTCGGCCTGAAGAATTGGGACGAGCGCAAGCTCGCCTATTCGATCCACCAACACAAGCGCGGCCTTTATGCCCTCGCATTCTTCGACGCCCCGGCCGAGAAGATCGCCGGCCTCGAGCGCGACGTGCAGCTCAGCGAAAAGGCCGTCCGCGTCCTCGTGCTCCGCCGCGACAAACTCACGCCGGAAAAAATCGAAAAGGCCCTCAATGCTCCGCCGCCGCCCAAGACCAGCTTCCGCGCCGACGAATGGAGCAGCAACCGCGGGCGACCCGATGGTCGGCCGGGAGACGGCCCCCCGATGGCCGCGGCAGCCGTGGAAGAAGTCCCGGATATCGACGTGCTGGAAGTTTAAGCGTCCGATGACGCCGCGCCACGGCGCGGGGGAAGGATCGACTCATGGCCAACTTCAATAAAGTCCTGCTCGCAGGCAACCTGACACGCGACCCGCAGCTCTCCCATCTGCCGAGCAACATGGCGGTTGTTGAGTTTGGGATGGCTATCAACAGTAAATGGCGTTCACACACCGGTGAAATGAAGGAAGACACTTGTTTCGTCGAATTGCGTGCTTATGGCAAGCAAGCAGAAACGCTGAACCAATATATGACAAAAGGCAAAGCATTGCTTGTTGAAGGTAAGCTTCGGTACAGATCATGGGACGGCAAGGACGGCCAAAAACGCAGTAAGTTGTTCGTCGTCGTGGATACCTTTCAGTTTCTCGGCGGTCCGCCCGGAAGCGGTGCAGGTAATAATCGAGGCGGCGAATCCTACGAGCGCACCGAACGTCCTGCCGTGCCGGCGCGAAGTTCAGGCGGTGGAAGCGCAGCCCCGATGGACGAAATGCCGCCCATCGACGAAACCGTTCCTGCCGGCGACGACATTCCGTTCTAAGAAAGCGACAGAATTTAAGAAGAGGATCGATATATGGCATTCATGAAGAAACCGTTCGGTAAAAAGAAAAACGACAAGGCCGCCGAGAAGAAGAAGCGCATGAAGGCCCGCGAGGTCACCAAGTGCCGCTTCTGCCGAGAGAAGGCCGAAGAGATCGACTACAAGGATCTCGGCTCGCTCCAGCGCCTGGTCACCAGCCAGGGCAAGCACCTGTCGCGAAAGCGCAGCGGTAACTGTGCCCGCCACCAGCGCATGTCATGCGTGGCCCTCAAACACGCCCGATTCATCGGGCTGATGTCCTTTGCCGGCTAGAGGAGACGACCATTATGAAACTGCTCTTACGAAAAGACATTCCAAAGCTCGGCCTCTGCGGAGACGTCGTCGACGTCTCCACCGGCTATGCTCGAAATTACCTCCTGCCTCACCACCTGGCGTTGGAGCCGACCAAGTCCAATCTCAAGGCCATTGAGAAGGACAAGATCGTTGCCGCCCAGGAACGCGAGCGAATCCGCGGCGTCCTTCGCCAGACGGCCTCCCGCCTGGCCGGCGCCGAGGTCACCATCGCCGCCGCCTGCACGCCCGACGGCCACCTCTATGGCTCCGTTGGTCCGCGCGAGATTTCACATGCCCTGATGGAAGAGGGACACTCGGTCCACGCCGATCAGGTTAAGATGTCGCATAATCTCAAGGAAGTCGGCTCCACCGAAGTGCCCATCGTCCTCGCGGATGACATCCGGGCAACCGTCAAGGTGTGGGTCGTCGCAGAGAAGCGCGCCGGCGAGTTTGAACCGGAACCGGCGAAGGAAGGTGGCACGGATGTCCCAGGCAGCAATCCAGACGCCCAACCGTCCGACGCCGTCGGCACGGCCAACTGATCCCATCGCATCCGGCCGGCTCCCTCCGCAGGATTTGGAAGCGGAGGCGAGCCTGCTCGGCGCGATGCTTCTCGATCGTGATTCCATCGGTCAAGTCGTGCAGCTCATCCCCCGGGATGAGTCCGCGCGCTTCTACCGTCCCGACCATCGCCTCCTCTACGAAGTCCTCGTCGACATCTACGACGCGAACAAGCCCATCGACATCATCGTGCTCGAGGACGAACTCCGCCGTCGCGGTCTCCTCGACGAAGTCGGCGGCCGACAATACTTGATCGACCTCTCCGAATCTGTTCCCTCCACCGCCAACAGCGAACACTATGCCCGCATCGTCCGCGACAAGTCGATGCTCCGCGACTTGATTCAATGCACCAGCGAGATCATGCAGTCGGCCTACAACCAGGTCGAATCCGCCGTGCAGGTTCTCGACGATGCCGAGAAAGCCCTCTTCGAAGTCACCGAACAGCGCGTCAGCAATCAGGCCGTCTCCCTCCGCGACTTTCTCGACGAAACGTTCAAGCAAATCGAATCCTTCGAAGAAGGCACGCTCTCCGGCGTACCCACCGGCTTTACCGAACTAGACTCACTGCTCGGCGGCATGCAGTACGGCGACTTCATCGTCATCGCCGCCCGGCCCAGCATGGGAAAGACGGCGCTGGCCCTTTCAATGTTGGAAGCCGTCGGCATCTCCGAACAAATGCCCGCCGCCTTTTTCTCGATGGAAATGAGCAAGCTGCAGATCGCCCAACGCATGCTCTGCTCGCGTGCCCAGGTCGATATGCACAAGATGCGCCACGCCCGCCTCTCTGATGAGGAGATCACCAAGCTCCAACTCGCCTGCGGCAACATGCGCACCTGCCCGGTTTTTGTCGATGACACACCCGGCATGAGCGTCATGGAACTCCGCGCCAAGTCGCGCCGTCTGAAAATGCTCCACGACATAAAGGTCATCTTCGTGGACTACCTGCAGCTCATGTATGATCGCGCCGCCGCGAAAGACAGCCGTCAGAATGAAATCGCCTCGATCAGCCGCGGCCTCAAGGCCCTCGCCCGCGAGTTGAACATCCCCGTCGTCGCCATGGCCCAGCTCAATCGACAGGTCGAAGGCCGCGAAGGCAATCGCCCCCGAATGAGCGATCTCCGCGAATCCGGCGCCATCGAGCAGGACGCCGACGTGGTCATGCTCCTGCACCGGGAGGAGTACTACCTCAGCAAAAAGCGCGCCACCAGCCCGGCCGCCGCCGAGCAATTCGAAAAATCAAAGGGCAAGGCCGAGATCATCGTCGCCAAGCAGCGCAACGGCCCGACCGGCGACATCGAAATCCACTTCAACCCGCACTTCACCCGCTTCGACAACGCCGCCCCCGGCTACATCAGCGACGATGCCGGCTACGGCAACCGCGGCTACGCCGAAGACCCCGGCATCGCCTTTAACCCCTCCGGGCCGGGCCTCGCCGACGAAGCCGCGCCGTTTTAGTTGTGTCTTTGAGCGGCTTGCGTTGTCTCGTTTGCCGCATAGAATGAAGGGTTCAGGTTCAGCGGGGCGTAGCTCAGCCTGGTCAGAGCGGTCGCCGCGGCGACAGGTCGGGAACTAAGCCACGCTGTTCAAGGAAACAATAGTCCGACGACTGTGAGCGCGTCGGTTTGGAATAAGTAAATAGCAGCTACGGGGCGTAGCTCAGCCTGGTCAGAGCGGTCGCCGCGGCGACAGGTCGGGAACTAAGCCACGCTGTTCAAGAAAACAATAGTCCGACGACTGTGAGCGCGTCGGTTTGGAATAAGTAAATAGCAGCTACGGGGCGTAGCTCAGCCTGGTCAGAGCGGTCGCCGCGGCGACAGGTCGGGA